>CAZTDG010000024.1:0-25647 GCA_964612655.1 uncultured Acidimicrobiales bacterium | reverse complement strand
TGTCGAGGGGCCGGTTCTTTCTTTTTGGCGGGAGCGTTCGCCACGATAGGTTCACAACCGTGGTGCAGATCGAACGTATAGGGACGACCGTCTCGACCCTGGGGGAGTGCCCGGTATGGAGTGTCGATGAGTCCGCGCTGTACTGGGAGGACATCGAAGGTCGGAGAATGCACCGCTTCGATCCATTTACCGGCGCTGTCGATCGGAGGGATCTACCGGGACGTCCGGGCTCGTTCGCTCCCAGCCAGACCACCGGCGTGCTCACGGTGGCCATGGACACCAGCCTCGTGCACCTCGACTGGGCGAGCGGGTCGGTCGAAACGCTTTTGGAGATCGAGGACCCGAGCCTCGGTAACCGCGCAAATGACGGCCGGTGTGACCCGCAGGGCCGGTTTGTGGTCGGAACCATGTGGCCCGAACCAGATGATCACGAATATACGGGCTCGCTCTACCGCGTCGACCTCGACGGCTCGGTGGAGACCCTCGAAAGCGAAGTCGGGATACCCAACGGGCTCGTCTTCGACCCGGAGCGTGAGCGCATGTATTGGGCGGACACCTTTCGGGCGACCATCTGGGTATGGGATTACGACGCCTCTACCGGTCAGCGTTCAAACAAGCGGGTGTTCTTCGACTACCGGGCCAGCGGCGCTCGAGGCTTGCCCGATGGCGCGTGCCTCGACGCCGAGGGCTGCTACTGGTCGGCATCGGTTAACGGGTGGGCGCTGACCCGGATCACCCCCGACGGTGACATCGACACCGTCATCGACCTACCGGTGGCCATGCCGACCATGCCCGCGTTTGGTGGGAACGACCTGTCGACGATCTTCGTCACCAGCATCGACGGGGGAGAAGTCGACCCGACACGCAGCCAGGGTGTGCCGGCGGGCGCAGTTCTAGCGGTCGACGCTGGGTTCCAGGGCGTTCCCGAAACCCGATCCGCGCTCTAGCTACTCGACGACGACGCCCTCGAGCTCAGGGTTCGGCGGGAACTCATCGGAGGCCAGCTTCTCCAAAGTGTCGACCAGGATCTGGCTGATCACGATGTTGCGGTACCACTTGCGATTCGCTGGCACCACGAACCATGGCGCGTCGGGGGTGGAGGTCTCCATCACCATGTCGCCAAACGCTGCTTGATAGTCGTCCCAGAGCTTTCGCTCTTCGAGGTCGCCGAACTCGAACTTCCAGTGCTTGGCCGGTTCGTCGATACGGGCTTGGAGGCGCTCACGCTGCTGGTCTTTGGAGATATGCAGGAAGATTTTGACGATCGTCGTGCCCTCGTCGGCGAGCATTTGCTCGAAGTTGCGGATGTGCTCGTAGCGCTTGCGCCATCGGGGCTCGGGAACGATGTCACGAACGCGAACCACCAAGACGTCCTCGTAGTGACTCCGGTTGAAGATCGTGATGTTTCCCGCCGCGGGGGTGTGCTGATGGATGCGCCACAGGTAGTCGTGCGCCAACTCTTCTGACGTGGGCTTCTTGAACGACGCGATGTGGACGCCCTGCGGGTTGGTCCTGTCGAAGACCGCCCGAATGGTGCCGTCCTTGCCCCCGGTGTCGGTGGCCTGCAACACGAAGAGCAGCTTCTCTTTGCCGTGCGCGTACAAATGCTCTTGAAGCTCTTCTACCCGCTTGTTGAGCGCCTTGAAGATGGGTTTGGCGTCGGCCTTGGTGAACCCGCCGTCAGCGTTTTGGTCGATGCTGTCGAGGCCAGCGAAGGTAGCTGGGTCAACGCGGTAGTCGTCATAGGGCACAGATGTCATTGAAGCCTTCTAGAAGATTGCGGTGAAGATAAAGCGGAGGACCAGTCGAATTGCGAGTCCGATGATGATCACGACCGCCGTTGGTGCTGTCGGCAGATCGAGCCCAGCTCTAATCGCTTTGAAGAGTACCCAGAAATACCACAGCAACGAGAACAGTCCGAGGAAGGGAATGATCGCCAACCAGGTGACGACAGCGGCGAATCCAGTGACCCGGAGCATCTCTCCCAACGTCGATTGAGCGCCGAAGAAACGCACGCCCACGAAATTGAGAATCGCGGCGAGTGCAACCCAACTCAGCAACGTCGATATCACGCCTACGAAGAAGATCGACACGAACGACGAGCTTCCACCGGTGATGGAGTTGCCCAGGCCGCCACCAATGCCAGCAAGGATGGCCGAGATAGCGACCACCACCGCAGCTTGCACCGTTGCAGATTCATCGTGCTCAACGATTTCGTAGGTGGCGACGTCACCTTTGAAGGCCCCGATAAGGCGCTCGACCATAACTTCTCCTCGACGATCTCGACGGCCTGATAGCGAACTACCGGAGCCGATTTCGCCCGAGCGTAGCAGGCGCCGACCATTGGGCTCGCAGACTAAGTAACCGGCGAGTAAGTTCGGGTCATGCAGTTCGCCTTCACCGAAGAACAAGAGCAACTACGCGGGTTTGTTCGTCAGTTCTTGGAGGAGAAGTCTCCGGAGGCGCAGGTGCGAGCGGTTATGGAGACCGAGGCGGGCTACGACGAGGCTGTCTGGTCGCAGATGGCCGAACAGATGGGTCTTCAAGGGCTTGCCATTCCCGAGGAGTACGGCGGCCAAGGCTTTGGGTGGGTCGAACTCGGAATCGTCCTTGAAGAGATGGGTCGAGCGCTGCTGTGCGCGCCGTTCTTTTCAACGGCAGTCTTGGCGACCTCTGCGCTTTTGCATGCTGGCGATGCTGACGCTGCGAGCGAGTATCTCCCCGCCATCGCCAGCGGTGAACTGATTGCCACGGTCGCGTTTACCGAAGAGAACAGCCTCTGGGACGAAACAGGTGTCACCGCCACCGCTACCAAAGACGGCGATGCGTGGAAACTCGATGGCGCTAAGCACTACGTGCTCGACGGCCACATCGCCGGCTTGTTACTCGTCGCTGCTCGGACCGACGCTGGTGTGTCGTTATTCGCGGTCGACGGCGATGCCGCCGGACTGACCCGAACCCAACTGTCGACGATGGATCAAACTCGCCGCCAGGCCAAGATCGAACTGTCGGCCGCGCCCGGGCGGTTGATCGGAACCGACGGACAAGGATGGGCAACACTTTCCGCGATGTTGGAGCGGGCCGCGGTCGGGCTCGCAGCCGAACAGGTCGGCGGCGCGGAGCTCGCCATGGAAATGGCGGTCGAATACGCGAAAGACCGCAAGCAGTTCGGTCGTCCGATCGGATCGTTCCAAGCCATCAAACACAAGTGCGCGGACATGTTGCTCGAAGTCGAGTCTGCGAAGTCGGCCGCTTACTATGCCGCATGGTGTGCAGCGCAGAGCAACGATGAGTTGCCGGCGATGGCGAGTTTGGCCAAGAGCTATTGCTCCGAGGCATTCTTCCGTGCCGCATCGGAGAACATCCAGATCCACGGTGGGATCGGCTTCACCTGGGAGCACCCGGCGCATCTGTACTTCAAGCGGGCAAAGAGCTCGGAATTGCTTTTTGGCAACCCGACCTACCATCGTGCGCTGCTGGCTGACCAGATCGGCTTGTAGGTCACAAGGCCCAGTGGCTGTAGGAAACCCTACTCACCCATAGAATTAGCGGCGCGAGTACTATCGCGTAGAGGCTCCACTGAGGGTCAATGAGGAGATGTTGGGGTATGCACTATTTTGCCGATGTTGCCGTCGAAGCAGCGACGCTTGCTGGCAAGCACTTAGCGAGTAACTTTCGAAGCCATCACGCATCGGTCTTTGGCACCGACATCATGTCGGTCGGCAACCGAAGCCTCTCCAAAGAGGTCACCTCCGCGAACGACCACGAAGCCGATGAGATCATCATGGGCCATCTCACCGATCGCTGCCCCGAGCACAACCTTCTCACCGAGGAGACCGGGCTCGTCGATCGTGGAAGCGACTACACCTGGATCGTTGATCCGCTCGATGGCAGCAGCAACTTCTTGAACCACAACCCGTTCTTTGCGGTCTCGATCGCTCTTGCGTACAAGAACGAACCGATCACCGGTGTGATCTTTGCTCCCTACATCGAAGAGATGGTGGTGGCACGCAAAGACCACGGATGCACCATCAACGGACGACCCGTGCACGTGTCCGATACCGACGCACTGGCCAAGACCTATGTCGTTGGTTGTCCTGGCGGCGAGAAGAGCAATGCTCGGTTCGCCGAAATCGAATACGCGCTGCATAAGCAAAACAAAGACTTCCGCAAGATCGGCTCAGCGGCTATCGAGTGCTACATGGTCGCCGCCGGGCGCGTCGACGCCTTTACGACCCTGTCGATCGATCCCTGGGATGTCGCTGCGGGCGTGTTGTGCGCAGCCGAAGCTGGCGGAACGGTGTCGGACTTCAACGGACAACCGTGGAACCTGCAAAAGACCGACCTGTTGGTATCGAACGGCAACGTCCACGACGTCATCCTCGAAGAGATCGAAAAGGCGGGCGCAAACACCTCAGGTGTAGAAGCCAAGTAATGACAGATACCGATACCGAGTACCGCATTCTCGATCGTGAGAGTTTGCCGTCCTACCTAAACGGCATTCCGGCTGCTCTCGACGTGCTTTCGGGCGGTCAACCCATCGAGGCCGGTGATATCGACATCATCGAGATCGGCGACGGAAACCTCAACTTCGTCTACCGCATCACCAACAGCACCGACGCTTCGCGGTCGGTGATTGTTAAACAAGCGGTGCCGTACCTGCGCATGGTCGGCGAGGAATGGCCGCTGAGCCGCGACCGTATGAAATACGAGATTCGCGCACTGCAGGTCTACAACGACGTCGTCCCCGATCTCGTGCCGACGATCTTTCACGCAGACGAAGAGATGAGCACGCTCGTCATGCAGTGTCTCGACGACCACATCATCTTGCGACGCGGGATGATCGATGGCGTCTACTACCCCAAGGTCGCTGAACACATCGCCATCTTCATGGCCGAGACCCTGTTCAAGACCAGCGCATGGTCGATGACCAGCGAAGACCGTCGCGCGCTGATGGACAAGTTCACCTTGAACGACGAGCTCTGCAAGCTCACCGAAGAGTTCATCTTCACGTTCCCCTATATGGAACACGAGTCGAACTACTCGAACCCAGCCACCGACGAGTGGGCCAAGGCGAATATCCACACCGATACGAACTACAAGCTCGACGTGCTCACGTTCAAGGATCTGTTCGTCGCCAAGACCGACGCCTTGCTCCACGCCGACCTTCACACCGGCTCGTTGATGGTGAACCAAGACGAGAGCTATGTAATCGACATGGAGTTCGCGTACTTCGGGCCGATCGGGTTCGATGTGGGCAAGGTCATCTCCAACTTCTTGCTCGCCACGACCGCGCACTTCGAGCGTGAGGGTGGGGCGGACTACCGGGAATGGTTGATCGACCAAATCGGCGTGATCTGGAATACCTTTGAAGAGCGATTCCTCGCGCTGTGGCGAGACACGAAAACGTCGACCATGTTGATCGACGGGCTGCTGTCCGATGATGAATTCGACCAGCTCACACAGCGGTTCATGCTCGACCTTCTTCGAGAATCCGCAGGCTTTTGCGCATGCTCGATGGCACGACGCACACTGGGAATCGCCGGTGTTGCCGACGTCCGAGATATCGAAGATGTCGATCGGCGCTCGGAACTCGAAATCGCCAACCTCCAGTTGAGCAAGGCCATCATGGCCGGGCGCAACGAGCTGTCATCCATCTCGGATTGGCAGCGTCTCGCAAGAGACTTCTACAACGAACAAGATTTGTAAGGGGAACCACGTGTCGGATCAGATGATCGGGATCATTCCAGCGGCCGGGAGCGGTATTCGAGCTAGGCCATACACCTACGAATTGCACAAGGGCATGTTCCTCATCGACGGCAAGCCCAACATTCAACGCCACATCGAGCTAATGCGCGACGAGATGGGCATCGAAGAGATCGTCATCGTGCTCGGCTACATGGCCGAGACCATCACCGCGTTCTTCGGCGACGGATCCGATCACGGCGTTCGCCTGACCTATGTCGAGAATCAGCATCTCGACAAGGGATGGGCCTGGTCGGTGCTTCTCGCTAAGCCGTATATGGCCGGACGCCTCGGTGTCGTCATGCTCGCTGACGAGTTCTACCTCGACAGCAACCTGGGCGACATCACCAAGATCGACGGCGAGTTCAGTGTTGTCGTGCCCGTGAAGTCAGTGGACAACCCCGAACTCATCAAGAAGAACTTCTCGGTGGAGCGCGACGGCTCTCGGATCATTCGCTTGGTGGAGAACCCGGTTTCGACCCCGAACGACCTACTTGGCATGGCAACCTTTGTCGTCCAAGCCGATGTCATGGCCGAACTCGAAGCGGCATTCGAGGGCGGACGCTCATCGCTCGACTTCGTTACCTTCGTCGACGACCTCATCCGAAACGGTCAAACCGTGGGCGCGTTCGACCTCGAGGGTGACTACATCAACCTGAACGATGTCGCGAGCATGGAAGCTGCCCAGGATGCAGCTATTCGCAGCCGACTCTCATCTGAGGGCTAGTCACACATAACGCTCAAATCGCGATCGTCTCCTCGCCTGTGCATCGTTAGGGTGGGCGAGTGATTTGGCTCGCCGTCATCGTCGGTCTGGTTCTCGTAGTTGGCATCGCCGTGTTTGCGGTCGCTCGGGTCTCCGTCGAACTTGAAGGAACCATGGCTCCGGCGCTGCTGGAGATCGAGGACGCCGTCGAGGTAGTCGCCGAGTCCATCCCCTTCGAAGTCAGTGCCGTAGTCAGCCACACCGATGTCGACGAGGTGATTCGGTGGGTGCTGGATTGGTTCGACCGCCTCGGGTTGGTCAGTGACTTCGGCGAAGAGCTGGGCGGGGATTGGGTGATGGAAGAGGACCAAGTCGTCGTCGATGAAATTGGCGTGGTCGACTACGCGGTCGCACGCGGGGTCGAGGATCGCCCGGACCTCGACAGCGTCCACATCACCGTGATCGTCGACGCATTCGTGAACTACCTCCGCGATATCGGAGCGGTCGGTGATGAGGTACAGTGAGATCACCAAAGAGAGGAGGTGGTCCCAATCAACGATAATGATTTAGGAACCTTGGAGGTGTCTGACCGTTAGGTCGGGCCCGCTGGACCACTGGCGAGAGTTGACTCGCTGCCTGTACTACAGACAGTGTCAGACACCGCCGAACATGTAACCGTCGGACGTCGTTCCACCCGGCCGTCGCCGCGAAAGTGCTGTGACAAGGTCGTTCGGTTTCTCCAGCGAATACGAGCTGCGTATGCAGCGCGAAGGGGAGGGCAACTGCCCTCCCCTTCAACTCTTTTTGAGGGCTCTATGATGAGGCGATGCAACGCCCGAAGCCATACCGTGAGTTCCGTTTCATCGGCGATAAGCGGACCCAGAAGGTCTATGACCTCGACACCGACTACCCCGAGGATGTCATCGAGGCGCTGGTGGCCAGCGAAAAGGTCGCAACCTTTGGCCCCGACACCCTCGCCGAAGCCCGTAACCGGGGCTATCGCCTCGCGTGAGCAGGGGTGTAGGGCAGGGTGTAGGGAGCACGGTGTAGGGAACATGGTCCAGGGAGGGTGCGTTGAGTCCCGCGTCGGTTGAACGAATTGCAATCCATGGTCCGGTGGGCACGCTCGATGCACACTTGGCCATCCCTGCGCAGTTGCCCGGTAACGGCCGCCCCGGGATTGTCGTCGCACCGGGGTTTCCTGCCGCTGCTGGCGGCGGAGCGAACTCCTTTCGTACATTCCCCGGCTTGGTAGAGCGGCTCGCCACAGACGCCCGCCTGATCGCTCTGACGGTCGCATTCCGAGGGCTGTCGAACTCCGACGGACACTTCTCGCTAAACGGATGGCGTGCGGATCTCGAAGCGGCCCTCGATCGCATTAAAGAGGTGCCGGGTTTCGACGGGAGCCTATGGCTTATGGGATTTGGAACCGGTGGCGCAATTTCGGTTTCGTTAGCTGCTGAGCGTGACGATGTCATCGGAGTCATCGCCTTCGCTGCCCCGGCAGACTTCCAAGATTGGGCCTCGCGGCCCCGTGAGCTGTTGTCTCACGCTCGCCGGTGTGGGGCGATCAGCGATCCGAATTTCCCCGGGGACTTCTCGCATTGGGCCAAGGAGCTCCAGGGCATGTCGACCGTGAGCTCAGCGGCCAAGATGGCCGAAGGCGACAAGAAGCTAATGGTGCTTCACGGCGGCAACGACGATGCGGTGCCCGCGCTCGATGCTCGGGCCATCGCGGATGCTCATGGATCGGCCGAGTTGCGCATCATCGACGGCGCTCGCCACCACCTCCGCCACGATCCCAGGGCGATAGCGACCGCTATTGGATTCCTCGACCGTCGGGGCCGGCCCGCGCCGGTATCAGAGCCTCGCTAGTTGGGCTAGTCGGGTCTGGCTAAGCGGCCAGGCGTCTGGCCGGCCGGACTACTTCGAGCCGAGGGCGCCCGGCGTGCGCTGCTTGAGCAGGGCTTTGGCGAGATGCATGACATATTGGCTGTTGGTCACGGCGTAGCGTTTGAACAGACGACGTGGTTCGAGCGCGAGGCGCCAGGCCCATTCGAGGCCGACCCGTTGGAGGGCAGCCGGAGGCTTGCGTAGTTCGCCAGCGTGATAATCAAACGCTGCGCCTACTGCCATCATCGCGCCATTGACCTTGCCCTTGTGGGCGCCGACCCAACGCTCTTGACGTGGGCAGCCGCGGCCGACGAGGAACACTCCTGCGCCTGACGCGTTCATGCGAGCAATGTCGGCTTCGTCCTCTTCGGGCGTCGCGTCGCGGAACCGGTCCGGTTGCACATCGCTGATCACCGCGTGGGGCCACTCGTCGAGGATTGCCTTTACGAATGCATCGCAGGTCTCTGGTGTGGAACCGAACAAATAGATCCCAACACCGGCGTCTGCAGCAGCGCCGCAGACCTTCCAGGTCAGATCCGGACCGTAGACCCGGTCGGTGAGACCGGCATCGTGCAAGAGGTTCATGGCCCACCGAACCGGTTGGCCATCGGGGGTTACGAGGTCGAGCCCGTTAACCACCTCAGCGAAGTCGTCGTCGTACACGGCTTCCATAAGCCCGTGTGTTGCGAGCGCGCTCATCGCGAAGGATTGCTTGTTCTTCGCTGCGTCGATGATTTGTTCGGTCGCATCGTCGTAGGTGGTCACCGAAAGGTTGATTCCGAAGATATCGACCCGGGGGGTTTGCAGGCCTTGGCCTATGTCGCTCATGAGTCTGCACTCTCCGAGAGCCACCGCTCGGCCATCTTGTCGTGGATCTCGGCGATGATTGCCTTCAGGTCGTAGGTGAACTTCCACTCTGGATAGTGGCCTTGGAATCGGCGGATGTCGCTGACGTACCACATGTGGTCGCCAATGCGATTCTCGTCGGAGTAGGTCCACTCGAGGGTGTTGCCGGAAAGATCTTGAGCAATGTCGATGGCTTCGAGCATCGAGCAGTTGATGGCCCGGCCGCCACCGATGTTGTAGACCTCGGCCACACGCGGCGCACGGTAGAAGTGATCGAAAGCGCTGATCAGGTCGGAGGCATGGATGTTGTCTCGAACCTGCTTCGCCTTGTACCCAAACACGGTGTAGGGGCGTCCAATGACGGTGCACTTCACCAGGTAGGCCAGGAAGCCATGGAGTTCGGCGCCTGAATGGTCAGGGCCGGTGAGGCAGCCACCGCGAAACGCAGCGGTCTTCATGTCGAAGTAGCGGCCATATTCCTGGACGAGCGCGTCCGCGGCGAGTTTGGAAGCGCCGAAGAGGCTGTGGGTTGACTGATCGACCGACATTTCCTCGGGGATACCGTGCTCGGCCCATGGGTGTGCAGGATCGAGTTCCCAGCGGGTCTCTTGTTCGATAAGCGGCAAGTTGTTTGGCGTATCGCCATACACCTTGTTTGTCGAGGTGAAGATGAACACGGCATCGGGAGCGTGTTGACGGGTGGCCTCGAGGAGATTCAGCGTGCCATTGGCGTTCACACTGAAGTCGGTGTGTGGATCGCGAGCAGCCCAATCGTGTGATGGCTGGGCAGCGGTATGCACGACGAGGGAGATGTCGGTGCCGTATTCGGCAAAGAGGGCACCCATCGCGTCGGCATCGCGGATGTCTGCGGCGACATGGCGGTAGTTGTCATACTGCGACGACAGGTCGTTTACTACCCAATCGGTCGATGCTTCGGGTCCAAAAAACTCCGCGCGCATGTTGTTGTCGATACCGACGATGACGTCGGCTTCGGAGGCGAAGTGGGTGACTGCCTGAGACCCGATAAGGCCTCCGGAACCGGTCACGACGATCACTGACATGTGTTCTCCTGATTACTTGTCATCAAAGCCGCCGTTTTGGTCCGGGGACACCCATACGTTTGGGACGTACCAGTGTTCCGTTCCAACTACCATTATCCGATCTTTTGGCAGAGATATCCACACCGCTCGTGGTTTCTCGCCACAATGAGCGCAATGGCCTACTCCTTCCAAAAGGCGGTCTTTGGCTATGGATTGGGACTCTCGAGGGCTCCGACGTCCACGCCGGTCCCGATCAGACGCTCGGCATTTAGCCGATCTACGCCCAAGAGGCCAGCGAAGTCAGAGCGACCGGCGTCGATAGCGGGCGACTGAGGGGCGAGCGTAAAGTCGGCGATGAGTGGGTCCGTGCTCGCTGTTGTCACGACCGACTCAAGAAGTTCAGTTGCGAGCAGGGAGTTTTCACTGCCGACATCGGGGTCCTCATCGGCAACGAAAAGGTTGTCCACGAAGATGATGTTGTCGCTACGCGAAGCCACCGCAGCGAGTTCGCCTGCGTTGGGCATCGTGAGGTTGTTTACGAAACGGACGTCGTCGGCCTCATAGGCCATGAGTTCGCCGTTGGTTCCTTCCAAATCGAGCGACTCGAGGTTTTGGAAGACCGTGTTGTTGACCACGTCGGCTTTGGTGGATTGATGAATGTTGACGCCGCGCCCGCCATTGCCGAAGCACACATTGTTTGCAATCAACGTGCGGCCGTCGTATCCGGTGATATTTGTCTGGTCCAAGATGATGCAGTTTCCATCGGTGATTCCGCCTTCGCCGGGGACCGTGTTGCGGTTGTCGTACACGGTGTTGCCGAGCACGTAGAAGCTGTAGCCCGCTTCATCGTCGGGTATTCCGAGGTTCTGCGGTCGCCAGATGGAGATGCCACTGTGTTGACCGTCGTGGAAGTTGGCATTTTCGAAGACTTCGTTGCCCGCGATGGTGATGTGGGAGCTGCCGGTGATGTTGATGCCGCCAGCGGGGAAGCCGTGGACCACATTGTTCACGATCCGGATGTGGTGTGACGGGTTCTCCACGTGAACCCCAGCGCCGAGCAGGTTGGTGCCCGACCCTTCCATTTCAATTCCGGAGAGTTCGACATATTCGGCACCCTCCAATTTGAAGGAGTTGCGTTCGGGGCCGGCAACGATCGGTGAATGTCCTGGGAAGGCACCGATTCGGATCCATGCATCCGCGGTTCCCTTGACGGTGATCATGACTGCGGTGTCAGGCCGGAACTCCTCGACGAATACGCCGTCGAGGAGGAACAGTTGATCGCCGGGTTGGAGTTGCGACGCAGCAAAGTTGATGGTGCCAAATGCTCGAGAGGGAACATCGCCATCGTCTCGATCATTGCCGTCGGGGCTGACGTAGAAGACGCCCTCGGTTGGAACCCGGCCGAGGTCCGCCGGATTTGGTGGGGGAACGGTGCTCGTCGTCGAGGTGGCGGCATCGTCGGGCTCAGCCGAGAGATTCGAGGCCTCCGCGTCGTCACCGGAAGCAACCTCTGATGCGCTTCCCGCGTCGCGGGAGACAGCGTCGTCGGCAGGTGGGAGCGACGGGACGCCGAGTTCAGACCCTTCGGGTGCGAGGTCCACTCCTTCGAACGACGGTTCAGCGCAGGCAGCGAGCAGAACGACGAATATCACCCACAGAGGCAACGACCTTCGGATTAGACGCCGAACGGCAGAGCCACTCTTCGTAGTATTTGGGGCTAGGGTTGGCATTAAATGTGGTTTCTCGTCATCTGTTCGTCATGGTCGAAAACGAATTATCTGATTCCCTGACGAAATGAATGGACAAAAGATGACATTTTCATGACGCCGTCATATAGAGTTCGCCTCATGCCCGCCGCATCAAAGTCACTGAGAGCAGCTGCTCTCGTGATGTCAATGGTACTGACCTCGGCGACCCTTGTCGCCGCGGGCGTTGCTCAGGACCAGTCTCCGCTCACGCGCCTCCTGGCCGGGCCCGACGAAGTGATCACCGAGGCCACCCGTTCGGCATCGGGAAGCTTCATCTTCGACCAAGCGAACGACTCCGAAACCGGCATCGCCTCCGCCAATCCCGCTGACGTTCTCGAAGTGCCCGATCGCCAAACACCTGGCTCGGATTCCGCGGACATCAACAATCAGGCCACTTCGCCCTCCGAAGCTGACACGGACGCCGACATCGTTGCGGACCAAGGATCTGTCGAAGTTGGCGAACTCGATACTTCTGGGTCGACACAGACAGCGACGATAAACACGAGCACCACCAGTACGACCGCAGCGCCTTCTCGGGCGCCCCAAGTGGTTGCGCCAACCACTACATCAGCCCCCGTTCGCCGAACTCCCGCGACGACCACCACCGCTGCTCCCCGAGCAGCGGTGCAGGCCCCCCGTGCCACAACGACCACGTCGACGACGGTCCCGAGAACCACCACGACTACTACGACGACCACCACGACGGTGCCGCCCACGACAGCGGCACCCGCACCGGCCCGTGGAAATCCGTTGCTCCGGGTGGACTTCTCCCAGAACTCCAACGGGTCCTACACCTTGCAGGACGCAGAACGTGACTTTGGTGCTATTCGCTGGGCCGAGACCGATCGGGCATCGATCGCCAGCGAGAACGGGAACCAGTTCCTACGGGTGTTCTTCCCCGAGGGCGCAGTTGGGCCGCACGCTGGCGGTGCGTCGTTCATGACCGACTTTGAGAACTCGATCGGGTTGCACGACGAGTTGTACGTCTCGTATCGGGTGCGATTCTCTGACCATTTTGATTTCCAGCGCGGCGGCAAGCTTCCCGGATTTAGCGCTGGAAGCGCCCACAGCGGCGGGCGTGTGCCCAACGGTCACAATGGATTCTCTACTCGAATGATGTGGGTAGAAGACGGCGCACCGATTTCCTACGTGTACCACCCGAATCAGCCACAGCAGTTCGGTCATGGCATGCCGTGGAACACCTCGAACTTCTCGAACTCCGGTGGCTGGTCCACCGTCGAGACTCGGGTCAAGCTCAATACACCCGGTCAGAACAACGGCATCATCCAAGGATGGAAAGATGGCCGGCTGGTGTTCGAGCGCTACGACATGCGATTCCGTGACACCGGAGACCTACACATCGAGAGCCTCTTCTTCTCTACCTTCTTCGGCGGGAACGATTACACCTGGGCGCCGGACTGGAATGTGCACATCGACTTCGATGACTTCCAGGTCTCGCATTTCCCCACCACGCACTAAACGAACTAGCCGGCGTTCTTCGTGACTCGCCACGCGACGAGCCACAACATGACAGCCAGTGTCGCTTCTGCGATCAAGGTGGCCACCGCCGCCCCTCGCCAGCTGAATGTGGGGATCCACAACAGGTTCAGCGAGATGTTGATCACGACAGCGATCAAGTAGAGCACTAGCCGCGTGCCTTGTCGGTCCGTGCCCGTTAGCAGGTTGGCTGGAAAGAACTGCGCGGCATGAAGCGCTGGGAGCGCACTCAACAACAACAACATGGGCAGGACTGGTTCGAAGCGATCGGGAACGAATCCGCGGACGATCAGCGAACCGATTGCGACGGCGACCGAAACCAATACCCCATAGGCAATAGCGGGCCGAGCGAACCGTACGGCGAGGGCGAAGGAACGATGGTCCCGTGCTTCGCCCACCTGGAAGAAGTCCGCTGAGGTTGCCCGAACCAACGCCATGGTCGGGATACTTGAGATCCGCAGCAGGCGATCCGCAATTCCGTACTGACCGGTCTCGACGACGAAGCCGTTGGCCGAGAGGAGCGGACGATCGAATCCTGCCAGCAAGTCTTGAGCCCCGGACGTACCCACGAAGGGGAGACCCCGGATGAGGCGTTCTCGGTCGGGGAGGGCAAGGCGAGGTTGGGTATTGGTAGCTCGGCTGGTCGCGATGAGCGCTGCCAGTGTTCCGATTGCGGTGAGCGGTAGTGCGAAGAGTGCATAGACGTTGACGTCACTGGAACCGCTCAGCGCAAACCCCCCAACGGCGGCGAGGCGCCCGAGCGCAAAGTAGAAGCGTCCCCGAGTGCCGATATTCAACCGCTTGACCGCTTGTCCGATACGAACCGTCGATTCAACCTTCCAAAAGAACGAGATGTTGAGCACCATCAGAATCAGCGTGGTTCTGAGTGGGAGGTCTTCGAAGAAGATGGGCCGAACCGCCAGCCCGATAAGCACACCGACAACCGCGCCGATGATTTGGGTGAGCAGCGTTTGACCCCACTCGATATCCAGTGAGGCGCCGCGGGACACGTTTCGTACCAGCAGCTCCTGGGAACCGAGGTTCATCAGGGTTCCCAAGATCAGCCCGGTCGTCGTTGCTGCGACGTACAGGCCCCAATCCTGGTCGCTCAGCTGAAAGAAGAGGCCAAAGAAGATGACGACGCTGAGGCCAGCTTGAATGGTCTCGCCGCCGAGTGCGGCGGTGACGTTTCGCAGAAGCGAACGCCCCTCGCTATCGGTTGACACTAGGGAACCGGTTGTGGAGAAGAAGGTTCGACGAGCTCAGGTTTGACAGGGTCGTCGATCTCTCGCTTCTTTGCCGACACCAGCACAACTGCGGTGCAAAGAAGCGCCCAGCTGATGTCGCGGCCGAACACGCCCGACTCCGTAACGGTGGCGGAGACGAAAAAGGCCAGGTAGGTGAGTGGCCACAGGCCAAAGACATGCGGGATGTCGCGGATGTATCGAGTGGCGCGGATGGTCGTCGGATGAGTAGCGCGACGTAGATCGCCAATCCGCCGACTCCGAGGGTTAGCGCAACGTCGAGGAACTCGTTGTGGCCATGGGGAGGGAGCCACTGTTCTTGGTTCCAGACCTCTTGAGCCGGGCTTCCCCATCCCAGCCAGAACGCGTCGTAGCCGCGTCCCAGAAGCGCGTTTTCTTGAACCATCGGGATCAGTACTTGCCACAGAGGTACTCGTCCGGTGAGGGTGATGTCTCGATCGAGTACGGCGGTGAGGTTTCCGAGGTTCAGCGCGATGAAGCCAATGGTGCCAACCACGGTGGTGGTCATCGAGATAGCAACGGCGCCAAAGAGGGTGCGGCGCGCTCGGAAAATCAAGAAGACGACGAGCAGGATCGACGTTGTTCCTGCGGTGAGCAAGGCAGTACGTGATTGGGACAAGAGCAGCACGACGACCGCTGCCCCACCTGCCGCGAGATAGTACGCACGACGTCGCCGGTCGAGTCGGAATGCCGCGAGCATCGTGAACGATGCAAGGGCCATCACACGTCCGAGCGGGTTTGGTTGGGTGAAGACGCCGGTGAGGCGGTTGTCGAACCCTGTGGCGCCGGCGGAATTTGGCGGGCCGCTGAACTGTGGAAGGAAAATGATCCACACCAGATTGATTGCCACGATCGCACCGAAGATGGTCGCGAGCATTCGGAGAATCTCAAACTGGGTGAATCTCATGGCGAGATGGACGCCGATGTAGCTGGTGACGAGCAGAGCGATGGAGCGTCGAATAGTCGTTGTTGGGTCACCCGACCAAATGAAAGAGATGAAGGCTAAAAAGAGCAGCAAGGGCAGCAGAGGCTCTCGGCTGAGAATCGCAAAGAACTGTGGCCATCGCCCGTTCATTTGCAGCGCCAGGAAACCTGCAATCCCGATGAAGAACACCGCGATTATTGGCGAACCACCGGTTACCTCGCCACGGCGCAATACCTGCGTCCATTCCCAAGGCAGACCTGCGGTCAGGCTGAACAGCGCTACCCAAATGGCAGCGAACTCGAGACGGCCCGGGGCTGGAACGGAACCCGTTGCTGTCACCGTTTACTGGCGACCTTCTCGTAGGAGTACCGATCCTTGCGCCACGAGATTCCGTCGTCGGATCGATCCTTGTTCAAGATGGCACCCACGACGTTTCCGCCGGCTCGGTCGAGCGTGGTCCGTACTCGCAACAACTCGTTGGTGTCGGTGCTTTGACCGTCCACGACGATGAGTACGCCGTCGACGTATGGGGAGCACGATGCTGCGTCTGCGGTGCTCAGAACCGGTGGGGTATCGACGATCACGGTGTCGAACTGCTCGCTGAGGTCGGTGATGAGTTCCTTGAACGCAGGTGATGAGAGCAGCTCACCAGGGTTCGGTGGAAGAGGTCCTGACGGGATGAGGACCAGGCCGGGAACATTTGGAACCGCGGTCATGATGTCGGTGACCGAACGATCGAGCAGGTAGTCCGAGAGGCCTCGCTTGGCGGTCACACCGAGGAACGATTCCTGGCGAGGGCGGCGCAGGTCAGCAGACACGATTACTACCGAGTTGCCAGCTTGCGCTGAGGCCACCGCGACGTTGACCGCCGTTGAACTCTTGCCTTCGCTCGGGCGAGCGGAGGTGACGATGAAGCTCTTGTAGTCTTGGGTCTGCTGGAGGAAGCGCAGCGAGGCTCGGAGTCGACGATAGGACTCTCGAACACGTTGCATTCGAGGAGACTTCGCAGAACCGAGCATGATGACCGAGCTTCGGCGGTTGCCGAAGCCGAAACTTGGTACCGAGCCGAGCACGGTGGTTCCAAGTGCTGCCTCGACTTCGTTGACGCCCTTGGCGGTGCGGTCAAGGCGGTGCAGGGTGAATGCAACTGCGGCGCCGAGGATTCCGCCGAGGATCAGGCCTGCTGCGGAGAGTAGGTTGCGGCCGATGCCCGATGGATCCTCAGGAGTGAGCGCGGATTGCAGTACTTCGGCGGTCAACGGTCGAGTGGACAGTGAACGTTCGAATTCACGCAGATCTCGGTTCACCGAGGAAATGTCGTTACGTAGCACGCCGAGTTCGGCGTTTAACAAGCTGATCTGTTCCTGTGCGGTGTCGATCGCGCCCTGGCGACTCGGATCCTGGAAGTCGAGTGCGATTGCACGTGATCGAGCCGACTGCGCCTGACCGAGCTCTGCCCCGAGTTCATCGATGGCGACATCGAGGGTTTCCGCGTCGGAGGACAGTACGGAGATTTGGGTGGTGTAGATGGCAACGGACGCATTCTCGCGGCGCTCGACATAGGCCTGGGCAACGAGGTTGGCGATATCAGCAGCGCGATCGGGATCTGCATGCTGGTAGGCGATCGAAATCGTGTCGGAGTCGTTAACGAACGAGACTTCGAGATCTTCAGCGATCTGGGGAGCGTTGCCGGTGAGGCCGCCCAATGCGAGGGCAGCGCTGACCACGTCGATACTCGACGCCACTTCGCGCTCACGCTCAAGCGACGGTGCAACCAGGTTCTGGTTCGTAGCGTTGGCGATCGTCGGGTTGATCACCACCCGTGACTCTGCCTCGAACATCGCCGTACGCGTTGTGGCAAACGCGAGGGCTGCTAGTAGCCCGAGGAGGGCACAAATGGCTATGACTACCCAGCGCTCGCGGATCGCGGCGATGTAGTCCTCTAGCCGTGGAACTTCTTGGCTCGACTGCGGAATTTCGTAAAGCATCGTTCGTCGATCGTACTTCCTGGTCCTGGAAGGTACCTCATCCATGAGGCCCCTTCGGACAGGGCCCAATGGCCTAAGTATGCACCTATTCGCGCCGGAGTTAACGTCGGTGTAGCGCCTGCTACACCGAGGCTGTGGAGATCGCCTGGTTGTACCAACGGGTCAACGCCGAACGGGCTGTTTCCTCGCCATGACGGTCGATGGCGTGCTGTCGAGCCGCAGCGAGCGTCGATTCCGGCATTCGTAAGCCCTCGATGATCGCCTTAGCGAGACTGTTTGTAGGTCCGCTGCGATCATCGATATCGGCTAGCGATGCGTGGCCGCCGGTCGAATCTGGAATTGCTCCGGTGGCGAAGGCGACGATCGGTACACCGAGAATCTGTACCAACGGGATGAGGGTTGAGCCGGTGTCGCGTCGTGATGGGAAGAGAAACGCATCCGCGCCAGCGATACGACGCCGTTCTTCCTCTCGGCTGATTTTTGTGCGAAACAGTATCTGGTTGTCGCTGAGTCCGAGTTCGACCACTTGTTGTTTGAGCGCGTCGTGTTCGGGGCCTGAACCAAGAATTTCCAAGCGAGCGTTTGGGAACTCCTTGAGCACCGCGGGCATGGCAGCGACGGCGAGGTCGTGGCCCTTCCAGCGCAGTTGTCGGCCCGATGCGACCAAGGTGGTACCCGGCTCCTTAATCGGTTGGATGTCGTCCAACGATTCGATGAGCGAGTCGGTGAGACAACCCGTTGCGCCGGTTTCAAAGACGTCCACGCCCAGCTTGGTGAGTCGATCTGTGGTGGCACGGCCAGCCGAGATCACCGTGGTCTTGGGGGATAGGACGAGCTCTTGCCACTCAGGTGTTCGGGTGAATGAGGTCTGGACGAATTGGCGAAAGTCAGCCGAGGCTCTGTCGCTGAAGTTGCCACTTAGCTGTTTCGGCACCCGTTCGCCGCCGCCCACCGGTCCAAAGACGTGGGGGACTGGCAAATCGGCGAGGGGAACCGGCATCCAGAACGCAGAAAACGTTACGAAGTTCGTGAGTTCGATTTCGCCTCGTGACGCGAGCGACAAGCAAAGCTTTCGGGCGACGCGTAGCCAACGGAAGAGGTGAACAGTGTCGCCTACCGTGCGCCCGGTACTCATAGGGCCGACGGACTCGGGGACATCAATGAAATGCCATTGCACGTTGGGTAGTGGAGGGGCGGCTTCGATTTCGGAGCGGTTCGATGCTTTCGTGATCGCGTGCACGTGAAATCCGGCGCCACTAGCAGCAACGACGGCGTGCCATCCGATGCCAGGATCCGAACCTGCATCAGGGATGCAGTCGTATACGAGTTGTGCGACTCTCACACTGCTGCCCCCCGCCGCAGGTTCGCTTAGTTCCCCTAAGGAAGAATGCCACGACTCCGAAAGCTCTTCGTTCTGAAAATCGTCGTTGCGAAAGTCATTGTCTCGATCCGAAGACACTGAGCGGCCGAACTTCCACACCGCTCCTGCCGCGACTCGGGGATTCAATAGCGCGGCCAGGCCGAGGAATCCGACGGCGCGGGCGTCGTTTCCATCGAATCGTTCCGCTTGAGCTCGGCGTTGCCACAACGATGAGCGAACGCGAGCGGCGAGGCTCAAACGAGCTATTGGGCCTTCATTGCGTTCGGACAAGAATCTCTCGAGGCTGTAGTTCGGGTCGCCTTCGAGGTAACTGTCGTAGCGCTTCCGTGCGAAGGCGAAACCTTCGAGGACACCTTGCGCGCCTTGCGACGATGCGCTCGCGCCGTGAATTCTGCGGTGGTAGAGCACCTCGTTCACATTGGCGAGTTGGCCGTGACGCGCCGATTCGAGAAGGAGGCTCCAGTCCTCGCCTGCGCCATCCCAGAGGTAGCCCTCGATGTCGTCGAGCAAGGAACGACGCCACATCGTGGTCGGGTGCGAAATGGTGTGAATGCTGTGACGCATTCCCTGAACGATCTCGCTGTTGGTCAACGGCAGGGTGGAGGAACCTCCGACCCGGCTCTCGGTGAAGTGCCGCAGTTGGGACCCGACGATGACAACCTCGGGGTTCTCGTCGAGAAAGTCGGCTTGAATTCGCATTCGCTCCGGCAGGCAAATGTCGTCGGCATCTGCCCGGAGCAGGTACTTGCCCCGACATTCGCGCAACAGCGGGTTCAGCGGAGTTCCGAGACCTTCGTTCTGTTTGGTAATGATCCGAAGGCGAGGGTCGTCGTAATTCGCGAGGATCGCCTTTGTGTCATCGGTCGATCCGTCGTCTACGACAATGACCTCAAAGTCGGTCTCGGTTTGAGCAAAGATCGAATCCATGGCTTCTTCGAGCCACTTGTCGCCGTTGTAGACCGAGACGAACACCGAGACGCGCGGAATCGGCGCTTGAGCGTTCTCAGAGTCGTTGGGGGAGTCGGTGGTGCTCACTGCTTCTTTGCTTGCCGTCGGTACTCTTCGACCGTGCCGCCGCCAGCCGCGTAAATTTGGCCCAAGCCAATACATGAGGTCCGTAGTCCAGAGGTCACCCCCTGAACGCCGTCTTTGCTCCTGAGAATACCGCGCACCCCGCCGAAAGCGAATCGAGCCACGCCCTCGGCAACTGCCCTCGCTCGGATTGGAAGGGTGGGGGCGTTGAACTCCTCCGCGACGGCGAGGTCCACTCGGGTGAGAACATTGCCGTATCGCAGAATTCGCTTGACCGCAGCTTTGCCGTTGACCCGCTCTGGCAGAACCGTTTCATCGGCGAAGGCTTTCGGGGCGTAGGAGATCTTTCGCCCCGACGCTCGCATTCTGGCCCCCAGGTGATGATCCGAGCCGCCGGTCAGCCCAAACCGTAAATCGAACAGCGGAGGCTCTACGGGGAACGGGCTTACCCGCAAGAGCAGGTTGTTTGTAGAGAAGTAGCCGCCCATGTCTTCTTCATCGACGAGTCGATCGCCAAAGACCCCCAAGCCGATGAACCAGTCGGGGGTGTTCGGTGGGTGAGCGAAGCGGACCGCGCCCACGATTGCCTCGGCTCCTGAGCGTGTGGCTTCTGCGGTGAGTTCGAAGAGCCATGTTGGAGTGACGGTTTGATCGTCGTCGACGAAGGTCACCCATGCAGCCCCGAGGGCAAGCGCTTCGGAGATCGCCCGGTTTCGCGCCGCGGCGATACCGGGATCGGGTTCGCAGACGTAATGCACGTGTGGGAACTCGGTTCGTATCGTTTCTTCTGCCGAACCGGCGGGATCGTTGTCGACCACGACGATGTGGTCGAGGTTCCAACCGGGTGAAAGGTCGACGAGTTCACCGACGCTGCGTAGCAGCGCGGTGATGCCGTCCAAACGTTTGAACGTCGTGATGGTGAGGGCGACCGATTCGACGGTCTCACTCGATGACAGAGACATAACCGAAAGGGTAGTTGGGCGCGCTTAGAGAGCGAAATGTGCCCTTCGGCTCAATGCGCTAATGCGCCTGGGCCGGATCTTGGCTGTCGGGGTTGATGCCGTAACGCACGATCGCCTCGGTGACCACGCTGCGTTCGATACGTCCGTCGTCGGCGAGTGCCGAAAGGACAGCGACGATGATGTGAGCTGTATCGATCTCGAAGAACGATCGAAGCGCCTCACGGGTGTCGGAGCGTCCGAAGCCGTCGGTTCCGAGGGTTACGAAGCGCCCGGGTACCCAACGGGCGATCTGGTCGGGTACGAGCTTCATGTAGTCGCTCACCGCGATAATCGGTCCGCCAGCGTTCGCCAGCTTCAACGTGACATCGCACGCGACCGGACTGCCGGTCTGGCGAAGGCGGTTGTCGCGCTCGGTAGCGAGCGCGTTCTCGCGGATCTTCTTGTACGAGGTGACCGACCACAGATCGACGCCGACGTCGAAGTGTTTCGCCAGTTCTTCTTGGGCCTCGCGAGCAGCGAGCTGCGATGGACCCGAGAACAAGATCGTTGCACGATTGCTGGTTTCTTCCGGGGCGTCTGCCCACTGGTAGATACCCGACAAGATGTCTTCGTCGGTGACGTGGTCCGGGCGAGCCGGCATGTCGTAGTTCTCGTTGTAGATGGTGAGGTAGTAGAAAACATCCTCACCCTGCTCGGAGCCGTTACCGTACATCCGTCGCAGACCCTCTTTGATGATGGTGCCGAGTTCGTAGGCGAACGACGGGTCGTAGGCCTCACAGGAAGGCACGGTCGAGGCCATGATGTGGCTGTGACCGTCCTGATGCTGAAGTCCTTCGCCCATGAGCGTGGTTCGTCCAGCGGTAGCTCCCATGAGGAAGCCTCGGGCTCGGGAGTCAGCTGCCGACCAAATCAGGTCGCCGACCCGCTGAAAGCCGAACATTGAATAGAAGGTGAAGAACGGAACCATCGGAACGCCGTAGTTGGCGTAACTGGTTGCTGCAGCGATGAAGCTCGCCATGGACCCGGCCTCGGTGATGCCCTCTTCGAGGATCTGGCCGTCGGTGTCTTCGGAGTAGGAGAGCAGCAGCTCGTGATCGACCGGTTCGTACAGCTGGCCGAACGGTGCATAGATCTCGAATTCGCGGAACATCGAGTCCATGCCGAAGGTGCGTGCTTCATCGGGAATGATCGGCACCACGCGAGGTCCAAATTCTGGATCGCGCATCATGTTTCGCAAGGTCGCGGTGAAGACCATCGTGGTGGAAACGTCGCGGCCACCCGAACCCTTGTTGAGGTCGTCGAAGATCGTTTCTTGCGGAAGGGTCAGCGGTCGTCGGGTTCGCACGATTCGCTTCGGCAGGGAACCACCGAGTTCGGTGCGGCGCTGCTTTAGGTACTGCATCTCATCGGAGTCAGCGGCGGGGAGGAAGTACGGCGGCACTTCGTCTTCGAGGGCAGACTCGGGGATCTCGTCGGTGAGATACAGACGCTCGCGCATCTCCAACATCTGCGCCTTGTTCATCTTCTTCATCTGATGGGTGCTGTTGCGAGCTTCGAAGCCCTGGCCGAGTGTCCATCCCTTGATGGTCTTGCACAAGATGACCGTTGGGCGCTCGGTCTCATCGACTGCTGCCTGGTAGGCCGAGAACACCTTCTGGTAGTCGTGACCGCCACGCGGCAGCGCACGAAGTTCTTCGTCGCTGAGATGCTCGACCAGCTTGCGGAGGCGAGGATCCGGGCCAAAGAAGTGCTCGCGAATGTAGGCGCCATCTTCGACCGCGTAGCGCTGGAACTCGCCATCGACGGTGTTGTTCATCTTGTTGAGCAGGACGCCGTCAACGTCGCGGGCGAGAAGCTCGTCCCACTTTCCGCCCCAGACGACCTTGATGACGTTCCATCCGGCACCGCGGAAGACACCTTCGAGTTCTTGGATGATCTTGCCGTTGCCGCGAACTGGGCCATCGAGACGTTGGAGGTTGCAGTTGATTACCCAGATGAGATTGCCGAGACCGGAGCGGCCGGCGAGTGAGATCGCTCCGAGGGTTTCGGGCTCGTCGGTTTCGCCGTCGCCGAGGAATGCCCAGATGTTTCCCTTGGAGGCGTCGTCGATGTGGCGCTGGGTCAGGTAGCGGGCGAAGCGGGCATGGTAGATCGAGTTGATCGGGCCGAGACCCATCGACACGGTCGGGAACTCCCAGAACTCCGGCATAAGTCGGGGATGGGGGTATGACGAGAGGCCCTTGCCGCCGATTTCCATACGGAAGTTGTCGAGGTTCTCTTCGCTGAGGCGGCCTTCGAGGAAGGCGCGGGCGTAGATGCCGGGCGCTGCGTGGCCCTGCATGTAGATGTGGTCGCCGGAGAGTCCGTCGTCCTTGCCGTTCCAGAAGTGGTTGAAGCCAACCTCGTAGAGCGACGCCGACGAGGCGTAGGACGAGAGGTGACCACCAATGCCATCGGCGACCTTGTTCGCGCGCACGACCATGGCTGCGGCGTTCCAGCGAATGAACGCTCGGATGCGACGTTCGATGTGCTCATCGCCGGGGAAGAACGGTTGGTTCTCGGTCGGGATGGTATTTACGTACGGCGTTCCCACTGGCGGCGGAGTGCCGATCTGGGACTCCTGTGCCCGCGCCAACAGCTTGGACATGATGAATCGTGCTCGCTGATTACCAGCACTGGCGGCCACAGCATCGAGGGACTCCAGCCATTCCTGCGTCTCTTGCGGATCGATATCTGGGAGCTGTTGAGAGAATTTATCGGACATATGTGTTCCAGTCTTGCAAGCAAGTCGGGCGGGGGGAAACTTCTAACGTTCTTTCTAATAGTGAAACGTGTCTCGTTTTGTCATGCTGACACGGTGAGCTTGTTCGATCCTGACGATTTTGGTGTGCCTTCGGGTGATGTGGTGACCCCTGAGGCCAGCGAGTCGCTAGGCAACGATGGGGTGGAACCCACGGTGATTTACACCGATGGCGCGTGCTCGGGTAACCCCGGACCCGGTGGTTGGGCGTGGGTGATCCCCGGAGGTGCGTGGGCATCGGGCGCTGAGGATCCGTCGACGAATCAGCGCATGGAGGTCCAGGCGGTGCTGCACGCCGTGAACTCGCTCGAGGGACCCTTGGAGATCTGGAGCGATAGCACCTACGTGGTCAACTGTTTCCGAGACGAGTGGTGGGTCGGCTGGGAACGGCGCGGTTGGAAGAACTCCCAAAAGAAGCCCGTCGCCAACCAAGACCTGTGGAAGCCGCTGATCAGCGCGGTCAAGGGCCGCGAGGTTTCGTTTAATTGGGTGAAGGGCCATTCGGGAGACGAGTGGAACGACATCGCTGATGAGTTGGCGGTGGAGGCCGCGCAAGGACGCGGGAGCCACGGGAAAGTCATCCACGACTGATGTTGTTCTCGCTGTCTTTGCAGATCAGGCTTCGACGGTAACTGCGGGATAGAAGGCGACTCGGTTTGCTACCGCTTCGGCTCCATCAAGGGGTTCGGGATAGAACCACGCGGCGTTCTCTGCGACCTGTCCATCGACCTCGATCGTGAAATAGCTCGCGGTGCCCTTCCACGGGCATCCGGTCTTGTGGGAGGTCTCGGTTACGAAGTTGCTGTCGAGTGAAGCGACCGGGAAGTAGGCATTGCCCTCGACCGTGTTGATGTCGTCGCTTTCGGCAATGACCTTGCCGTTGAAAATTGCTTTCGCCATGGGTAGTCCTTTCGTCGGACTCGGAACCCCGTGCTTCTCAGGCCTATTCCGGATTAGCCCGCGGAGCCATTGGCCGGCTCTTCGGCGAGCCCTTTGAGACGCTCCAGGGTCTGTTCGATGTTTGAGAGATGAGCGGTTGGGTAACCGGCCACCTCGATCGCTGGTGGGAACATCGAGGTCGACCAGTCGAAGGTTTCCGTGACGAGGGTGGCGTTGTCGACGGGTTCGAGGGTGTATCGCCAACGGTGTTTCCCGAGGTGTTGCCAGGCGATCAGTCGCCCATCTTCAAACTCGACCACGGTGTTCGAGATCCGATAGGGCAGGGGGCCGATCTTCATCGACATCGCGAACTTGTCGCCGAGGCCGAGGCGGGTCGGTCCGGAAATTCCGCCCTTCACCATTCCTGACCCGTCGAAGAGGTGATGCTGGTGCGGGTCGGCGAGCATGTCGAAGATGAGTTCGGGAGCGGCCGCAATCTGAATCGACGCACTGGTCTGTTGCGCCACCTTGTCGACGCGTCCTGTCGTTGTCACAGCACAGCCTCCAAAGCTTCATCGATGGTGGGGTGCGCAAAGGTGAACCCGCTGTCCACCAAGGCACCGGGAAGTACCTTTGCGCTGGAGAATAGCATGTCTTGCGCCGCTTCCTTCCCGAGCCTGAGGTCGAGGGCGAATCGCGGTGTCGGAAGAAACGTTGGCCGGCCGAGGGCCTTGCCTAGCGCGGCGGTGAATTCGGCATTGGTCGACGGGTTGGGTGCGGTGAGGTTGATCGGTCCGGAAAGGTCGCCGTCGATGATGTGGAGAATCGCATTGAGTTGGTCGGTGATCGAAATCCACGACCAGTACTGCGAGCCATCGCCGATCTTGCCGCCGATGCCAGCCTTAAAGAAGGGCAGTTGCTCTTTGAGCGCTCCACCGGC
>CAZTDG010000023.1:23199-25726 GCA_964612655.1 uncultured Acidimicrobiales bacterium | reverse complement strand
CCCATGGGTATATGGCGAGTCCATCGATTCGGTATCTGACGACAAGGCTGCCCCCGGAACTCTCGCTGTTGTCTTCGACGACAAGCGCAAGTTCGCGGCGATCGGCTTGTGGGATCCGACCTCGCCGATTCGGTTGCGAATGCTGCATGTTGGCAAACCTCGCCAGATCGACCAGTCGTTTTGGAGCGAAGTCGTCGGCAACGCGTATGGCGTCCGCCAGCCGCTGCTGGCCACTGGTACTACGGGTTGGCGTTGGATCAACGGCGAGAACGACGGGCTCGGCGGACTCATCATCGACCGCTACGACAACACCCTTGTCATCAAGCTGTACACCTCGGCCTGGCTTCCGCACTTGGGCGATGTTCTCGATGCGGTCATCGCTGCCGATGAACCCGAACGAATCGTGTTGCGTCTCGGCCGAAAGATGCAATCCGACGCCGCAGTGGAATCGGCGGGGTTCCGCGACGGGCTTGTGATGCTCGGTCCGGACACCCCGACCGTGGTCGAGTTCACCGAGAACGGGCTGCGTTTCGGCGCAGACGTAGTAAACGGTCAAAAGACGGGACACTTTCTCGACCAGCGAGACAACCGAGTGTTCGTCGGATCCAAGTCGGTCGACGCCGACGTGCTCGACGTGTTCTGTTGCACGGGCGGATTCACGGTGCACGCCGCTGCACAGGGGGCACGGTCGGTGCACAGCGTCGACATATCTCAACCCGCGATGACAGCGGTCGTGGAGAACCTGGCGCGCAACGACCTGAGTTCCGTGCGTCACCGACAGAGTGTCGGTGATGCCTTTGAGGTGCTCGATGCCCTGGGCCAGGAAGGGGAGCGATATGACATCGTGGTCGTCGACCCGCCCGCCTTCGCCACCAAGGCATCAGAACGCGATCGAGCCATTCGCGCCTACCGCAAACTTACCGAACTTGCCCTGCCGTTGATCCGCCCTGGTGGCCGCCTGTTTCAGGCCAGCTGTTCGTCGCGTGTCACCGAAGACGCTCTTCTCGCAACGATCCGCTCTGCAGTTGCGGGTCAAGGGCGATCACTTGAGGACACAAAGGTCTTTAGCCACGCCCTCGATCACCCGATCACTTTTCCGCAAGGTCAGTACCTGTCGGCGGTTACCGGAAGTATCAAATGAGCCACTCAGCTTCTTCAAACGTAGGCCGAAAGGACTACGTGCCCATAAGAACTGCGCTCTTTAGTGGTGGAATCGCATTAGCTGTCACTTTCGCGTTGATTACTAGCCCCTCCGCGTCCGGGGGCCCGCCTGAGGCGCTCGTGACCGTGGGCCCCGTGGCAACAGAAACGTCGACCACAACGGTGGTACCGACGACCACCACGACGACGACCACGATCCCTGAGACCACCACGACGATCGATTTCGGCCAAGCTGGCTCAGCGCCGCTCTGGCCAGCGCCCGGCAGTGTTGAGGTCGAGCAGCCCGCGACCACGACCTCTCAGGTACCCGCAACCTCTAGCTCGAGTTCCACCACGACCTCGGTCACTACCAGCACCACTACTCCTGGAGCTGCGGCAGTTACAAGCGCTGCGCCGGTGACGAACGCGCCAACGACAGCGGCTCCGGCCACCGGTCCACCGGCGGTCACGATCTCTCGCCCGACGTGCGCGAACAACGTTGGCGCCGCGACCACACGAACCGCTCCGTTCACGGGGCTCTCGGCATCGATCCCTTCCAACATGCCAGCCGTCGTGGTGAAGGTGTCGAACAACAACTCTGCGAGCCGCGCCTCGTTGATCGGCATCGATCAAGCCGACATTGTCTTTGAGGAGCGGATCGAAGCTGCGGCCACGCGCTTCTTTGCCGTCTTCCACTCGCAACGACCAGCGAATGTAGGCCCGGTTCGATCCGGTCGTACCACCGACATTCAACTCACCCAGAATCTCAACAACCCGGTGTTTGGCTATTCGGGCAGCAATCAAGGTGTAGCTGCACAGATCAAGTTCGCTGCCGACAACGGAATCCTGACCCCGTTCATCAACACCGACCGAGCCCCATTTGCTCGCGACGGTCGTTACAGCGCGCCGGACAACCTCTTCGTCGATCCCGCTGCGCTCGGAGGTTGCGGAGGCGGCGGCAACCCGACGGCGATCTTCAGCTACGGCGCCAACAACTCAACGACCGCCCAGCCAGCGAGTTCGGTCTCGCTGTCGGCACGGTCGTCGTATCGCTTTGACTGGAACGGTTCGGCATGGGTCCGTTCGCAAAGCGGCAGCACTCACACCACACGAACCGGGGAACTGATCGATCCGAAGAACGTCGTCGTGATGTTCGTGCCGTACGTTCAGAGCCAAGTCGATTCTCAGTCCGTCGACGCCGAGACGATCGGATCTGGCCAAGCGTGGATCTTCCGAGACGGCACAGCCACTCTCGGCAACTGGCGCCGCGACCGTGGTGGTCAGCCCTACACCCTCACCGATGGCAACGGCACGGCAATGAACCTGGCCGCAGGCCAGACCTGGGTAGTCCTAGCCCCATCCGGCTCAGCCACCTGGGGCTAGCGCT
>CAZTDG010000023.1:2614-23099 GCA_964612655.1 uncultured Acidimicrobiales bacterium | reverse complement strand
CGGCCTCTGGCCAGCAGCCGAGCATCGAGAGCCCTCAGGCTCGGATTGCGACCGCGCCGCTCACTACGTTCGCTAACCAAGTTCCTCGCTAGCGCTCAGAACTCGCGCCCCGCTAAGAAAACCGAGGTAGCCCGCAGCTGCGAAGCCGGTGCGGGCGGTGCCGGCCTCTGGCCAGCAGCCGAGCATCGAGAGCCCTCAGGCTCGGATTGCGACCGCTGGAGCGAGGAACGAGCGGGAAACTCAGTTCTCGTTATGGGGGCGGCCGTTGCCGCCGTCGGGCATGCCGAACATGTTGGAGTTCAGGCGAGCGTCGTTGCAGATTGTGCGCATCAATTCGCCAAGTTCCTGAGGTTCGTCGGGCTGTTGCGCCTGTGGGCCGAGAACCCACCCCTCTGACACGCCGACGCGTGTGCCCATCACATCGAAGACTCGCCCGGTGATGCTCGCCGACTCGGGCGATGCCAGCCAGGTAGCGACGTTCGCGATCCATCGAGGGTCGAGGCCGCCGATTTGTTCGTCGGTCATCTCGTTGAACCCAGGGAGATCCTTGGTCATACGGGTGTAGGCGGCAGGGGCGATCGCATTGACCGTGACGCCATAGTTCGCCAACTCCATGGCGGTGATCGCGGTGAACGACGCGATGCCAGCCTTGGCTGCTCCGTAGTTGGATTGGCCGACGTTTCCGTAAATGCCTGATGGCGACGACGTGTTGATCACGCGGGCGTCGGGCTGGTTGCCTGCCTTGCTCTGTTCACGCCAGTAGACGGCGGCGTGGTGGGTCGGGGCGAACGTGCCCTTCAAGTGCACGTTGATAACCGCGTCCCAGTCGGACTCTTCCATCTTGAAGATCATGCGATCGCGCAAGATGCCAGCGTTATTGATGAGGATGTCGATTCCGCCGAACGTTTCGATCGCTTGGTCGATCATGGCCTTGGCCTCGCCGAAGTCAGCGACGTTTGAGCCGTTGACTACGGCCTCGCCGCCGAGCCCGATGATCTCATCGACAACAGATTGTGCTGGTGAGGTATCGTCGCCTTCGCCGCGCATGTCACCGCCAAGGTCATTCACGACAACCTTTGCTCCGTGTGAAGCAAGTGACAGGGCATGTTCTCGTCCGATGCCTCGACCGGCGCCCGATACAACCGCTACGCGACCTTCAACCAAACCACTCATGCTCGCTCCTCATTACCGACAAGTAACAAGAGCGTAGCGGCTTCCATCCTAGAATTCTGTGGCCGGAAGCCATGTCTAGTGCCCGGTGGCTCAGCCAGAGCCGGCGACGAGCTTGTCGAGGGTGAGTTCGGGGCGTTCGCTGAGTAGACGTTCGAGCCAGTACGGGCTTTCGAACAGCGCGAGCAGGGTTCCATCGGAACGGGCCAGAACGTCGACGCCCTGCATCGCTCGCAGTTCGGGCATCGACTCTTCGTCGGTCAGGCGGGCGACCGAATAGTTCGTCATCGATAATTCGACGGGCGCACCGAACTCGTTTTCGAGTCGGTGAGTGGCAACTTCGAACTGCATCGGGCCGACCGCAGCGAGGACCGGCGCTTGATCACCGATGTCTTCGTCGCGCAGCACCTGCACGACGCCCTCTTCGTCGAGTTGGGTCACGCCATTTCGGAACTGCTTGAACCGGCTCGTGTCTTTGGTTCGTGCGATGGCGAAATGGACCGGAGCGAAGGATGGGATCCGGGGGTAGGCCACCTTGTCGTCGAGCCACAGGGTGTCGCCGATGCGAACCTCATTCGCGTTGACCAAACCGACGATGTCACCGGGCCAAGCCTCGTCGAGCGTTTCGCGGTCTGTGCCGAATGCGGTGTGTGCGTACTTGGTGGCGAGTGGTTTGCCGGTGGTTTCGTGCGTGACCACCATGCCCCGCTCGAATTTGCCCGAGCACACTCGGAAGAAGGCGGTGCGGTCGCGGTGGGCTTTATCCATATTGGCCTGCACTTTGAATACGAAGCCGCTGAACGGCGCATCGAGCGGCCGTTCGTCGCCGTCGCCAACAGCCTTTGGCGTTGGGGCAGGCGTGAGGTCGACGACCGCGTCGAGCAACAGACGGACACCGAAGTTGGTCAGCGCTGAGCCGAAGAACACCGGGGTCGTGATGCCGGAGAGGAACGTGTCCTCGTCATATTCGGAGCCGACCGCTTCGAGAATGCCGAGCTCATCGACGGCGTCTTCATAGCGTTGGCCTTCCTCGGCGATGGCGCGCTCTGGCTCGACGATCTCTTCGGGGGCGACTGTGGCACCTCGGGCGGTTCGGGTGAAGCGAACGAAGTCGCCGGTGCGTTGATCGAGCACACCTCGGAAGTCCTCTGCCGAACCGACCGGCCACGACAGTGGGGTAGGGGTAAGCGACAGCTGCTTCTCGATGTCGTCGAGGATCTCGAATGGTTCGAGCGACGGTCGATCCCATTTGTTGATGAACGACAAGATCGGAATCTCTCGATCCCGGCACACCTCGAAGAGCTTGAGCGTCTGGGGCTCGATGCCCTTCGCTCCATCGAGAACCATCACGGCAGCGTCGGCGGCGGCGAGCACTCGGTAGGTGTCCTCGGAGAAGTCCCTATGGCCAGGGGTGTCGAGCAGGTTGATGATGTGATCTCGGTATGGGAACTGCAGCACGGTCGACGTGATCGAGATACCGCGCTGTTGTTCGAGCTCCATCCAATCCGACGTTGCAGACCGGCCGCCCTTCTTGCCCTTGACCGAGCCTGCCTCAGTGCCGAGCGCCCCGCCGTAGAGCAGGAACTTCTCGGTCAGCGTGGTCTTACCAGCATCGGGGTGGGAGATGATCGCGAACGTTCGGCGCTTGCGCGACTGTTCGAGGATGTCGTCAGAACTCACCCGCTCAGGCTACCGGTGCGATTTAGCTGGTCCGTGAGGCCAAGAAGTTGGCGATCTCCGCCAGTTGATCATTTGCGCCGCCCGCCAATGGCAGCTGCTCGATGACCGCGAGTGCATCCGCAGTGAGTGCGTCGATCTGCGTTTCGATCTCTGCGACGGCACCGGTCTCGTGCAGCACCGTTTGGATCTCGTTGATCTGGTCGTCGGTCAGGTCGGGTCCGACCTGGTCGAGGAGGGTGCGCTGCTCAGGTGATGCGGCGTTTCGTGCTCGGGCCAGTAGTGGTGTTGGCTTGGCTTCGCGCAGGTCGTCGCCGACCGGCTTTCCGGTTACCTCTGTCTCGCCGAACACGCCGAGGAGGTCATCCTTGAGCTGGAACGCGATGCCCAGCGGTGTTCCAAAATCGGCTAGTGGTTGCTCGAGTTCTGTGCTGCCAGCGGCGGCGGCACCCATCTGCAGTGGGCGAACGATCGTGTAGCGGGCGGTTTTGTATTCGACGATTCGTTCTGCGGTTTGTAGAGCGACGTCACCTCGGGCCGTGCCGACAACGTCGAGGAACTGGCCGAGGTTCACTTCGACGCGGAGGTCGTTCCAGAGCCGTCGGACGTCTGGCCCAACGCCTGCGAGCAACACGTCGGAGAGCACGAGCGATACGTCGCCAGCGAGGATGGCGACGGCCTCGCCATATCGGCGAGGTTCACCGCTCCAACCATTCGACCGATGTTCGGCTTCGGCGGCGGTGTGTGCCGTGGGGTTGCCCCGACGGGTGGGGGAGCCGTCCATGACATCGTCGTGAAAGAGCGCGAAGGCTTGTAGCAGTTCGAGTGCCGCGCCGATCTCGACGATGGCTTGATCGTCCGGGTCGCCGCCGGCACCGACGAAACCCCAATACGCCATTGCGGGACGGACCCGCTTTCCGCCCGCGAGCACGAGCGTCGACAACAAGTCGACCGTGTCGGCCAGCATCGGGTCGAAGGTCGCCCAGTCGCTGCGATAACCGTCGAGAGTGGCTTGCAGATGCGCGTCGATCTTTGCTCCGGGGACAACGAGCGCGTCAGGCGTAGCCACGCGTCGAATCTACCGTTCGCGGACCGCGACCCACGGTGGAGGAGATGATGCGAACGAACTCTTACGAATCGGTTGGGGCGTCTTCGTCGCCCGCGTCGATGTCGGCAACGATTTGCTCGACGTTGAGTTGCGCGTCGCGGATCCGGGTCCGGCAGAACGAGATCAGTTCGGATGCTCGTCCGACTCGATCGGCGAGGATGTCGACATTGAGGGTCTCGTCTTCGAGTTCGACGAGGATGCTGTCGAGTTCGGCGAGTGCTCCGGCGTAGCCGAGTTCTTCCGGGGTTTGTTGGGCGTCATCTTGCGCGCTCATGGTTTCTCCTCCGTGGGGTCGACGACCGACACGTTCGAGATGATCGTGCCGTCGAGTACTTCAGTAACGATGGTGTCGCCGGGGTTCACCTGAGTGACACGAGAGATCACGCTTCCGTCGACGTTGCGTGTGATCGACCAACCGCGTCGCAACAACACCGCGGGGTCGAGTGCGCGCACCCGTGCGTCGAGGTGGTCGAGGTTGGTAGCGGTCGCTCGCAGAATCCGTTCAGCGCGCCGGGGTAGCGCCTCGCCGTAGGAGTCGAGCTGAACCTCTGCGGCTCGAAGGCCAGCATGGGCAGCGTGGCTAACCCGTTGGCCTCGGGCCTCTAGGCCAGCCAGGGCCTGGGAGCTTCCGGACCGGCCGGCGCGAGCAACTCGGGAGGCGCGCTCAGCGAGTTGTTTTTCTGCTCGACCACCGAAACCGAGGCTGAGTGCCCGGATGATCTCCCATCGTCCCTCGGCGTTCTCGGCGAACCCGCCGACGCGGCCAACGAGCTCTGCTGCAGCAGCCGTTGGCGTCTTGAGAGCGGTATGGGCAACAGCGTCAGCCACCGAGCTGTCGATCTCGTGGCCGATTCCTGTGAAGACGGGCGTGGGGGCCTCCGCAATGCAACGGGCCAACGCTTCGTTGTCGAACACCGCCAGGTCGCCGCGGGACCCACCGCCACGGATCACGACGATCACGTCGAGGTCTCGTCGGTAGAGGGTGCGTAACCCGGCGATTAGCCCTGGGGCCGCGAGATCGCCTTGAACCCGGCTGTCACACGCCGTGATCTGAAAGCCGAGGCCGCTTTGGCGCAGTTCGGTGAGGAAGTCCTCCGCGGCGGCGCTGCCCGTGCTTGTGACGAGTCCTACCCGCAATGGCACCGGTGGAACCTCGTGGCGTTTGTTGTGCTGGGTCACCCCTTCGTGATGCAGGCGCTGTAATAAGGCCTCTCGCTCCGCGGCCATCGCCGCGAGGATGTAGCGCGGGTCGATGCCGGTCATTCGGAGCTGAAGTGATCCGCGCTGTTCGTAGAAGTCGACGGCCGCGCGCACCCGTACCGCCATGCCATCGAGTAGTCGACCCACGTTGTGACGCTTCAGTTGGTTGTTGACGATCTGTTTGGTCTGGTTGAACAGCACCACCGAGATCTTGGCGGGGGAGGGGACACCGGGTTCGGTGGGTTCGACGAGGTCGAAGTAGACGTGCCCGGCGCGCGAACGGTTGAGGTTCGAGATCTCGCCCTCGACCCAAATGTCGTCGGGGAAAAGCTGGTCGACAACCTGCGAAAGGAGCGCGTTGAACTCGGCAACGCCATAGCTCCGCTCGCCCCTGGGTGGTGGAGGCGGCTCCTGTTCGAACAAAGGAGTATCCACGAGAAGCGACCCTACTTCGCGCCTGTGTCAACCATGCTCCATTGACAGCGCACTGGCCGGTACGTGTTCGGTCAGCCAAACCCCGTTTGCGGATTGGAAGAACGGCTCACCGTCTTCTTGCTTGCATTCATTTTCTCTTCTTCTCTTCTTCGTCATGCCGGACGGACGATCGCTGGGTGGAGAGCGTCGGCGTCGCCGGCGGTATAGGTGCGGGCCGGTCGACCCGGCCCTGAGGATTCGGTCCGGCCTGTGGGTTCGACGAACCCGTTGGTGGCCATGACCTTGCGATGGAAATTGGCGGCGTCGAGGGGCGTTCCCCACGCAGCTTCGTAGACCGCTCGCAGTTCGCCCATGGTGAACTCGGCGCCGCAGAACGAGGTTCCGAGCGTGGTGTATTCGAGTTTGCTGCGAGCACGTTCGACGCCCGCCGCGAGGATGTCTGCGTGGTCGAACGCGAGGGATTTCGTTTTGACGTCGTCGACGGGTATCCACGATGCGTTGTCGAGTTCGGCGGCTGGTGGGTCGGCCACCATCGCTAGATACGACACGCTGACGATGCGCATTCGGGGGTCGCGCTTGGGCTTGCCAAAGGTCTGAAGCTGTTCGAGGTGTGCTCGGTCGACGATGATGCCGGTCTTGTCCGCGAGCTTGAACTCTGCTGCGTCGACCAGGTCTTGGTCGGGCTTCACGAAGCCGCCGGGCAACGCCCACTTGCCCTTGGCCGGAGCCTCCGGGCGACGCAGGAGCAGTACTTCGAGCGCTGGTGGGCGCACGGTGAGAACCACGAGGTCGACGGTGACCGCGAAGGCGGGAAACTCGTGCGGGTCATAGGAACTCTTGGACATGTGCATCACTGTAGACATTAAATGTCCATCTGACAAATATGATGAGGGCTGCGACCTCAAGACACGATCGAGGGTGAGTAACAACTCCATCACCAACGACGACCTGGAGCGGGTGCGTCACCAACTCGAGCTGAAGATCAACAGTGTTAGCGTGGAGCACGTGCAGACGATCCTTATGGTCGTACTCGGGGTCCTCGTACTTTTCGGCGACACGATCCGCGAACTCATCGTGATCTAACTCTGGCTTAAGCCGGAACCTCGAAGGTTCCGCTCAAGGCGAAGTGGTCGCTCCAATAGAAGCGGTCTCCGTCGACGTCAGATGGTGTGTCGTGCACGGTCATTGGCCCAAGTTCTATGCCAGGGCTGGTGAACACGCGGGTGAAGTACGCCGTGAACTCCGCTCCACCGAAACGAAAGCGGTTCTTGCGGGAGTCCCATGTGGGCTTCGGTGGCTTGGGAGCGGTGAAGCCAGCATCCTCCACAAACTCGATCTCGTCGAGACGCATGTTGGTGTCGCCGACGATGAGCATCCGTTCGGTCGGGCTTTGCTCGACGAGTCTTCCGAGCTGATCGAGACGAAATCCGGTCGCGCCCTTGCCCGCTTCGAGGTGGATGTTGCCAACGGTGAACGCCGGCCGTCCGTCGTGCTCGGGAAACGTGGAAAGCAGCCCGACACCGTCGACCGCCTTGATCGTCGGCTCGCACTTAGACGCCTCGGAGTCCTTCGCGATCAGCGTCGCCAACCGTCCGCTATGTGACTGGGTGGTGGCCTGCATCAGGTCGAGCGTCTCGACGAACGGCACCTGGTTCGGCAGCTCCTGCCAACACACAATGTCGGGCTGCAGTTCGAGCATCTCGCGCCGAATCGCGTCCTCGATGTGGAACTGCTGGATCGACCCCGGCGCTTGCGCTGAACGTTCCAGCAGCCCGAGGTTCCAGGAAAGGAACTTCATGGCTCAGGCGTCAACACCGGTGCGGACGAGGTTTTCATACAGCGAGTCGTAGAGACCACCGAGCGACCGAAGTTCCTCGTGCGTGCCGCGCTCAACTACCTTGCCGTCGTCGACCACGATGATCTGGTCGGCGGAGGTAATCGTCGACAGCCGGTGTGCGATCACCAGCGAGGTTCGGCCTTGCAGCGCCTCTTCGAGTGCTTCTTGGATGAGCGCCTCGTTCTCGGTGTCGAGATGGCTGGTCGCTTCGTCGAGGATCACGATGGCTGGATCCTTCAACAGCATGCGCGCGATCGCCAGGCGCTGCTTCTCGCCACCAGACAGGCGGTAGCCGCGCTCGCCGACGACGGTGTCGAAGCCATCGGGCAGATCGTCGATCACATCGAAGATGCGAGCCGCTTTGGTGGCGGCGACGAGTTGTTCCTCGGTGGCGTCGGGGTTGGCGTAACGGAGGTTGGCGCCCACGGTGTCGTGGAACATGTGGGGGTCTTGGTTGACCACGCCGATGGCGTTGCGCAAGCTCTCTTGAGTGACGGAGCGAATGTCGTGCCCATCGATGCTGAGGGAACCGCCGGTCACGTCGTAGAGCCGAGGTACAAGGTTGAGCAGCGTCGACTTGCCGGCGCCCGAAGGCCCAACGATTGCGATGAGCTGACCGGGCTCGATATCGAGGTCGATGCCTTTGAGCACTTCACGTTCTTCGGCCGAACCCGAACCGTAGGTGGGTCCAGTGGTTACGGGGGTTAGACCCGCCGACATGTGGCGACCAGCGCGTCCCGGCGGCTTACGACTGTTGCCATCTTCCAGCGAGGCGAGGGTTGACTCCCCGGCGCTTGGGTAGGTGAACGTGACCCCATCGAACTGGATGCGACCGGTTGCCTCGGTGAGGGTGGTGGCATCTGGAGCGTCGGTGATCGGGTTCCTCATGTCGATGATCTCAAAGACCCGCTCGAAACTCACAAGCGCGCTCGTCACATCGACCCGAGCATTGGTCAAGGCAGTGAGTGGCAGATACACCCGCACGACCAAGAGGCTCAAGACCGCCAAGTTGCCCAACGTGATCGTGCCGTTGATCACCATCTGGCCGCCGATCCAATAGATGGCTGCCGTGCCGAGCGCGCCGACCATCGACATAGCGGTCAGAAACACACGCGAGTACATGGCGGATGTAATGCCGATGTCGCGCACCCGAGCGGCTCGTTGACGGAAGTCGTCTGCCTCGACGCCGGGACGACCGAACAGCTTCACCAGCATCGCGCCGCTCACGTTGAACCGCTCGGTCATCGTGGTGTTCATCGACGCGTTGAGCTGCATCGACTCGCGGGTGATGTCGGCCATCCGAGCGCCGACCCGACGTGACGGGATAAGGAAGAACGGCAAGATGACGAGGCTCAACAAGGTGAGGCGCCATTCGATCGCGAACATGGTGACCAACGTGATGCCGAGGTTGATCACATTGCCAATGACCGTCGAGAGGAAAGTGGTGAACGCGCGCTGGGCACCGATTACGTCGTTGTTCAGCCGGGAGATCAGCGAACCGGTTTGGGTCTGCGTGAAGAATCCGAGCGGCATGGCTTGCACGTGGCGAAAGAGCCGGTCACGCAAGTCATAGATAATGCCCTCGCCGATCTGGCTCGACAGCCACCGTTCGATCAGCGATACCACGCCGGCACCGATGGCCGCAGCGACGACGATCGCGCCGAGCCAATTCAGCCGTGAGCGGTCACCGGTCTCTTGGCCCTGCGGGATCGCGGTGTCGATGATGTCGCCAAAGGCGAGAGTTGGGATAAGGCCGACGACGGTGCTGATGATGATCAGCACGACAAAGCCGATGACCTTGCCGCGGTAGGGCTTTGAGAATTCCCAGACGCGGGCAACCGTTGCACGATCGATGCCCTTGGGGGCGTCGCCTCGGCTGCTCATCGAGTGCAGCACTTGAAACGGATGCATTACCTGAGCGTATTGACCTCACCCGAAAACGAGACCGAGCGGCGACCAGCGTGGTGCTGATCGCCGCTCGGTGCAGAACGCTTGCTGGGGATTAGCGGCCTTGCTTGAGAAGGTCGCGGATCTCGCCGAGAAGGACCTGGTCGGGTGTCTCGGCAGGGGTCGTCTGTGCGCCAGCCTTAGCCAGGGCACGGACGATCATGAAGACCACGAATGAAATCATCACGAAGGTAAACGCCGCATTGATCAACGATCCGACATCTACACCTGCGATCGTGATGTCAGCGATCGAGAATGCACCAGTCTCTGGATCTGGCTCGCCGCCCAAAGCGCGAGCAACGAGTCCCAAGATCACGCCGACGACAGCGTCAACCAAGGGTTGGAACGCAAGAGCGAGCACGAGGCCGACGGCGATCGGGATCACATTGAACTTCTCGAGGAATTCCCTAAATTCTTTAAACATTGGAGTCTCTCCTTGTAGCAGCGCGCCACGAAGGGCCCGCTTGTTTTCCCCACCTGTAGGTCTAGGTTTGTCCACAATGAGGGTCGCTACAAGGAATTGCCGGAATTTGTGTTCGCGGCGCTACGGACGGAGAGCGCTCAAGAAAACGCAAGAGCCCGCTTTCGGGAGTGACGGCCAGGCGATCTGCGGCACACAGGAAGCATTGCTGAGAGCTGCTGCCTTCCGGCCCTGACCCGGTTCACAAGTCCCTGTTGCACAGGACCCGACCGTCACACCCCAAAGCGGGCTGCATTCACCATACCCGGCGCGCTCGCAAGGCCGTCGGTTGGTGCTCTTGAGGCCCGGGCCGGTCATCCTTGCTTGAAGCTGCTTTCTATTTCTCGCCTCTTCGAATTGCGCGAAGGATGTCGCGAGCTTGAGTTGATTAGGGCTGTTCCGGTCCGAGGGTTCTCTCGAGGATGGTGAGTGCGTGTTGGTGTGTGGTTTCGGCTTCGGTCAGGTTTGCTTGGATCGACGACATGTTGATACCGCAGTTCACGAATAGCGTCGCGGCGTTTTGTGGGTTCACTGGTGCCAAGTGTTCGTACAGTCGGACGATGTGCTCCCACAACTCTCGGTACTCCACCAGCCGGTCGTAGTCCTGCGGGTCTGGAGTGGCAGATCGCAATAGCGACGTTGCCTCGATCAGTCGCACGTTGGCTAGTTGCACAAGCCAACCGTAATTGGTCGACGCTTTACTCGCCCGCGCACTCGTTTTCTGGTTGCCAACATGATCACTCGGCCTCGTTTGTTGGGATTATCTCAACCGGCGTGGCGCTCGCACCAAATGCGAGGGCTGTGTTCGCTGGCGGGGTGGGACCAAAGACACCTGTGCTATGCCCACCCAAGTTGAGTGCGGCATCCCACGCCTCCCGCACGTCTACTCGACGCTTGGCGCTCCAATCGTCATCGTAGGGAAGAGGGGAGTCTTGAGTGCCGGCTTGGTCGCTCAACTCCCAAATCGTCGTCGGTGAAGGCATCTCAAATCTCTCATTTCCCGCATCAATAAGCTCAGCAAGGCCAGCACTGAGCATCCTGAATCGAGTCCAACGGTGACGATCCCATTGATGAGGTGCATACTCGTCGGTTGGATCGATGCCGTTGTTCGTGGTTTGACCGGTGTTCATCGACGCGAGGTTTCGTCCTGCTGCCCGACCGCGTTCTATCAGCGGGGCGATCACTTTGACTGGCATATCGAGGTTCATTCCGCCCTCGCCTTTATCAAGTCGAATAGCGCAAATACGCTCCCGGAAGCCAGCGACTCGAGTGAGATCGTTGTCGCTCCAATTCATCATCGTGTCAAACACCGCGCCGAGAACGCCGAGCGTCGATGCCAATTCGACGGTGTGTGGGTGCCGGCCTTGATTCATATCGAGTGGACGAAAGACATTCTTATCGGCTGGTTTGGCCCGGTTGCCGCCGCCGGTCAAGTTGATGCCGAACGTGGGCCGCGTCGGCATGGCCGCATCGAACAAGTGCACTGGCATGTTCGAGGTGATGCCTCCGTCGGAGAAAAGATTTCGCTTGAACAGAGCCTTCCACTCGCCATCTTCGTCGCGTCGAAATGACAGAGCGTAGAGCGGCACTGTCGAAAGAAGTATTGGGAACGACAAGCTCATTCGAACCGCCACCAGTATCGGGAGTTGCTCAGGTGGGGGGAGAAGGCAAAGGTCTCCATGAAGAGCGTCGAGAACCTCGGGGTCTGCATCTTGAACTGCATACCTTTCCAGGTGTTCGACTATTTCCTTAGGAAAGAGCTTTCGCATCTCGGATTTACTGAACGCCCAGGTCTGCTTTCTGAACGGAACTTGTTCGGAGGTTCCTTGACTCAGGTTGGTCGTAAGCGACACTAAGGTCACCCCCGCTGTGGCCAGATCACCGTGCGTTAGCGGAGGAGATTTCTTGTCACGTCCGGCAAGTCGCTGCAAAAGTGCATAGAGCCAATCCGTCACCGCGAGATCGTCGTCTCCGTCCGGTGTCTGTCCGCTAACGAGACCGTGGAGATTGCCATCAAGGGTTGACTGGAGGTTCGTCAATAATGACCAAAGGCCCAGTCCGGCAAGAACCACGAGGGCGACTGTCGCCAAGAGCAGCGACATCGGCACGCTCAGGGTCAGCGAGGCTGGGCTCCCGACCGCCAGCCCGCCACCGATCGCTACGCTGCTGAGTACAAAGACGACTGCGCCGAAAATGGCCCATCGCCGCAGGCCAGCCGCGCGAAGGCTCGACCGCAGAAGGTTCGTGAGTCGCGGCACACCCTTGGTCGTTCGAATCATCCAAATCAGGTCGAAATAGGACTGCGTTTGTGGTTGTGGTCGAAACAGTCGGAACAACTTCGTGCGTCCGGTCGCATCCACTTCCTGAAGTTCGTCCGCAACTTGGTCAAGGATCTCAAACCCCGCCACGCCGTTTTGTCGCCCGAATTCAGCTGCGGCAGCACCCGCGGCGCCGATTGCTCCCGCCGATGTGCCCCCAATCTGTCGAAATCGATGGGACTTCGCGAGTTCGAAAATCGCTGGCGGGTACACAACACCACTCGTGACTCCGCCCTTGAGCACGAGGTCGCATTCGAATTCCGGTGATGCGGTTTCGGTCATGTCAACCCTCTCCTAGCTGTCTGCGATTGGCTCGATACCGGTAGCCGCCCGGTACGCAGTCACGCGCGATGCATCGAGGGTTAGAACTTGCGTAAGAGTCGAGTCCGGATGTGTCCCCCGAAGGCCATCGCTCGGGGTCGACTGCGGATGCAAAGTTCGCCATCCGTCTACCTTCGACCCTTCGCCGCACTACAAAAAAGGAAAGAGTGTCCACCGGTACCGCCCCCGCTTCAGTTGCTCGAAACATTACCAGTAACCGATGGCGCCTGGCTCGGACTTCCTCACCGGCTGCTGTGCGGGGGTCCCTCGCTGCAACGGAGCACACCTGTCAAAGCCAATCGTCCCCATCACCTCGGCCTCCGGTCGAATCGGCAAGGAGCTCGTTGCCCGTCTCGCGAGGCCGCCGAGTTGACGCGATAATCAGTAGCGGCATCGCCAGCCGACCTTGTAATATTGGAACCCTGCTTCGGTTAGGCGTCTGCTTCGGTAGTCACTCAGCCGTTTGCTGGAGGAGTACGAAAGCGGCCGAACCGGCATCGTTGGAAACGATGTGACCTTCACGGGTCCGTGGGTTCGAATCCCACCTCCTCCGCTACACGGTTTCCCAACGCTTCTGGAAGTATCTGGAAGTGTTGGGAAATTCGTAGTTTTGGGCCTAGACGATTCTGGAGGTCTGGCTACTTGTTCTGAGCGGAGCAGAAGTGTTCAAATGCTGCCATGGACGAAGTGTTTCGCCGGGCAACTGATGCCGACTGGGAACAGATCTGGCCGATCTTTGAGGCCGTTGTCCGCGACGGCGACACCTACCCCTATCCACCGGACACATCCCGTGAGCAAGCTCGGGGATTGTGGATGTCAGACGACTCGATCAGGCGTACCACGGTCGTCGCCGAGCGCGACGGGCAGATCGTGGCCACCGCCTATGTGAAACCCAACGCCGTCGGGTTAATGAACCACATCGCCAACTCAGGGTGGATGGTCGCCCCCAACGAACGAGGTCGCGGGCTTGGGCGTCGCTTTGGTGAGTGGACGCTCGCCGAAGCCAAGACCCTCGGGTTCACGCACATGCAGTTCAACGCCGTCGTCGAAACCAACGAACCATCGATCAAGCTCTGGACATCGCTTGGCTTCGAGACCATCGGCACCTTGCCCGACGCGTTCCGACACAAGGACCTCGGACCGACGCCGGTGCACATCATGTTCCGGGCGCTCTAGGAACCGTTTTTCAGCTCGGGCGAATGGGTGTCTGTGAGTCGGCCGATTGTGATTCGGGCCGTGGGCGCGTTGCCTGCAAGAGTTCTCGCAGGCGCACGACCTCAGCTTCGAGTTCACCGATCCTGGTCTGGAGCCTGGCGATCTCTTCATCGGCGGTTGGTTCGCGAAGAGCTTCGCCTCGCATAGCGCGCAGCTGTTCCAGACGACGCTGGTTCGCGTTCTGCGGCTGATCACTCATAGCCAAACGCTAGTCGTTCGTCTCCGACTCTTCGATTCGCCCAATTCCGAACTCGCGCAACAACACCGAAGCGACCTCATCTTCGTCAATCGTCTCTGACTCGGTGACGCCATCGACCGTTCGGGCGAGCTTTGTTCCGGTCAAGGAGATGCGGTCAGGACCCTTGCCGGTGAGGCGGGTTGCGATCGGTTTCTGGTGCCAATGCAGGGACTTGTCGGTTTGCAACGTGCCGGACGGAACTGCGAACTCTTCCAAGTGTCGGTGGGTCCGTTTGAACCGGAACTGCGGCGCCGGAAAACCATCAGCCTCATGGCGGGTCAGGGTGGTGCCCTGCGAACTTGCCATGAACTCAAACGTGCCGGAGCCGCCGTCTTGTGGCCCGGCCTGGTTTAGTCGGAGTGGGGTGATGAACGAGTCGCCAAAGCCCACGTCAACCAGGTACGGCTGGTCGAGTGTGACCTCGAGCGTGAGATGGTCGATCACCGCGCTCGGGCCATTGAGCAACACCGCGGCTCCCAAGAGTGCGACATCGAACCCGACCGCATCGAGCAACCAGGCGAACGCGCCGTTCAACTCAAAGCACCAACCGCCCCGACCCTGCGCAACGATCTTGTCGATTGACGTGCCGATGTCAGTATCGACTGGCACGCCACGATAGACATCGAGGTTCTCGAAGGGCACAGTCGCAAGGTGAGCGCGCATCAGCTGTGACAACGTCTCGAAGTTGGGATCGAGTTTTGTCGGCACTCCAATTCGATTGAGATACCGATTTCGACGCTCGATCTCGCTGCTCATGTATCGAGTTTGGCCGGTATAGGCGTCTAGAGCCAGACGAGCTTAAGTCGCCATCAGCTTCAACCGATCCACGAGTAATGAAGCCTGACGCCAAGGTCGCCCAAACTGGCGACCCTGCGACATCGAAGAAGCAGGCGACCTGGAACGCTCGTCCCGGGATCGCCTTCGCGTCCCGCGCCTTTTTGGTGTTAGGACCCTTCGTCGCGGGTTGGTTGGCCATCCGCTTCACCGAAAGCTGGTTCATCGGTGTCGATGGCGATGGTTTTGGCGCCGTCGTCGCTTTCCTCATTCAAGCGATCGTCATCTCGTTTGTGGTCGCCGGGTTCGTCGGGAGCCTCCTAAAACGGCTGACTCCACTCGTCGCGCTACTGCAGATGACACTTGTCTTCCCGGACCACGCGCCATCACGATTCAAACTGGCCCTGCGTTCTGGAAGCGTCAAGAAGCTGATGGCAGCCGAAGGCGACTTGACGTTGAAGGGCGATCTGCAAAGTTCAGCCGAACAAGCTGTCGCGATGGTTGCGGCACTCGGCCAGCACGAACGGCTCACCCGTGGTCACACCGAACGGGTTCGTGCGTACGCCGAGGTCATCGGCCGACAGCTCGGGCTTGGTGAGAAAGACATCAATAGGTTGCGATGGGGGGCACTGCTGCACGACGTCGGAAAGCTCTCCGTACCTGCTGAGATTCTGAGCAAGGAGGGCGCCCCGACCGATGAGGAATGGGTCGTGCTGCGCAACCATCCGACCGCGGCGATCGAGATGCTCGAACCGTTGCAGGATTGGCTAGGCGAGTGGTTGCTGGCTGCATCGCAGCATCACGAGCGCTTTGACGGCAGCGGTTACCCGCTGGGTCTCAAGGGGTTGGAGATTTCGCTCTCCGGTCGAATCGTTGCTGTAGCCGATGCCTATGACGTCATTACCTCCCACCGGTCCTACAAATCGCCCGCGAGCCCGGAAGAAGCACGGGAGGAACTCGTTCGAAGCGCGGGGGGCCACTTCGATCCTGTCATTGTTCGGGCGTTGCTCGAGGCCGGGCTTCACCGCTCCGGATTCGGCTCTCGTCTCGGCTGGGCGCTGGAGCTGCCAGGCCTGGCCCGATTTGCCGAGTTCGGTGCCCGCGCTTTGGTGGCGCTGGGGGTTACCGCCGTCAGTGTGGTGAGTGCTGTCACCTTCGCGGGAGGCGCGGAGGCGTCTGAAAACTCGCCTCCTCCCGCCATTGCTTCGGTGGAGGACGACGGTGGAGCCACGACGAGCACGCCATTGCCGTCGTCGACCACGATCGAGCCGTCGACGACTCGACCGAACCCAACGACGACCGATGCGCCGACAACAACCAACTCGACGACAACCACTTCAACAACGACCACGACCACGACCACCACAACCGCGCCGACGACTACCACCACGACCACGTCTACCACCACGACCACGTCTACCACGCAGGCACCGACGACAACGCAGGCCCCCACGACGACGCTTCCCCCGACAACCCTTGCGCCCACCACCACGCTTTCCCCCTGTGCTGTCGACCACGGATCCAAGAACCTCGCCGGAGCTGACCTCCGCCCGTGTGACCTTTCGGGACGAGTGTTAACCGGCTACGACTTCACCAACGCGAATCTTGCCGGCGTGAATCTCAACGACATCGTGCTGAACAACACGCGACTCGACGGAGCTGATCTGTCGAACGCGACGTTTGACGATGCGGCGTTCATAGGTGGCTGGGCGATCGGAACCAACTTCGCGGGCGCCGATCTCGACGACGCCGCTTTCCAGGGAACGGACCTGACCGGAGCGAACTTCACGGGCGCGAACCTGGTCGATGTCGACTTCACCAACACGCCACTAACCAGTTCGATTCTGCGAAACGCCGACTTGCGGGGAGCCGACTTCGTGGGGGTTTCGTTCGCCACAGTCGACCTCCGCGGCGCCAACCTTTCAGATCTTTCCTTTACCTCGATGAGCTTTGTGCAAGCGCGACTCGCTGGCACGATCGTCACCGGCGCAGACTTCTCGTCGGTGGACTTCACCGCGGCGGTGGGAACGCCCACCGGCACCGCTAGTGCGCAATTCGTACAAGTGACCTGCCCGAACGGCACGGTCGCGAACGTCAGCTGCTGGTAGCCCCGAACCGTCGCCGCCGATAACCACACACGCTCGTCGTGTTCGCGAATCGCTGAGCGTCACCGCGCGACACCTCTAGGCTCAACGTCATGTCCGGCCCACTACAGCTCGAGTTCGTCATGTCGGCGGCCAAGCACGAACAGCTACCCGAGTCCGAGGTGGAGATCGCGGTCGCTGGTCGCTCAAACGTCGGGAAGAGTTCGCTCCTCAACGCCCTCGCGAACCGGAAGAATCTCGCAAAGACATCCAAGACGCCGGGCGCAACTCGATTGCTCAACGTGTTCGAACTGCAACCCGAGAACTCTGGTCAGTGGATCGTCGACCTTCCCGGCTACGGCTATGCCAAGGCCCCGAAGCACGAACAAGCTCGCTGGGCTCGCATGATCGAGGAGTACTTGCTCGAGCGCGAGCAGCTGGAGCTCGTGCTGCTCTTAATCGATGGTGAGGTGGGCCCGACCAGCCTCGATAAGCAATCGATCGAATGGTTTCAGCACATCGGCGCACCGCTTCGCATCATCGCTACCAAGCACGACAAGGTGAAAGCCTCCACTCGCGGCAAGCGCAAGAAGGATCTCGCTCAGGGCTGCGGCATCGACACAAAAGATGTCCGTTGGGTCAGCTCGGCTAAAGGGGTCGGTATCCCCGAGCTACGAAACGAGATACACGGCTTCCTCACCTCCGAACCCGAGGATCTGTGAGTGCTTTTCGACCAATACGGTCTGAAATTGCCTACAAATCTCTCGTAGGATTGAGTTGATGAAGAAGCTCATCCGCTGGCTCGCGATCCTTGGCATTATCGGCGGGGGAGTGGAGCTGTGGCGCCGTCAATCTGAGACCGGCGAGATCGTCAGCTCGGTCGACAGCCTGGGCCGGAACGCAACCGTGGCAGGAATGGGTGTGCGCACCGGTAGTCGCTGGGCCACCACCCAAGCGCGCAAGACGTTCGCTTCGGCGGAGCGTCGTGACGAGCTCGACGCCGAGTTTGAGATGAAGACCACCGAAGATGTCGTTGCCTCGTTAGGCAATCTCAAGGGCGCCATGATGAAGGTCGGCCAGATGGCCAGCTACCTCGACACCGGTCTGCCGGAGAACGCCCGCCAAACCCTCGCCCAACTCCAAACCGATGCGCCACCGATGTCGGGTGAACTCGCAGCGTCGGTCATTGCCGAAGAACTCGGCCAACACCCCAACACGCTGTTCGCCGAATGGGACTCGAAGCCGATCGCATCCGCATCGATCGGCCAGGTCCACCGAGCGCTCACCCACGACGGCCAAGCCGTTGCGGTCAAGGTCCAGTACCCCGGTGTCGGCGAAGCCATCGAATCGGACCTTCGGACTAACGATGCGATCTTCGGCGGACTCCGCTTGATGTTCCCCGGCATCGATACGGCGACAATCACCGAAGAGCTGCGCGAGCGGCTCACCGAGGAGCTCGACTACGAACTCGAAGCGCGGAACCAGCAACACTTCGCTGACCACTTCAACGGGCACCCATTCATCCATGTGCCGCAGGTGATCGCCGAGTACTCCTCGGCCAAGGTCCTGACATCGGAACTCGTTGTGGGAGCGAAGTTCGCCGAAGTTATGGAGTGGCCACAGTCCGAGAAGAACCTCGCGGCCGAAACGCTGTTCCGCTTTACGTTCGGTTCGATCTATCGTCTCGCGGCGTTCAACGGCGATCCGCATCCCGGCAACTATCTCTTCCACGAGGGTGGCCGGGTGACGTTCCTCGACTTTGGTCTGGTCAAGCACTTTGAGGAAAGCGACACCGCACTGTTCGAGTCGCTCATCACGAACATGGTGCTCGACATTGACTACGGCGGCTTTCGCAAAACGATCGAAGACGCTGGCCTGCTTCAACCCGGGCAGCCGTTCACGGACGAAGCCATCGGTCGCTACTTCTCGTACTTCTATGACTTCGTCCTCGAGGATCAGGAGTACACCTTCGATGAGGACTACGCGCAGGCCGGGGTGAAGGCGATCTTCGAAACCGGTGGTGAGTTCGGTGAGCTGAAGAAGACGCTCAATGTGCCGCCATCGTTCGTGGTTCTGCAGCGAATCAATCTGGGCGTGATCTCGCTGTTCGCCCAACTTGAAGCCACAAGCAACTGGCGACGAGTAGCCGAGGAAGTCTGGCCGTTTGTTAGTGGGCCACCGAGCACGCCAATGGGTGAGGCCATCGAACGTTGGGGCCGAGCATCAAAGCGGCGCCCCGAATACCAAGGGCTATAAGGGCAGGCAAACGACAGTTGACGTCGGTGGCCAATTGTCGGTTGCGGCCGCGGGCGCAACCGCTGTTGGGTTAGCGTTGGCCCATGAGCGGCGACGGGTTAGGCGGGTTAGACGGGTTAGGCGGTCCTAGGGTTGCTCCCGATCATCCTCCGGGGGCGGGAGATCGTGTGCCGCGAATCGCGATCGCATTCGCGCTCGCCATAGCGGCCTTCATCCTCGCGTGCGCCGCTACCGTTTTGATCTTGTGGGTGCTCTAGGGCAGGCCCGCGTCGACATCGCCGACATTGGAAGCTAAAGAAGAACTGTGCTGATCGTTATTTCCCCCGCAAAGTCCCTCGACTACGAGACCCCACTGGCGACCAAGAAGTTCTCCGAGCCGGAGATGCTCAACCGCAGCGCCGAGCTGGTCTCGGTCATGGCGAAGAAATCTCCAAACGAGATCTCGTCGCTCATGAGCGTGTCCGACAAGCTCGGCGAGCTGAACTTCCAACGCTTCCAAGACTGGGAGCTACCTTTCACCGCCGACAATGCCCGTCCCGCCCTGTTGGCCTTTGACGGCGACGTCTACACGGGCATGGACGCGCCGAATGTGTTCAGCGAACGAGACTTCACCCACGCACAAAAGACCCTGCGGATTCTCTCTGGGCTCTACGGCGTTCTTCGCCCGCTCGACCTGATGCAGCCATACCGGTTGGAGATGGGGACTCGGCTCAAGACCGATCACGGTTCGAACCTCTACGACTTCTGGGCGATGACGATCACCGACCAACTCAACGCAGATATCGCCACCAGCCCAGGAGCCAAGGTGCTCGTCAACCTGGCATCGCAGGAGTACTTCGGTTCGGTGCAGACCGGTCAACTAGACGCCGACGTCATCGCTCCAGTGTTCCTCGACGCGAAGGGTGATGGCGATTACAAGATCGTCAGCTTCTTCGCCAAGCGTGCTCGCGGCGCCATGGCCGGCTGGATCATCCAGAACCGTGTGAAGACTCGGTCGGCTCTCGCCGATTTCGACGGGATGGGCTATCGCTACGATTCCGAGCGCTCGACTCCGGCATCGCCTACGTTCATTCGCAGGTCGGAAGGGTAAGTCATGGCAGGTAATGCAACACCGGGTTGGTATCACGCACAGGGTGACCCTCCGGGAACCGAACGCTTTTGGGACGGGTCGGCGTGGACTGAGGGTCCTCGCCCGGTCGGAGGAGTGCCCAGTGCTCCGCCCGCCGCTCCAGCCACCCCGCCGGAAGCCCAACCGATGGGCTCTGCGTCGAGCTTCGGCGATGCAGCCGGCACCGACGCTCCGTTAGCGGACATGGCCGGGACCGAGATACCGACCTTCGGAGCGCCGAGCGGCGACGCTCCAACTGCGGACATGCCAACGGCGGATGCGCCGACCTTTGGCGGCCCAGCATCGGGTGGGCTGGCACCATCGGGCAACATCGCGA
>CAZTDG010000023.1:0-2514 GCA_964612655.1 uncultured Acidimicrobiales bacterium | reverse complement strand
CCGACCTTTGGCGGCCCAGCATCGGGTGGGCTGGCACCATCGGGCAACATCGCGAGTCCGGGTTCTCCGCCTCCGCAGGCGCCGGGGTTTCCTGGAGCGCCACCAACGGGTGCTGCGTACGCGGGAATACCTGGAGCGGTCTTCGCTGAGGAGAGCAAGGCCACCATGGCGCTCGTGTTTTCGATCCTCGGACTCTTTTGCTTCATCACCGCCCCGTTCGGGATCTTCATGGGATACAAGGAGAAGGTCGCGATCGATGAGGGTCGACGGGATCCGTCCAATCGAGGAAAGGCCATCGCCGCAATTGTTATTGGCGCAGTCATAGGCCTCGGCGGCCTATTTCTATTTGGCTCAGTCGCGTTGATCGCCGCCTTCACGGCGGTCTAACTCACTGGCTACCGACGCGGCGTCCATCGGAACGTGCGCAAGGTGATAACCGCGCACACGGCGCCCCAGGCAGCGATCACTAGCCAGTTTTGCCACGGGAACGGCGCTGCTTCTGCCAATGGGTTGAAGCTCTCCTGAAGCGCGTTCGAAAGGTGCTTCACCGGGAAGATGTCGCCGATTCGTTGAATGAACGCGGGTGTGTCTGCGCCCACGATGAACACGTCGCTGATGAAGTAGAGCGGCAGGAAGATCGCGTTGGTCACCGCGGGCGCAGCGTCTTCGCTGGGAATGATCGACGTGAGGGCCAGCCCGATGGCAGCGAACGAAATAGCGCCGATGAACAGGGTGATCAGCAGGCTGGGTAGGCCGTTCACGTTCACTGATACGTCGAAGAGCACTCGGCCGATGAAGACGATCAGCACGGTCATAATGACCGACAACATGAAGCCCGCGAGTGCCTGCGATGCGATGAACACCCACGCTGGAATCGGGGTTCCGCGGACTCGCTTGAGAACGCCGCGTTCGCGTCGGGTCGTCATCGTGATCGCCAGGTTTACGCCGGTGGCGGAGATGATCGCGAGCGCCAGAATCCCTGGCACGTAAAACGTCGCTGCTCGCACACCGGGCTCGATCTCCTGATTGCCGAAGATGCTGGTGAACAACAGCAGGAAGATGATCGGCAAGATCACCGTGAAGAAGGTGGCAGCGGGGTTGCGTCGGAAGATCAGCAGGTCGAAGTTGGCTTGTCGTAGCAACGCGCTCATGACTCATCATCTCCGTCGGTGCCGGTAAGGGTCAGGTAGACGTCTTCGAGTGTTGGTCGAGCAACGTTCAGGTCGGGGAGGTCGACCCCGGCATCCATCGCCCATGAGGTAAGCCTCGACAACGCGGGAACAACGTCATCGGTCTGTATGACCGCGCCGGTTTGTGTGCGCTCCCAACCCAGCGATTCGGGCGGCTCAGGAAAGTCGGTCGCCGGAGTCCACGTGATCTGGGTGGTCGCTTCGACCTGTTCGGCGAGCTCATCGGCGGTGCCACGAGCGACGATCTTGCCGTTCGCGATCACCACGATGCGGTCTGCGAGATGCTCGGCTTCGTCCATGTAGTGCGTCGTCAACAGCACGGTGCTGCCGATCTCGCGCAGGGCTTCGATCATCGACCAGCTTTCCCGGCGTGCCGAAGGGTCGAACCCGGTCGTTGGTTCATCGAGAAACACGAGTGACGGATTGCCTACGAGTGCGAGCGCCAGGTCGAGGCGGCGCTTCTGTCCGCCGGAGAGTTTGCGGGTTCGGGTGTCCGCTGAGTCGGTCAGGCCGACGAGCTCAAGGGTCTCGTCAGGGTCGCGCGGCGTGCCGTAGTAACCGGCCTGCATACGCACTGCCTCGGCTGCGGTGAGTTCAGGGACCGGCTCGGACTCCTGGAGCACGATTCCGACTTTCTCGCGCCAGTTAAGGGGCGCGGAGGCTGGGTCTTCGCCCAACACCGAGACCTGTCCGGCGCTTCGTTGACGGAAGCCTTCAAGGATCTCGATGGTGGTTGTTTTGCCCGCTCCGTTGGGGCCCAGGAACGCGAGGATCTCTCCCTCTTCGACGTGTAGGTCGACACCGTCTACTGCGGTGAAATCGCCGTAGCGCATCACCAGCCCTTCTACGGAAATGGCGTTCATCGATTTTGGCTTTCCACGCGCCCATCCTTCCATAGGAAAGTTGCCGACGACTTGTCGTAATGTGTGACTATTGGAGGTAAGAAAGGGATTGCGGGGTTCCGAAGCTTGTGTCTACAGTCGAGAAAAACGAGAAGAAGTCGCGCCTCAGCGCAGAGGAAACACGCGAGCGTCTCATCGTCGTTGGCGTGCAGGCGCTCTTCGAGAAGGGTTTGTCGGTCGGGCTCGATGCTGTCAGCCTTGAGCGATCCGTCGTCGATGCAGAGGTGCCTCGTTCTTCGGCGTACGCGGCATGGTCTGGCGATGAGGGCTACACGCCACAAGAGTTCTTTCAACAAGCGGTGTTGATGCGCGTCGTCGAGGCGCGCCGAGACACCTACGACCTCCTGATGGAGGACATAACGGCGTTTATGGAAGCACCGCCCGAGGGCCTGAGTAGACCCGAACTTCTCCGAGAACTGATT
>CAZTDG010000022.1:4490-26130 GCA_964612655.1 uncultured Acidimicrobiales bacterium | reverse complement strand
GGGTTGCCTGATGCTCTAGCGATGTCGTTGCCCGGGAGCGTTTGCTTTCTTCGGCCTGAAGCCGGCCGTCCAATGACTTTAGCGTGCGGGAAAGCACGCCGATTTCGTCGGTCGATGAGTCGTTCAGTGGCGTCTGCAAGCGCCCTCGCGAGAGATCTTGGGCGCCTCGCGTCACGGTTTGAAGCCGTGAGCGAAGCATGGCGATCGGCACCAGGGTCAGCAAGGCGATAGCGATGATGCCCGGCAGCAACCAGACCGGCAAGATCGAGCTAGCGACCTCTGAGCGGTCGGTGGCGATGACGAGTGCCCATTCGACGCCTGCGATGCGTTGGGCGGTCACTACCGAGCGGCGCCCGTTGAGAACCCGATCGGTGGAGTTGATGGTGTCCTCAACGCTAAGCACCTCGTTGAGCAAGGCCGTCGTGGGCGCGTCGGGGTTGCCGATGGGCTGGTCGTCATTGTGACGGGACGGCGAGAAGATTCTCGGGGCTCCGTCTGAGTCGCGCACCGCCAACAGGGCTTCGGTGCTTTCCCCGACGCTTGCGCCAGACACTGCGACGAGAATTCCGGAGACATCGTAGGCAGCGACCAGGATCTCCCCAGTCGCTGCAACGGAGGTTCCGAGGAGTACGCCCACAGAGCCGTTGACGCCGAAGATGAACGTTCCCCCGATCGTCGGCCCCGACTGTGCTCGAACTCGGAAGTTCTGTGTCGCTCCCAACTCGGATTCCTCGCCGGTTTCCAACAGTTCGGCGACGATGAACCCGCGGTCATCGAGGTCTTCAGAAACCGATGAGGACGTCGAGTCGGCATCGACCTGAGTGGCGGTGACTTCCAGCAATTCGCTGGCGAGGTTCAGTTCGCTCTCTATTGCCGAAGCGAGCGGACCAGCGATGGCCGTCATCTGCTCGTTGGACCGGTCGAGCGCAGCGCTTTCAAGACCGCTGCGGGCGACTAGGAGGAGTATGAGAACAGCACCGAGCGCTATCGCTACCGCCAGCGCCAGGCGTCTACCGACTGTGAGGCGGAACACCGCTCAGGACCCGGACGGCTTCAACTGGTCGTAAATGCGTTTGCAGTCGGGGCAGACCGGAAAGTCATCAGGCTTACGGCTCGGTACCCACTTCTTGCCACACAGAGCCCGGACCGCTTTGCCGGTCACTGCACTCTCGGTGATCTGGTTCTTTCGCACATAGTGTGCGAACTTGTCGTGGTCCCCAACGTCGGTAGGCGCGGGGGAAGTAATCGTTTCCCCATCCGGGGTAATTGTGTCTACATCGGCGAGATATGCGCGGCGGCCCATAGGCCCCGATGGTACCGCTAGACGCGAATTGAGTGAAATGAGCTGGCCAGTTCATCGATGACAGCGTCGAGATCTTCGGTTTCGAGAACGATCCGTTGAGCGAGGGAAGCCGTCGGCTCTACGAACTCGTCATGCATCGGTGCAACAGAAGTTCGGAACTGAAGCTCGACGCTCTCCACGGAACGGCCGCGCTCAACGGTGTCGCGTTCGAGGCGTCGGGCGTAACGCACTTCTTCGGAGCACTGGCGAAAGATCGTCATGTCGAACTTTTCGAGCAGTTCGGGGAAGGCGAACAGCAAGATTCCTTCGGCGATAACGATCTCGCGAGCTGGCAGAATCACCAGGTCGTCAGCGCGCTCGTGACGAGCAAAGTCGTACACCGGTAGGGCGATGTCCATGCCTTGACGCAAACCCTCGAGGTGATGGATGAAGCATTCAACGTCTAGGGCATCGGGATGATCGAAGTTCACCGCATTGCGTTCGTCGACGCTGAGGTGGCGTAAATCCTTGTAATAACTGTCGAACGGAAGGATCGTTACGCGATCCTCACCGATCTCTTGCGCCAGCTCCTGGGCTAGTCGGCTCTTGCCAGAGCCGCTGCCTCCTGAAATTCCGATCAACAATGCAGCCACGGCACGAAATCGTACTCGCTGACCGCTTGGAGTCTCGACACCGCCGTAAAAATCCGTCACAGGGCGTTAACAACGTGGCTGCCTTTCTCGATTCGTGGCCCTTCCGCTAGATTTGCTCTTTGATGAGCGCACGACACGAGTTGATGGCCGCGATCGATCCCGAGATCGACCGGCTGATGGCCGAGCATTTGGAACGCCGACCCGATTGGTTCGCGCACGAACTGGTTCGTTGGGAACAGGGCCGTAACTACGTCGACGAGCCGTGGGACGAGTCCCAGTGCACGATCAGCCCAGAGGTACGCGAGACGCTCATACTGAACCTCCTCACCGAGGACAACCTGCCGTACTACCACTTCTCGATCGCGAGCCTGTTCGGCGAAGATTCCGCGATCGGCCGCTGGACCCGCCGCTGGACCGCCGAAGAGGGCCAACACGCGATCGCGATTCGCGACTACTTGATGACCAGCCGCAACGCAGACCCCGCGGCATTGGAAAACGATCGAGTGGCTGCGATCTCTAAGGGATGGGACAGTCCCTGGCACGACCCCATCGACGTCTTCGTCTACACCTCGGCTCAGGAACTCGCGACGCGGGTGTCGCATCGAAACACGGGTGTCAAGGCGGACGACCCGGTGGCCTACGAGATCATGAAGCGAATCGCGGCCGACGAGAACTATCACTACATCTTCTACAAGGGCATCGTTTCGGCCATGCTCGAGCGCGATCCGTCGGCTTGTGTGTCGTCGATGCGCAAGGTCTACGAGAATTTCAACATGCCAGGAACGGTGGTTCCCCAGTTCCGCAAGCGGGCGGCCATGGCTGCTCGCGCCCAGATCTACGATCTACGGATTCACGCCGAGAAGATCATCTCTCCGGTCCTGCGTGAGTGGAAGATCGACAAGCTGGAGGGGTTGACGCCCCAGGCCGACGAAGACCGTGAGGCGCTCATGGCCCTGCCGGGCACGTTGATCGAACGCGCCGAACGTCTTGAGCGGCGCGCGGCAGCGAAGGTATAGCGACTCAGCTAGTCGGTGCGGCTGGTTCCTCGGCCGGTTCTAAACGCAACGACGCCGAGTTGATGCAGTAGCGGGTGTCTGCGCCGCCGGGGCCGTCCGGGAAGACATGGCCGAGGTGAGCGCCACAGTCTCCACATACCGACTCTGTGCGAGGTATGCCGAAGGCCCAATCGCTACGTTCGCCGACCGCCCCATCGAGGGGAGCGCGAAACGCTGGCCAGGCGCCGTGGGGGTCGAACTTGGTGTCGCTTGAAAAGAGCTCGGCATCACATACCCGGCAGTGGTAGGTGCCCGCTTCGTCAACCTCGCGGTACTTACCAGTGAACGGGGCTTCAGTTCCGCCTTGAGCAATACGGAACTCCTCGGGGCTCAGACGCTCGCGGAGTTCTGATTCGGAGTATTTCGTGATTCGTTGTTTGCGACTTCGTAGACGATCGCGGATGCTCATGTAGGGGTAACCGCCGACGGGTCGCCGGTTGTTCCGTGAGGTCGCTGGTGTTCTAGTGCGCTGTGAGGAGGGCGATGATTTCATCTACCGCTTGGTCGGCCAGTGCGTACATCTCTTCGTCGGTGCGGTCCTGGATCGGGTGGGCGACGAAGACCCGAGCGGCGTCGAACCCGAGCCGCTCGGCCTGGGCCCTCGCAGCGTCGATGAAGGGAGATGACGCAACCAGTACTCCTGGAATTCCGCTGCGCTCGAGTTCGCTGATGTCGTGCACACTGCACGTCGTACAGGAGCCTCAATCGGCGAGCGCTTCGATCACCGCATCGCAGCTCATCGAGATCTCATGGCGCAGATCGGCTGGTGCAGGCTTTGCAAACGTGGGCTTGCGGTAACGAACGACCTTGGCATCGAGGTCTTGCAGACGGTGCTGCACCTGATCGAGGAAGACGTTGCCGCGAGGCTTGGAGATGTCGAGCAGGGCCACCGTCAGCCCCGAGAGCGAATCGGGGCGGGCCAGTCGTTCCCGAACCTGGGGCGTGTTCTCATCGGTCGGATCGAGCACGATCATCGAGTCGGTCATGTGGTGATCTCCTTAGTTACCGGGTTGCTGCCCATTTCGCCGCTTACCCATCCGCCACAAACCGAGCTGAACAGCCCGGCAGGTCCGCCCGCGTGAACCACGAGAATCCCGCCCTCGCGAAACTTCGGCAATTGGGACCCCTCGAAGCCAAGCCCGCGAGGTATGCCCTCGCCGATGCCGTCGACGCCGCGAAGGATGGTGTCCACCTCGATATCGAGATGGCTCCGTAGTTCGGTCTCGAAGCGTTCGGCGCTCCAGCCCGCCTCGCGGTAACGAGCCATGTGTTCGGGACACAACACGATCATGGTGTCGAACCCGGTCACGCGAGGGTGCAGGTTTGAAAGCAGGACCTGGGCAATGGACGCGGTGAGCGATTCTGGGGTGCGGCTCATCTGGTCGACGATGGTTCGCGGCGCTTCGCCACAGAAGGCCGTGACCGCGTTCGTTCCGGCGGGCAGCCCTTGCACTTCGGCGAGGCTGGGCCACGGGGACCCCTCTTCGTCCTCGGCGAAACAGAGCCCGAGCTTTCCGGGTTGGCCGTGGGTGGCACGGTCGATCTCGCCGGGTCGTCCACCGCCGATATTTCGTACACAGAGTTGAACCGCTCGTCCGATCGTTGCGTTCGCTCGATTGCCCTGCCCGAGCGCGTTGATTCCAGAGTTCATCTGGAGTTCGTGGCGGATCGGGCCGTTGACCACGAGAATCGGGCCCACTCCCATGGTGGTGGCGAGCACGCCATGCATGTTGAACTCGTCATTGCAGACCGCTTCGAGCCCGGCGATCACTACCGGCAGGTATTCGGGTCGACAGCCGGCCATCACCGCGTTGATGGCGACCTTCTCCACCGAGGCCTTCACGAGATTGGGCGGAATCACCGCCACGATGTCGGCGCGGTCTCGGCTGATTCCCCCGAGCATTCGCTCTACCCGCTCGGGCGTTGGTGGCACTAGCGGGAGACCGTCGCTCCAACCGCGGTCGAACATGGCCTCGACAGGATCTTCGGCTGTGCCGAAGATGATTCGTCGACTGGTCGTGGCGACGTCGCCGAACATTGCCTCCAACGCATCGACCATTTCGTGGTCGACATTCTTGGCGCCACAACCTGGACGCTGTTCGGGAAGTCCAGGCGCGAGATCGGACACGCCGAGCATCTGCTCCCATGGGCCCCGGTGCCAACCAACGGTTCGCTCGGTTTCGTCGCCATCGTGCAGGGTCAACAGCGTGGGGACCGTCTCGATGTCGGCTCGCCAGGACCGTTCCAACGTGTCGTCGTAGGTGAACGAATCGGCTGTGAGACCGGGGACCTCGGCGTCTTGAGACACGACCTCGTGAATCACTCCGTCAGAGACCAGTTGCGCGAGCAGGGGAGCGACGAGCTGGCACGTCTCACAGTCGGCTTTCACAAATGCGACTCGACGCTCCATCCGTAGAACTTTGCCATATCGGCTAGCGCCGATGTCGAGAATTCCGTGAGAGAGCTAGCTGCAGCTGATCGTGGATGCAGCGCCGCCAGCTGTGCGGATGATGATCACCCAGTCGCTGCCAACGTTGCCGCTGAGCGATACCGACGAGGCTCCATTGGGAGCTCGCAGACGCCACGAGTTGTTCTCTCGCACGTTGACCGAGTCGGCGGCCACCGTCCATGACACGACCACGTTTTGGTTGTTGCCTGAGACGCTGCACGGAGCGGGTGCTGGCGCGGCACCACCACGGACACACGGGGTATCGACGACTGCGCCGTCTATGCGGAGACGAACGACAAAGTCAGCGCCGTCGTTGGCTCCGCCGGCGATCGTGGTCGTTGCGACATTGCCGGGGGCGCTCTGCCAGGAACCATTGCGGCGAATGTTGGCTGAGCCGAAGCCGTCGGTCCAGTTGAGAACCAGGGCGTTGCCCGACACCGTGGCCGTGCATGAAAGACCCGGTCCGGGTGCTGGCGGAGCTGGGGCAGGCGGTGGTGTAGGTGCAGGCGGTGGCGTAGGTGCGGGTGCTGGGGGAGGTGGAGGTGTAGCGCCGCCCGATGCCGTACGAACGGCGATGTAGTCACGGCCACCTACGAGTTCGACCGCGTCGACGACTCGATCGACGATCACCGGGGTAGTGCGGTCGACGGTGGTGCCATCGCCGAGTTGCGCGGCATCGTTGCGACCCCAGGCGTAGATGTCGCCATTGGCAGCAGCGGCCATCGCGTAGTCACGACCCGATCCGATGGCCGTGATCGTCGAGGGGGCATCGACGCGCACGGGGCGAGTGCGTTGCAACTGGGTTCCATCGCCGAGCTGACCGAAGTTGTTTCGACCCCAGGACCAAACACGTCCGGAGCTATCGAGGGCCACCGTGTGGAAGCCGAAGGCCTCAACGTCGACGATGGTCGGTAGGCCTGTCACCTGAACGGGGCGGTTGCGGTCGTTGGTGTCGCCGAGACCAAGCTGGCCGAATTGGTTGTCGCCCCAGGTCCAAACGGTGCCGTCTTCTCGCAGGACAGCCGAGTGCACTCGGCCTGCGGTGATGAGCTCTACGTTGTTGATGCCGATGACGTTGACTGGGCTGTTGGAGTCCGCGTTGTTTCCGGTTCCCAGCTGACCGTTGTCATTGTGGCCAAAGGCCACCAGGTTTCCATTGGTTCGAAGGGCGATGCTGTGCTCGCGGCCAGCGGCCACTGCGGCCACATTCGACAAGCCGGGGATGATGGTCGGTGTCGAGCGGTTGACGGTATTGCCGAGTCCGAGTTGGCCATCGCCGTTGCGGCCCCATGTCCAGATGCGGCCATTGCGAACAGCCAGCCCGTGATAGTGGCCGGCGCCTACGGCGCTCACCTGATCGAGCCCGAGCGCCTGTGGCGAGCGCTGGTTGGTGAAGGTCCCGTTCCCGACTTGTCCGCTGCCGTTCAAACCCCACGCATACAACGACTCGGATGCATCAACAGCGACCACGTGGTGTCTGCCGCCGGCGATGTCGACGATCGATGTCAACCCGGTGTCGACCGCGTTTGACCGGTCGGTGAACGTCCCGTCGCCTAGTTGGCCAAGGCCGTTCTCGCCCCAGGTGAAGACTTGCCCGTCCGAGACATTCGCGCCTGCTGGGGCGGTCGATAGGAGACCCACCAGCATCGCCAAAGCGGTCAAGAGCGCTACGGCCCGTCGAGTAATTCGTGGCGGTCCGCCGCCGAGTAGATTGTTCCCCATGGATCGATTGTAGATCCCAATCGACCCATGGGTCAGTAGTCGTATCGGACCTGTCGCACACCATCCCTATCGTGGCGGCAGCTCGGAAAACATGGACCTACAGGTCGTTGAGGGTGTCCTCTACGCCTTTGTAGAAGGTTGGGTAGGCATAGGTCATCGATCGGAGGGTGGCGATCGGAATTTCGGCGTGGACGGCCAGGGCCAACATGCCCAGAACTTCGCCACCGTGTGGTCCGACCGACGTCGCTCCGATCAGGATGTCCTTGTCGGCGTCGACCACGAGCTTGTAGAAGCCGTCGTTGCCGTTCATGTGCATCCAGCCGCGAGCGGTGTGGGCAACCGGTTTGAACGCGGTCTTAACGTTTATGCCGGCTTCGCGGGCTTCGGCTTCGGTCTTACCCACTACGCCGATCTCGGGGTCGGTGAACACGGCGGCGGCCATCGCGTCGTAGTTCACCGGCGTTGCTTCGGTGCCCAGAATTTGGCCGACCGTTACGTCTGCCTGCTTGAGGGCCAGGTGGGTGTAGTGACCCTTGCCCGCGATATCGCCCACAGCCCAGAGTCCGTCTTGCACCTGGGTGTTCTCATCGATCGACATGAAGCGGGAGTCTTCGTCCAGACCGAGGTTGGCGATACCCAACTCCTTGAGGAAGGTCTTGCGGCCAACAGCGACGAGAAGCTTTTCGCCAGAGACTTCGGTGCCATCGGCCAAGGTGACGGTGAAACCGTTCGAGTCGTCGTGTGAGACGCTCTCGGCGAACTGTCCGACGTGGATGTCGATACCGCCGTTGGTCAACGTTTCTTTCAACGCATCGCCGACCTCGGGTTCGAAGTTGGAGAGCAGGCGTTCCTGGCCTTCGACCACGCTGACCTTCACACCGAAGCGGCTGAGCGCCTGGCCGAGCTCGAGGCCGATAACGCCGCCACCGAGCACGATCATCGAGGCGGGTAGCTCTTCGACCTGAACGATTTCTTTGTTGGTCCAGAAGGGCGTGCCTTCGAGCCCAGGGATCGGTGGCACGAGTGCTTGGGTTCCGGTCGCGATAACGATGCCCTTGGAGGCGACGTAGGTGTCATCTCCAACCTGGACGGTCTTCGGTGCAGTGATGACGCCGCGACCTCGGACGAAGGTTCCGCCCTTGCCGACGAAGCGGTCGACGGCGATCTGGTCATCCCAGTTCGCGGTCGCTTGCTCACGGATGCGTTGAGCGACCGGCGCCCAATCAGGCGTGGCGGTTGCGGACCCGGCCAGACCTTCGACGTGACCGACCTCGGCCAGTGTGTTCGCAGCGCGGATCATCATCTTCGACGGGATGCATCCGTAGTACGGGCACTCGCCGCCGACCAGATTGGCTTCGATGCCGATGACGTTCAGTCCGGCTTCTCCGAGCTGTCCGCCGACCGATTCACCTCCCGGACCCATTCCAATAACGATGACGTCGGTGCTGTGTTCAGCCATTTCATTTCCCCCGGTTACTTAACCATTTCGTGTGAACGAGTGATGAACCGCTCAGCTCTCGCTCAAATTCCAGAAAGTGCAGATTGAACCGACGCCAGATTTCAGACACACCTTGGCAGTTGCGTACGTCGAAGCAGCTATGCTGATCGTTCACCTGCGGGTGTAGTTCAACGGTAGAACCTCAGATTTCCAATCTGATGATGGGGTTTCGATTACCCCCACCCGCTCCACAACGCAGCGCCCGGGCCTCAGGCTCGGGCGCTGCGTGGTTTTTCGGAACTGTCCTCCAGAACCGCTGGCGCTCCTAGGCGGGAGTGAGTTGAGATAACAGTAAGCTTCTAGCCCTGTGAACAGCACGCTAGAAACGCTCGACGACAACAAGGTCAAGTTGTCCGTCACCATCGAAGAATCAGAGTTCGAACCCAAGCTCGACGCGGCCTATCAAGCCCTTTCGAAAGAGGTCAACCTGCCAGGCTTTCGCAAGGGCAAGGTTCCTCGAAAGCTGATCGAACAGCGCTTTGGTCCTGAGATCGCTCGCGAGGAGGCATTGCGTCAAGCACTGCCCGAGTACTACTCGCAGGCCGTTGTCGATAACGACGTCGACGTCATCGCCGCACCAGAGATCGATATCACCGGCGGCCAGGCCGAAGGCGACGTCAGCTTCGACGCCGTCGTCGAGATCCGCCCCGTCATCTCGGTAGCCGGCCACGAATCGCTTCGTGTCGAGATCCCGTCGCCGCTCGCCAACGACCAAGATCTCGAGGATCGCGTCGACTCGATCCGGCGCCAACACGCCGAACTCGACACCGTCGAGCGCGCTGCGGCCGATGAGGATCACGTCACCATCGACATCGCAGGAACCATCGATGGTGAACCCGTTCCGGGTTTGACCGCCGAGGATTACGACTACGTCGTCGGTTCAGGAGCGGTCGTCGCAGAGATCGACGAGAACCTTCGTGGCGCAAGCGCCGGTGACGAGCTGACCTTCTCCGCTGATCATCCCGATGACAGCCAAGACGACACCATCGATTTCGTCATCACCGTCAAAGAGGTGCAGGCGTCGGTACTCCCCGAAGCTAACGACGACTTCGCCAAAGAGGCCAGCGAGTTCGACACCATGGACGAGCTGCGCGACGACCTGATGGCCCGTGTCGAGGACGTCAAGCGAGCTCAAGCAGCCCAAGCACTCGACAACAACACCGGCGAAGCACTCGCAGCACTCGTCGATGACGAACTCTCCGAGGCTCTCATCGAAGACGAGATGGAAAACCGTGCCCAGGACATGGCCATGCGCCTTCAAGCGCAGGGCATCCAGCTCGAGCAGTACTTGCAGATCACCGGCACCACCCCAGAACAGTTCCGCGAACAGCTCCGCGAGCAGGCCGAAGTCAGCGCCCGAGTGGACCTTGCGCTTCGCGCCGTCGCCGAGCAGGAGAACATCGAAATCTCCGAAGAGGAGCTCGATGAAGAACTCATGGTGCTCGCTACGCAACTCGATCAACCGTTGGACTCCGTGCGGGAACAATTGGAAGCTGCAGGACGGTTGAAGCCCATACGATCCGACATGCGGATCCGAGCTGCGCTCCAGTGGGTTACAGATCGAGCCGAAATTGTCGATGAGGATGGCAACCCGGTAGATCGTGATCTCCTCGAGACCGACGAACACGACCACGACCACGCTGATCAATCAGAGGAAGAGTAAACAATGAGCATTCTGATCCCGAATGTCATCGAGAAGACGCCGCAAGGCGAGCGCCACGGAGATATTTTCTCCCGCTTGCTTCGTGAGAACATCATCTTCCTTGGCACACCGATCGACGACATGGTCGCGAACGTGATCTCGGCGCAGCTACTTCATCTCGAAGCGGAGAACCCGGATCGAGACATCAGCGTCTACATCAACTCTCCTGGTGGCGACATCAACGCACTGTTCGCCATCTACGACACGATGCAATACGTGAAGCCTGACATCACCACGATTTGCTTCGGTCAGGCAGCGTCGGCAGCGGCGGTTTTGCTCGCTGCGGGCACTCCGGGCAAGCGACTGGCGCTCAAGCACAGCCGCATTCTGATCCATCAGCCCTACTCCGGGGCCCAAGGACAGGTCTCCGACATTGAAATTGCAGCAAATGAGATTAATCGCATGAAGGTCTCTTTGGAGCATGTGCTGGCCTATCACACCGGCCAAACTGCAGAGAAGATCTCAGCAGACACTGATCGCGATTTCGTAATGACCGCCGATGAAGCCAAAGAATATGGAATCATTGACGAAGTCATCGACAATCGAGACATGGTTGACACAACAGGACCTATTAAGGCCGTCGACTAGAACGCCGAAGATCCTGTTGTTCGACAGATTAGGGAGACCAGCACGTGGCCAAATTTGGTGAAGGTGGAGAACTTCTAAAGTGCTCCTTCTGTGGCAAGTCACAGAAGCAAGTCAAGAAGCTCATCGCCGGTCCAGGTGTCTACATCTGTGACGAGTGCATCGATCTCTGCAACGAGATCATCGAAGAAGAACTGGCTGAAACCAGCGACGTTGACTTCGGTGACCTTCCGACCCCGTCGGAAATTCACGAATTCCTCAACACCTACATCATCGGCCAGGAGCACGCGAAGAAGATCCTCGCTGTTGCGGTCTACAACCACTACAAGCGTGTCGAGTTTGGTAACAATCTTGACAACGAGGTGGAGCTCTCAAAGTCGAACATCTTGCTGGTCGGCCCAACGGGTTGCGGCAAGACCCTCCTCGCTCAGACCCTCGCACGCATGCTCAACGTGCCGTTCGCTATCGCAGACGCCACCGCACTCACCGAAGCCGGCTACGTCGGCGAGGACGTCGAGAACATCCTCTTGAAGCTGCTTCAGGCTGCTGACTACGACGTCAAGAAGGCCGAAACGGGAATCATCTACATCGATGAGATCGACAAGGTCGCCCGCAAGAGCGAAAACCCGTCGATCACCCGTGACGTATCGGGCGAAGGCGTTCAGCAGGCACTGCTGAAGATCCTCGAGGGAACCACCGCTGCGGTTCCGCCACAAGGTGGCCGCAAGCACCCGCATCAAGAGTTCATCCAGATCGACACCACCAATGTGCTGTTCATCTGCGGCGGTGCCTTCGCAGGCATCGAAAAGATCATCGACCAGCGAGAAGACCGCGGAAGCGTCGGCTTCGGCGCATCGCTGTCGAACCGTCAAGAACGCAACGACCTCGGCGACGTGCTCACCCGCATCCGTCCGGAGGACCTCGTCAGCTTCGGTCTGATCCCTGAATTCATCGGACGTCTTCCGGTGCTCGGATCGGTCGGAAACCTCTATCAAGAGGACCTCGTTCGAGTGCTCACCGAGCCAAAGAACGCACTGATCAAGCAGTACAAGAAGTTCTTTGAGTTCGAAGACTGCGAGCTCGAATTCACCGACGAAGCTTTGGGCGCAATCGCCGATCAATCGATCGCTCGTGGCGTCGGAGCACGTGGTCTACGTGCCGTGCTCGAAGAAGTGCTTCTGTCGACTATGTACGACCTTCCAAGCCGTGACGACATCGACAAAGTGACCATCACCGAAGAGGTCGTCAACGAAGGCGTACTGCCGTCGATTATCGGCGGGACGTCTTCCCGCGCTGCCTCGTAGCTGTCGTTCGCTTCGCTCACTACACGAGTTCTTCGCCTAGGGGCTCAGAACATCGCCACAGAAGGCGTTCGAGGCATCGCTTCGCTCGCTTGCAACGTCGGCCATCGCTACGTCTACATCAACGTCAAGTATTCCAAGTCAGCGCTTCCTTTTTGTGTGGGGGCGCATCGCTTCGTGGCTTAGGCTCGGCGTGTGAGTTTTTCTGAGGCGATTCGGTTTTTGGATCGACATATCAACCTGGAGGCCCGAGCTGGGTACTTCGAGGATCTGTCCCTGAACTCGATGGAAGCGTTGATGCATCTATCGGGGGATCCCCATCAGGCGTTTCGGTCGATTCATATCACCGGCACGAACGGCAAGGGTTCGACGGCCACGATGATTGCACGACTCCTGCAGGCCCAGGGTTTGCGGGTTGGGCGCTATTCGAGCCCGCACTTGTCGTCGATCACCGAACGGATCGAGATCAATGGCGAGCCCGTGAGCGAAGAGTTGTTCGCCGAAGAGGTCTTGGCGCTCGCTGCCGTGGCCGAGATGTCGGAGTATCCGGCCAGCTACTTCGAACTGTTGACCGCGGCCGCATACCGAATCTTCGCTGTCGAAGGTGTTGAGGTCGCTGTGATCGAGGTTGGTGTTCTCGGGCGTTTCGATGCCACCAACGTGATCGAAGCCGACGTGGCCGTCGTGACCAACATCGGCACCGACCACACCGACCAGCAAGGTGACTGGCGCAGGAACATCGCGGGGGAGAAGGTCGGAATTTCGAAACCGAATTCCGTTCTACTCGTAGGTGAGACCGACCCCGAACTGCGAGACATCTTCGAAGCCGAGCCCTCTGCGTCGTTGCTGTTTGCTGAGACCGACTTCCAACTAACCGACGACCAGCCAGCGGTGGATGGGCGATTGCTCGGTCTTCGCACTCCTCGCGGGCTCTACGACGACGTTTTCGTACGGGCGCACGGCTCCCATCAAGCGGAGAACGCGCTATTGGCGCTCACGGCAACGGAGGAGTTCCTCGATGCCGCCGTGCCTGATGACGTGATCGCCGAGGCGTTTGGCGAGCTCACCCTGCCCGGGCGGGCCGAAGTAGTTGCCACCGAACCCACGATCCTCCTCGATGGCGCGCACAATCCCGAAGCCGCCGCAGCGCTTGGAGACACGATCAGTGCAGCCTTTGCGGTCAGTGAGCCCCGGGTGTTTGTCCTCGGTGTGCTCGAACCCCGTGACCCTGCCGACTTCATCGGGAACGTTGGCATTGGTCAGGGCGACTACGTGGTGGCCGCTCCGGTCAACTCGCCAAGATCTGTCGACGCCAACCGCATCGTCGAAGCCGCAGAGGCGACGGGTGCAGCAGCCGAGACGGCAGCCAACATCGACCAAGCGATCGACCGAGCCAAGGTCCTAGCTGGCCTTGAGGGCATCGTCATCGTGACCGGCTCGCTCTACGCCGTTGGTGAGGCTCGGGGCTTGCTGGTCTAACCAGCGAGAACACCTCCGAAGATCGCAGGTGTTGGTGTTCATGGGCGAGAGGCTAGATCGCGTACACTCCATTGCCATGAACCGCACTTTCGTTATCTGTAAGCCTGACTCCGTCGAACGTGGCCTCGTAGGCCGGATCATTAGCCGTTTCGAGGACAAGGGACTCAAGATCGTTGCCGCCGACATGCGCGTCGCCGACAGCGACACCCTCGACAAGCACTACGAAGAGCACGTCGAGAAGGGCTTCTACCCAGACCTCAAGGCGTTCATGAGCCGTGGCCCAGTTGTTGCGATGGTCCTTGAAGGCCCAGAGGACACCTACGCCATCGTTCGCTCGATGATGGGTGCCACCAACCCTGCAGAATCACCATCGGGAACAATCCGTGGCGACTTCGGCACCGAAATGACCGAGAACCTCGTGCACGGCAGTGACTCCAACGAGTCTGCGGCTCGCGAGATCGCTATCTGGTTCCCAGCGCTCTAATTCGGTAGCCCGAACGGCAATCGACGACGGATTGGTCTGCCGGGCGTCATCTTCCTCCCGCTCGCATCACTTCGCTCGCTCACAACGTCGGAAGCTGACGCCCCGTCATCCTTCCGTCGTCGATTCCCGTCCTACCGAATCACAACCTGTTGTTCGCAATCGATCTCCCGGCCTTGTTGAGGCAGGGGCAACCCTTCGGGTTGCTTAGGCGGGAGCGGCGACTGTTGCTTCTGGGAAGGCTGCTACGTAGGCGAACCAGAAGGTTGATCGGCTTGGGGCGGGGGAGCGGTTGCCTGCGTCGTCGATGGCGAAGGCCTCGGCACCGCCGGTGAAGTCTGGGACCACGAGGAACTGGTCGCCGCCGACTTCGAGTTCGAATTCACCGCTCAACAATTCGATCGGGACGACCGCGGCTTCCCCGTTGGATTCGACGGCGATCACCTGGGTAGCCGGCGGGAGTCGGCCGTCGTTGAATGCGGCCTCGTCGACGGGGAACGGCGTGCTGCCACCGTCATTGAGGCGTTCTTGGTAGCCGACGAAGGGATCACGGGTGTAGTCACGACGGAAACCGAGGTCCCGGGTGATGATGACGGTTTCGGGGTTGTCGAAGCGCCACCGGCCCCACGTCGTGGTGGTTGAGGGCAATACGGTGAGTTCTGCACCCGAGAGCGTTCCGACGATCGAACGGCCCGGTACCTGCCACCAGTAGCTCGACGTCTGGCGGTCGACCATGACCATGTCGTTGTCGAACAATGCGCTGGTGTTGGAGAAGGTGAGTTCGCCATCTTGGCGAAGGTCGGTGATCCGGCGATCGAAGACGACGCCGCTGTTGCACAGCGGGCAGTACGAGATGAGGACGGGCACGCCCGCCAGGTTGTCGTTGACGATCTCGTGGAAGTTCAGGATCTTGTGTGGATAGGCGTATGCCTGTCCGTCTTCGGCGACGTAGCCCAAGATGAGGTCTTCGTCGTCGAGCCACGGGTCGGTGGCAGGGTCGATATAAGCAGGGTTGTCGATGGGGGGAATGGCATCGAGCAACCGAACGACGTCGCCATTATTGGCTTCATCGAGGGTGATCGAACCGCCGTCGAAGGTATCGAACACCACATCTTGTAATTCGACGATCGCCTGGGACGTATCGGTCAGGCCATTGAACTCTTCGGGGGTTTCGGGGATGGGTTCACCGAAGATGCGGTTGGGGGTCCCACCCTCCTCGGCGGGCTCCGCGCGAGGCGTCGAGGTGTCGAGGTCGCCACCGCAAGCAACCGCGATCATCGCTAACAGCAATGCGAGGGCGGTTGCCCGTAGGGCGCGTGACGGAAAGCGTCGGCCGTACATCAGGTCAGTCAACCCGCTAGTGGCAAGAAACCCATACAAATACGTCTAGGAGTCCGTTAAGAACGCACGTTGTAGCGGCTGTGACACAGAACGTGACGGCCGTTTTGCAACTGCGTTACGAAGCTGCGTAAAGTCTTGCTTGGAGCTACGGGGCCGTCCGGGTCGTGTGCGCAACTTTGGAGCATTGATGGCAGACCGACGAATTGGTGCTTTCGCCAACTTCGGCTCTATCTCGGGTCGAGATATGGCGGTTGACCTCGGTACGGCTAACACCTTGGTGTACGTGCGAGGCGAAGGAATCGTTTTGAACGAACCTTCCGTGGTCGCGGTGAACGTACACACCGGTGAACCGCTTGCCGTTGGTGCAGAGGCGAAGCGAATGATCGGCCGTACGCCGAGCCACATTCAGGCCGTCCGCCCACTCAAAGACGGCGTTATTGCCGACTTCGACATCTGCGAAAAGATGCTCCGTTACTTCATCGAGCGAGTGCACCCTCGCAAGTGGGCTCGCCCACGCATGGTCATCTGTGTTCCATCGGGAATTACCGGTGTCGAGCAGCGCGCAGTCCAAGAGGCCGCAGAGTTCGCAGGCGCTCGCAAGCCCGCCTACATCATCGAAGAGCCCATGGCAGCAGCTATCGGTGCTGGTCTTCCGGTGCAGGATCCGACCGGTTCCATGATCGTCGACATCGGCGGCGGCACGACCGAGGTCGCTGTCATTTCCTTGGGCGGCGTCGTCGCTAGCCAGAGCGTTCGCGTCGGTGGCGATGAACTCGACGACGCGATCGTCCAGTTCACCAAGAAAGAGTACAGCATTGCCGTTGGTGACCGCACCGCAGAAGAAATCAAGAAGGCGCTTGGTTCTGCGTGGACCCTCGAGCGAGAACTCAAAGCAGAAATTCGCGGCCGAGATCTTGTGACCGGCCTTCCTCGCACTATCGAAATCACCTCGGTCGACATCCGTGACGCGCTTGCTGAGCCCGTGGCGGCCATCTGTGACGCCGTCAAGATGACCCTCGATCAGACCCCGCCAGAACTCGCTGCTGACATCATGGAACGTGGTGTCTGCCTAGCTGGCGGTGGTGCACTTCTTCATGGCCTCGATGTACGACTGCGAGACGAGACGGGCATGCCGGTCTTCGTTGCCGATCGTCCTCTCGACGCTGTGGCGCTCGGTTCCGGACAGAGTCTTGAAGAGTTCGACAGCCTTAAGGGCGTGCTCTTCAGCTCGAGCACGATCTAGCACCAAGGCGTATGGCAGCAGTCCAGCAGCCTGGACGTCGGCGGGTCACCCTCGGGCTGATCCTGTTGATCTCGGCCACCCTCATCACGCTCGACTTCCAGAGCTTCGGCCCCCTTGGCACGGTCCAAACGGGCTTTCGTGAGGTTGTCGCGCCTTTCCGGACCGGTGGCGAACGCATAGCGTCGCCCATCACCGGTCTATGGGACGGCGCAACCCGAGTCGACGATCTCGAAGTCGAGAATGCTGAATTGCGAGGTGAGGTAGATCGACTTCGCGGCGAACTCGCCCAATCGGGGATCGATCGTGCTGACTACGAGGCGCTGCTGGCCATCAACGGACTCGAAGTCCCCCAGAGCCTGCCGCTGCTGCTCGCACGCGTGCGCACCGGCGAGGTGGGCAACTTCACCTCGGGCGTCATCGAGATCGATGTCGGATCCAGCGATGGCGTCTTGCGAGACATGGCCGTGGTTACTCCCGCTGGGGTCGTGGGCCGCACCGAAGAGGTCGACCGCAACTCCTCGACGGTACGTCTGATCTCCAGCACCGATTTTGTGATTGGCGTCGAAGTGGGCGGCGAGGTCGGTCTCGCACGCGGCCAAGGATTGGCAGATGAGATTCTCATCGAGCAAGGGATCGGCATTCGAGCCCAAATCGACGTTGGTGCTCCCGTCACCACCACCAACAGTGAACGAAGTTTGTTCCCGGCGAACCTGATCATTGGTCAGGTGAGCGGAACGACCGTGACCGAAGACGCGTCGAATCAGGCGGTCACCGTTGAGATCGCCGCGAACCCCGTCGACCTTCGCTTCGTGAACGTCGTGCTCATCGAACCGGGATCAGATTCTGGCAGCGAGCCGGTAGGGGCACTTCCCCGATGAGGCGACTGAAGTCTGCTGCCGCGTTGTTCGTTCTCTGGGCGTTCCAGGTCTCGCTGTTTGCCCATCTGCGCCCATTTGGGGTCGCACCGGACCTGCTTTTGGTGGCCGCTCTGGTCGGTGGATTGGTAGCAGGCCCCCACTTCGGTGCCCGCCATGGGTTCATTGCGGGGCTACTCCTCGACTTGGTTACCACCGGACCGCTCGGCCTGGCGGCTGGAATCTACGGATTCTTTGCCCATGGCATCGGTGGAGCGGCGCGAACCGTCGACTCCGATGACCCTCGAGTGTTGCCGATTCTTATCGGCGCGAGCGCGTTCTTGGCCACACTCGTCTACGGCTTGGGGCTCGGTGTATTGGGTTCTGAACAGTTCGTCGATTTCCGCCTTGTGCGGGTCGCAGTATTGGTTGCCATCTACTCGGTCGCCTTGGCGATTCCGGTGCGAGCGCTGCTCGGATGGGCGCTTCTGGAACGTCATATAGGGGCGCGTGGCGAAGCGCCGCAGACCGTGGTGAACTAGGGGGTCGTGTCAGTGGGAAGCCAGGAGATCTAGTGGAGGACAGCAGCCGCCTCCGTATGCGCATTCTCGGCGTCGTCGCCGTGTCGCTCTTCCTCGCGCTCTTCGGGCGGCTGTGGTTCCTGCAGGCACTCGAAGCGGAACGCTTCGAGGTGCGAGCCGAATCAAACATCAGCCGCTCGATCCGCACCCAAGCCCCACGCGGCCAGATCCTTGATCGCAACGGCCGGGTGCTCGTAGAGAACCGACTGTCGACAGTGGTAACGATCAACCGGGATGAGCACGTGCAAGTGCTCGAAGGACTTGGCTTCGACAGCCGAGAAGAGCGCGACGAGTTCCGAGTGGGCATGTTCGCCGATCTTGCCCAGGAGCTCAGCCAGTCAGGCCAGCTCACGAAGGTCGCCGACCTAGTCGACTCCTTTGAAGACGGTTCGTTCACCGACTTCGACAACATCCCGATCGCACGAGACGTCGATGAGGACCTGCTGATCTTTATCGGTGAACGCCCGGATCGATTCCCCGGGGTCAGCGTTGAACAAGACGTCGTGCGCAGCTATCCGTTCGGAACCAGCGCCGCCCATGTGCTCGGCTACGTGGGGTCGATTACGCAGGGTGAATTGGATGACAAGGCGGACTTGTATCGCCTGGACGACCCCAACAGCGAGGATCCTGAAGCCTTTATCGAGGATCCGAACGGCAAGCAGTATCGCAACAACGACGAGATCGGTAAGCAGGGCATCGAAGCCTTCTTCGAAGACGACCTTCGCGGCGTACCCGGCACCCGAGAGATCACGGTAGACAACGTCGGCAACCTCGTCTCCGAAGACGAGGACGCCCGCCGGGATCCAGTCCAGGGATCCGATGTGCAGCTCACAATCGACATCGACCTGCAGGTCATGTTGGAACGAGAGCTCGCCCGAGCGCTCGATCGGGCCCGAGGCATCGAGGTGCTTCCCGACGAGGAGCCGTTCCGAGCCCCTGGCGGTGCGGCGGTCATCATGGACCCGACCGACGGATCGATCCTCGCCATGGCCTCACACCCGACGTTCAACCCCGGCGACTTCATCAACGGCATCAGCCAGAACCAGTTCGATGAACTCAACGACCCGGAGGCCCATCAACCGTTGTTGAATCGGGCCATTTCCGAGACGTATCCGGCGGCTTCGACGTTCAAGCCCTTCACCGCAATCGCAGCCGAAATCCACGACGTCTTCGGGTGGGAATTCGTCGACGACTTCAACGTGCCGATCTCCGATCCGGGCTTCTGGGACCTGCGTTCGTGCAACCTGGACTTCTCGGGAGACGCTGCAGGCGCGGTCGCCAGCGGTTGTCGTAAGCGCAACGCTGGAGACGCCACGATGGAAGGTGTCGACCTGCTGCATTCGTTGGCCTTCTCATCGGATACCTACTACTACCGAATCGGTGAAGCGTTCTGGGTTGCCCCTGACAGCGAAATCGACCCGAACGGGATCCAAGACACCGCTCGAGACTTTGGTTTCGGCGCATCCTTGGGAGTGCAACTTCCTGGCGAGCGTGGCGGCACGATGCTGACCGCAGATGATCTCCGTCAGCGCAGCGAGGACAACCCCGAGGCCTTCCCCCGCGCTGACTGGGGTCCTGGCGACAACACCGATATCGCTATCGGTCAGGGTGTCGTGTCGGTGACTCCGCTGCAGCTGGCGAACTCCTACGCTGCGCTCGCAAACGGCGGAACCGTGTGGTCGCCAAACGTCGTGCAGCGAACCATTCCAAATGGTGAGGTCGACGACGCCGTCGAGTTCGGGCCTCGAGTGCTGCGCGAAGCAAACATTCCTGAAACCGTCGAACAAGAAATTCTCGACGGACTGCTCGGCGTGACCCTGCTGGCCGACCCGGGGATCAGCAACCCTGGCGGCACCGGCTGGGATGCGTTCAACAACCCATTCGAAGAAGGCCTCGATGGCGCGATTATCGACCTCATCAACTACCCAGTCGCCGGCAAGACGGGAACCGCCGAGGTATTGAACCGTGCCGACAACTCGATGTTCGTCGGGTTCGGGCCCAGCGGCTCCCGCACGTGGGGCACCTCGATCAACACTCCGGAATACGTGGTAGCTGTCGTGCTCGAAGAAGCGGGCTTCGGTTCGAAGATCGCAGCACCGATGGTGGCCCGAGTCTTTGACCAAATCGCAAACGAAACGGTGCCACGAGCGCAGGCACAAAGCGAAGTGGACGAGTTCTACAACATCGGCGGCACCCCAGAAGACGTACTCACCCTCGAGGATGAAGACGAAGTTCTCGAATCAGCGGGAGGATCCCAGTAATGACCGCACTACGGGCCGGACATGCCGGATTCAACGATCGCGATACCCAAGGGCCGCTGTGGCTACGTTTCGACATGTCGATCGTCTTTCTCTCCGCAGTGCTCGTCGCGTTTGGCTTGGTCGTCGTGTACTCGGCGACCAGAGGGCCGGTGCTCGTCGAAGGCGACATCCCCGATACGTCGTTCCTGCGTCGACAGGTGCTGTTCGTCGGAGTGGGCGGCTTCCTCGCCACCGTCGTCGCATCGGTTGACTACCGCAAGAGCAAACCCGCTGTCCCGTTCATCTACGGCGGCACCATCCTGTTGCTCATCGGCCTGTTCTTTTTTGGCTCCGAGTTCAACGGCGCGGTGTCGTGGTACTCCTTTGGCTTCGTGACGTTGCAGCCGTCGGAGTTCGCCAAGCTCACACTGATCGTCGCCCTGGCGGCCTGGTTCAGTTCCATCGAGGAGCGAGACGGTCTGGCGTTCGTCAACGTAATTGCCGGTCTGGCCATTTCGGGTCTGATCGCCGGTCTTGTCCTGCTCCAACCTGACTTCGGGACCGTCATGGTGTTCGCCGCGATCACTGCTGGGATCGTGGTCGTGGGAGGCGCTTCGCTCGCACACGTCATGGCGGCCTTGTCGTTTGTTGGGGTCGCGATCGTGGCGATGATTCGTGGTGGGTTCTTGCGCCAAGCCCAACTCGACCGCTTCACCGCGTTCATCGACCCGGAGAGCCAGGAGCGCTTCACGGTGTTCCAATCCGAGGTTGCGATCGGCAACGGCGGGTTGACCGGCACCGGCCTGTTCCAAGGAACCCAGAACAACAACTCGCTGGTTCCCGAGAAAGAGACCGACTTCATCTTCTCGGTGCTCGGCGAAGAGTTCGGCTTCATCGGCGGGGCAGCATTGCTCGTATTGCTGGGTCTGCTTCTGCTTCGTATCTGGCGAGTGGCCCACCTCGCAGAAGACTCCTACGGTCGACTCATTTGCGTTGGGGTCTTCGCCATGTTCCTTTTCCAGGCGTTTCAGAGCATCGGCATGAACATGGGCATGATGCCCGTGACCGGTATTCCGCTTCCGCTCATCAGCTTTGGAGGCTCCTCGATGTTGACCACGTTGATGGCGCTTGGCCTGGTTGAAAACGTGCACGCGCATCGTTTGCGGTGAAGGCT
>CAZTDG010000022.1:0-4390 GCA_964612655.1 uncultured Acidimicrobiales bacterium | reverse complement strand
GGCTCTGGGTGCTCTGCGGATTTTGGCCGCACGAACCCGCAAGGTTCCCTCGCGCCTTCGACTCGGGGTGCTCTGCGGATTTTTGGCCTCGGTAACTCTGGGCGAGTGAAAGCTGCAAGTCGGTGGGGTTCAGCCGATAGGGTGCTCATATAGCCATTGGTGCACACGCACCGGGCTTTTTGAAGGTTTCAATGCCGTACGACGACTCCAACGAGGAAGCGCACCTTTTCAGCGCTCATGAAGTTGATCGTCCCGCACGCCCCGGATCTTCCGGTAGCGGAACGGCAGAGATTGCTGCGACCACACCGGTGCTAGATGCACCAAGGCGAGTGGATAGCGGCACCGCACCTCTTAGAGCGTGCGTGATACGAAGGGAAATTCATGTCCGACGAACACAACGGGGGCGGCCAATCCGCACCTGATCGTTCCGCGTCCAACCCGCAGGCCAAGGAATCTGCGAACCAGCCGCAATCTGCGGCTCGTGTGACTGCTAAACCAAAAATCGGCGATAAGCGCCCAGCTCCGACTCAATCGGAGAGCGCTGGCGAGAACTCGGCAGACCAAAATCAGGGTCAACAAGGCCAGAAGAAGAGCAACCGGAATCGTCGACGCCGTCGTAGCGGCGGTGGTGGTGGTGGCGACGCTCAAAACAACAACAACAACAACAACAATCAAGGCGGCAACAACCGCAACCGTGGAAACGGTGGCGGTGGCGAAGAGTCCGGTTCTGGCGAAGGTGGCGGTCAACGTCGTCGTCGACGGCGCGGCGGCCGTGGCCGAGGAGGCGGCGGCTCAAAGAACACGGGCAACGAGCCAGTCACCGCGCTGACCGGCGAAGCTGTTGAGCTCGACGAAGAGACCTTGGCGATGCGCAAGGGTCGCGAGCGCAAAGGCAAGCCAGCGGGTCGCTACATGATGTGTGTCTCGGTCCGAGATCAGGTGACCCAGATCGCCGTGCTCGAAGGACGCACGCTCATCGAGCACTACGTGTCACGTCCCTCCGATGACGTTTCACAGATCCACGGCAACATCTATCTCGGAAAGGTCCAGAACGTTCTTCCGGGAATGGAAGCAGCGTTCGTCGACATCACCACGCCGAAGAACGCGGTGCTCTACCGCGGCGACGTAAGCGCGCCAGGCAGCGACAACCGCAGCCGAAAGATCGAACAGCTCCTCCGGCCCAAAGAACACATCTTGTGCCAGGTCACGAAGAACCCGATCGCCCACAAGGGTGCTCGTCTTACCCAGGAAGTTTCGCTTCCAGGCCGGTTCGTTGTGCTCGTGCCGAACAGCACGACCTATGGCATCTCCAAGCGTCTTCCCGAGCGTGAGCGCAAGCGCCTTCGCAAGATCCTCGACCGGGTCAAGCCTGAGGGCGCCGGAATCATCGTTCGAACCGCGGCCGAGAACATCACCGAGGAAGAGATCGTCGCTGACGTTCGCCGACTCGCCGAGCAGTGGGAAGCCATCGACAAGCTGGCCAAGCAGAACAACACCCCAACGTTGCTCTACCGCGAGCCCGAAATGGCCGTACGTGTTATTCGAGAAGAGTTCAACAAGGACTACCGAGGCATCGTCATCGACGACAAGGCGCTCTATGAGGACGTGAAGGGTTACGTATCCTCGATCACCCCAGCGCTCGCCGATCGCGTGCAGTACTACGACCGCGACGCCGAGAACATGTCGCTGTTCGAGCGCCATCACGTGACCGAGCAGCTCCGAAAGGCCGTCGACCAAAAGGTCTGGCTGCCGAGCGGCGGATCGCTGATCATCGAACAAACCGAAGCGCTCACCGTGATCGATGTGAACACCGGCAAGAACGTCGGTAAGTCGAGCCTCGAAGAGACGGTCTACCGGAACAACCTTGAGGCTGCCCGAGAGATCGCACGCCAACTTCGTCTTCGCGACATCGGCGGCATCATCGTCATCGACTACGTCGACATGGAGATTAAGAAGAACCGCGACGAAGTAGTTCGAGTGTTCCGCGAGGCCCTCGCACAAGACAAGACCCGAACGCAGGTCTTCGACATCTCCGACCTCGGTTTGGTCGAGATGACCCGCAAGCGCATCGGTGAAGGACTCGTCGAGTCACTCTCCAAGACCTGTGAGACCTGCGAAGGTCCTGGTCACATCCTCGAAGATCATCTACTCGAAGTCTGAGTGGCACCAGCGACTCCGACGCCCCCGCAGTGCTGGGGCCGTAGCCTTCAGCTGCTGGCCTGTTACAGGTTCCAGCGCTCGATGGGGTGTTCGTCCATGGGCGTGACGATCCGGAAGAGCTCGTTCGGGAGCTTGCCGATCGCTTGTCCCTCGGTGTCGTAATCCGGGTACTTCGGAAACATCAGCAGGCCATCTATCGGCGCTTCGATAGTGGGGGAGCCCGGTGCCGACAGCGTCTCGCCGGATTGCACAGGTATCAGATTGCTGAGGCCGTCTCGCAGGCGTAGGGCGCGGTCGGAGAATGGGTGTGCGTAGGCCGTCTCGACGAACGAGAAGTCGGGTTGTTCCTGTGCGAGGGCTTCGATCGAGGCCATGCCGCCGTCCCAGTCCGACGTTGCGGAAAGCAGCCGTTGCAGAACCGACATCGTCCGATCGGTCGACTCTTCGCTAAACCCCTTTTGGCCGAGCTCGAGGGTTAAACCCGGTTTGTCGAGTCCCCTGACAAACTCATCCACACAGCAGGTGTTCGCCGAGAAGCTCGCGTCGGGTGCTCGCGTCGACCAGATCTGAGCGTTGCCGATCATTCGTGCCCAGTGCCAATCATCTCGGTTGAACGGAAAGGTATAGAACGCGGACTCCGTGGGCTCGATGGTTTGGTGAAGGTCGAGGAACATGTCAGCCGTTCGCAGAATCGGCTTCAGTTCGAGCGACCGAGCGCCCTCGTGATCGTCGGGTGGGGTGTCGGTGAAGACCCGGTTGAGATCTGACTCGAGGAAGCGAACGTTCTCCCGGCTGGCTTCGGGGTTGCCCAAGAAGAACGTTATTCGGCCGCCGTAGTTGATATCGCCAGAGGCCAAACGTTCCGCCACCTCAACGATTGCGGGAAGGCTCCCGACCTCGTTGCCGTGCACGATCGACCCAACCACGATGTGGGAGCCACGGGCACCACCGTCATGGTGGAAACACCACTCGTAGTCGAACGGCCCGCAGCCATCCAAGGACCGAAAACGTGTCAGCAAGCTCTCCAAGTTCACCGCACGGATCCTACTCAAGGGTTGGGAGCAGAAGCTCTTTGCCGACGCGATGGCGCCTAGGACGAGTGCTTTGATAGGGACTCCGACACCTCGTCGGGCTCATAACCCGAAGGTCGAACTAGCCAAAGTTCGTTGTCATACCCCCTGACTAGGTTGGGTTCATGGCAGTTGTCGATGGGTTTGTTGTGGGGGTGGCGGAGGGTCCGCCGTTGCCTCGTGATGCCGTTGATGCGTTGGCGTTGATTCAGGCTGGGGTGGCCAAGCTGAACCATGCGAACGTCGACACGTACGTGAACGCAGAGGCGTTGGCGCTGATCGCTTCGGTGGAGGATGTGGGCCGCCAGGTTGATGCGGCTAAGGCGAAGGTGGTGGCGTCTATCGATCGCACGGGCGTCTACGCGATCGATGGTCATCGCAACGCAAAGCCCATGGTCGCCAACACCGCCAAGTTGTCGGGTGCTGAGGTGAAGGCCAGGGCGAACATGGCCCGCGTGCTCGATGTGTTGCCCACGGTGGCTCGTCACTACTTCGACGGCGAGATCTCCACGTGCATGGTTCGCCGGTTGGGTCGTGCCTATGCGAACCCGCGCATCCGTGACCTGATGGAAGATGCCGACGAATGGTTCGCTGGTCACGCCTTGAAAGACACCTACGAGTTCTTCGACATCGTGGTCTCACAGTGGGTGGAGCTCGCCGACCAGGACGGCGCCGAGCAGCGCGACAAGCGCCACGACCGCGCCCGCAACCACACCATGGTCCAAGACGAAGACGGCCAATGGCATTGGAAGGGTTCCTCGTCGGCCTACGACGGGGCGATCACCAAAGACATCTTCGATGCGTTCGAGAAGATCGAATTCGACATCGACTGGCAATGGGCGGTTGACAACCACGGCCCCGACGCCAACAAGTTGCACATGCCCCGCACGGCCGCCCAACGGCGTGCCGATGCCTACGCCAAAGTGCATGTGTACGCCGCTCGTGCCCTCCAAGACGAAACCGGGCACACGATCACCACCGACATCGTGATCGATGACGAAACCTTCGAACGCCACGCCGCCGAACTCGCTGGTGACGACCTGGGCCAAGACGACCCGTGCCGCGCCGACTACACGTGCGCCACGCTCACCGGGCATCGTCTACACGCCCGCACCGCAGTGGCCAGAGCCCTACTGGGCTACTTGCGTCGCAACGTCGTG
>CAZTDG010000021.1:5859-26175 GCA_964612655.1 uncultured Acidimicrobiales bacterium | reverse complement strand
GGCCTTTTGCTCATCACCAAAACCGAAAACGACTCCGAACCGCAACACTTTGCACCATCCCGCTCACCGTCCGTACCCGCTACGAACTATTTCCATGTAACCATAGCGACGATCGCGTTGCGTGCTTGTGGCAACGGAATCGATCTATCTCACGATCGCGCAGATAGCGGTCGTCGGGCGGACGGGTGAGCGTCGAAGTGTCTGCGGTTCTTGGCCGTAAGTGCCAGAACATTCGGTAGGTCGCCCGGGGCTCGAACCCGGCACCTTGGGATTAAAAGTCCCCTGCTCTACCCGATGAGCTAGCGACCCGAAACGCCCCACAAATGTACAGCCGTTTGGTGCTGGTTCGCCTCGCGGGCCAGACATCTCGGGTTTTGACTACCACCAGAGCGAACCCGGTCCGCCCTTGAACGGGCCAGCCAGGTTCGATGTGATCCAGCCGCCATAGAAGGACCCAGGTGACAGCAGCGACATGTTCACATCGTCGCGGGGGATGTAGAACGCTGGCGGTTGCGAAGTTTCCAGAACGCGAGTGGCTCGATTCGCACGGCTTTCATGGTTGTAGCTTGGGGAGCATAATGCCTCCGGCGTCAGATCCTTCGGGGAACAATCCCATGACCACTTCCAGCGATGATGAGCAGGCCTACATCGACTACGGCGAGCAGCTACGAGAAGCCGTCGCTGATTCGATACGCCCCTGGCTCGCAACGCAAGTTCGGGATCGTTTCGGGATCGACCCCGACCTCCTCGCCGACGAGATTTCTGCCATCGCTATCGATGCCGATGCCCGTCTAGAGGAGCTTGTACATGCCGATGTCGACACGCCCTTGAGCGGGCCGCTCGAGCGGATCCGTGGCGCTGTCGAACAACTGAACCCGCGCTTGGTCGAACTCGGCGCCGTGCCGCCGTCTCGTGATCCCTTCGATGTCCGAATCAGACCCGACGACATCTTTGCGCTCGGCCCCGTCGCCTTCTTCGACCTCGGTGACCGCGTTCATGAAGCCGGGATCACGTGGGGCGCAGCAAAGGCCTACCTACACCAGGCTCGACGAAAGTAGCGTGTGACCATGGCAATAGATCGCGGAGCCCTTCTCGAACGCACAGAACTTCGAGGGTCGGCCTTCACCGATGCGTACACCAAGCAGCTCGATCAATGGTTACAAGACATCGCTACGTCTACGGACCTGCCGGCCGGTGTCGCACTCGCCGCGGTCGGCGGGTTCGGTCGCCGGGAGATGTCGCCCGAGAGCGATATCGACATCATCTTGGTCCATTCCGACGACGTCGATGTCGCGGAGATCGCCGAGCAACTGTGGTACCCGATCTGGGACGCGGGCCTCAAACTCGGCCACCGGGTGGACACCGTCGAGGGTCTACTCAAGAGCGCCCGCAACGACCTCGACACGGCTACAGCGCTTCTCGATGTACGCCACTTGGCAGGCGATGAGTCTGTCTCGCTTGAGCTTGCGGTTGAGGCCTCGGCGCAGTGGAGCGCTGGAGCGGTCGACAACGCCTCTCGTCTCGCGGCGCGAAGAAGCGATCGACATGACCAGCACGGTGAGGTGGCCTTCGAGCTAGGTCCGGACCTCAAGAACGGTCGTGGAGGCCTGCGTGACGTCCACTCCTTACGATGGGCGGCCGCATCAGGGGTATTATCAGAAGACGCTGCCACGATGCTCGCAGACGCCCACGAGGTGCTCTTGGCTGCGCGGGTCGAACTACATCGCTTGACGGGCCGGCCAGGGGATCGACTGGTGCTCGACTACCAAGACGAGGTCGCTGCTGCGCTCGAGTACAGCGATGCTGATGCGCTGATGGCCGATGTGGCAGGAGCAGCCCGCACGATCGCGTGGAACGCCGACGCCGCCTGGTTCTTCATCGAGCGTTCGATCGAGCCACGCCGCCGCGCCAGCGATATCGAACACCTCGATCACGGGATCGTGATCGACGGGGCACTGTTGTCGCTGACCAACGACTATCCACGTGACCCCATGATGTTGTTCCACGTGGCCAAGGCCGCCGCCAGCCGACACTGTTTCATCGACAACGTCGCGCTCGGCCAACTGTGCGAACTGCAGTCTGAGCTTCCCGATCGGTGGACCCCAGAGATGCGAGATGCGTTCTCTGACGTCTTCCGTTTGGGACGTGCGGCGATCCCGGTGATCGAGGCATATGACCAGGTCGGTTTGATGACCGCACTGATCCCGCAGTGGGAGCCGTGTCGTAGCCGCCCCCAGCGCAATGCGTATCACCGGTTCACCGTCGATCGTCACCTGCTCGAGGCGGCCGCAGAGGCATCGGCGCTCGCCGACAAGGTCGACCGGCCTGACCTGCTGGTTTTGGGTGCGTTGCTGCACGACATCGGAAAGGGCTACCCGGGCGATCACACCGACGTCGGTGTCGAACTCATCGCCGATATCGCAGCCCACATGGGCTTTGACCCCGTCGACACGGAACTGCTCGTCGACATGTGCCGCTACCACCTGTTGATCCCAGACGTCGCAACCCGGCGAGATCTAGACGACGACGGCACGATCGCCGCCGTGGCGGGCACGGTTGGTTCGGTTCGCTTGCTCGAACTTCTGGGATCGTTGACCGAAGCCGATTCGATTGCCACCGGTCCATCAGCGTGGAACTCGTCCAAGGCCGAGCTTGTGCGCACCCTCGTCGGGCGCGTTCGTTTCGTGCTCGAAGGTGGCGAAGCGTCAGAAGTGGTCGGCGTTGGCTTCCCGGGTCCACGGGAGCGAGCGTTCCTCGATAGCGACGAGTTCGTCGTAGACATCGATGGTCCGGTGATTACCGTCGTGCAGTCAGATGCTGCTGGAGCCTTTAGCCGAGTGGCTGGCGTGCTGACGCTCAACGGTCTCGACATCACCGCCGCTGCGGCCCACACCGAAGATGGTCGGGCGCTATCGCAGTTCACGGTGAACCACGCCGACTTCGATGCCCGCCGTCTTCGCGCCCAGATGCTCGACGGGGTCGCTGGTCGTCTCGCACTCGAATCGCGAGTCACCGACCGCCGCAACACCTATGCCCGATCGTTCAAGCGTTCATCGGCCGCACCGATCGAACCGACCGTAACGTTCGACAACATGAGCTCGGAGACCGCGACGGTCGTTGAGGTGAACTGTCGCGATCAGATTGGTGTGTTGTACCGAATTGCTCGGGCGCTCTCGGAGATGCAGATCGGGATTTCCACCGCTCGAATTCAGACGATCGGTGATCGAGTGATCGACGCGTTCTACGTGATGGCCAACGACGAGAAGATCGTCGACCTCGACCATCAAAGCGAAGTTGAACGTGCAGTGCTCTACGCGATCGCAAGGAAGTAAGGTCGTGACGTCATGACATCTCGTTCTGCGATCACCGAGCAGGATCTTCTGCGTTGGTCCGAGATGCTCTCTGCACTTGCGCGAACCGGGCTGGCCTTCACCGACTCGCTCTACGAACAAGAGCGATTCGAAGAGATCTTGGCGGTCGCCGCCGAGATCGCTGCCGCCACATCTCAACCCCTTGAACCAGCCCAATTGGTCGAGGAATGGATGAAGACGGTCGGTCATGGTGTTCCCGGTTACGTGACTCCCAAAACCACCGTCGGGGCGATCGTGGGTAACGACGAGGGCGAGCTGTTGTTGGTTCAGCGGGCCGACTCGGGCTTTTGGCTTTACCCGACGGGATGGGCTGACGTTGGCTATTCGGCTGCCGAGGTAGCGGTCAAAGAAGTGTGGGAAGAAACCGGCATCAAGTCCGAGGTTGTGCGGCTGCTTGCCGTGAACGATGGCATGCGTCTGGGCTTCACCCGGATACCGCTCTACAGCACCGTGTTTCATCTCCGCGCAATCGGGGGAGAGGTCACGCCTCACCCGCTCGAATGCACCGATGCCGGATTCTTTAGTCGCGATGACCTCCCCGAGCCGCTCGTCGGTGGCGACCGATGGGTTGATCGTGCGTTCGCTGCGATCTCTGGAGCGGAGCTGGATGTGGCCTTCGATGACGTACGTGTCCCACCGTGGGAGCAAGACCATGCCTGATCCCGGCGCGTCTTTCGATGGATCATCGGTAGTTGAGCAAGTCGCGAGTCGTCGCCACGTCGCTCAGCTGCGACGCACATGGGAGGCAGCCGAGCCGCATGCTTCGGCGCTCATCCTCCACGGGATCTCGGAACACTCAGGCCGCTATGAACATGTCGGTGCGACGTTGGCCAAGGCGGGCTTTCGTGCTCGCTCCTATGACCATCACGGTCATGGTCGTAGCGGCGGAACTCGTGGCCATGTCGGCTCGTTCGATGTGTTTCTCGAAGATGTTGAAGACAACCTCATCGAGCTTCGCCGCGAAGGGCGACCTGTCGCGTTGCTCGCTCATTCGATGGGTGGTCTGATAGCGCTTAGCTACTGCCTGAGTGGCCGACCGCTTCCCGATGTGTTGTTGCTATCGGGCCCAGCGGTAGATGCCATTACCCCTCGTTGGCAGCGGATCGCGGCGCCAATCGCTGGGCGCGCAACCCCCAAGCTGTTTATCAAATCGGAGTTCGATGGGTCGCTGCTATCGACCGATCCCGATGTTGGGGCTCGCTACGCAGGTGATCCCCTCAGGGTCCCCGGTGCAACGTCGAGACTGGGCTTCGTGCTCTTCACCGCTATGGCTGACGTGCGGGCGCGTTTGGAGGAGCTGTCGGTGCCAACGATGGTGCTGCATGGCGGCGATGATGGGATCGTCCCACCCGCCTCGACCGAACCGATTGGTGAGCTCGCCATCGCTACCCGTCGAGTGCTTCCTGGCCTCGCCCATGAGATCCTCAATGAGCCCTCATGGGAGGCCTCGATGCGGTCATACATCAACTTCGCAAACGGCGCTCTTGGGCGCAGTTAGCAGGGCCGGTCGGGCTATTCGTCGTGACCGGGGCGAGGTATATCTCGGAGGAACTGTTCCACTTCGAGAAGGAGTGCCTCGGGGTCGTCAAATTCCGCCTCTTCGTCGTAGTGACGTTCGAGTTGGGCGACAAACTCGGCCGTCTCCTCGTCCTCTTCGACCAACTCGCTGACTTGGCGTTCATAGGCCACGGCCGCGATTTCGAGATCGGTAGCGTAGATGCCCACATCGAGCATGGTGGTCAGGCGTTCGACCAATGCAAGTGCAGCCTTGGGTGAGGTCGCACCGGGAACGTAGGACGGAACGGCAGCCCACAGCGACGCCGCAGTGAAGCCAGCATCTCGAGCCTCGGCGTGCAGGACGCCGATAAGACCGGTCGGGCCCTCGTAGTTCGAAGGCTTGAGACCCAGTTTGTGTGCGGTTGATTCGTCGTAGGCGGTGCCGAGGACCTGTACCGGGCGTGTGTGAGGGACGTCTGCGAGCAGCGCCCCCATCGTCACCACCATTTCGGCGCCTAACTGTCGAGCCGTCGTGAGGATCTGCTCACAGAAGGTCTTCCATCGCATCTGGGGCTCGACTCCGAGCATGACGATCGCATCGAAGGGCGCGTCAGCCAACTTCGCGGCATAGAAGCTCGTGTCGGGCCAGTGCAGTTCCCGCTCAAACCCGTCAATGATTTCGACCGTGGGGCGCATGGCCGTGAAGTCGAAAAACTCCTCCGGGTCGATGTCGGCAAAGAGCTCAGCGTTCCAGCGGTCGATCAGGTGATGGGCGGTGGTCGATGCCGCGTCGCCCGCGTCATTCCATCCTTCGAGGGCCACGATAAGAACTGGCGAACGTAGTGCGGGGAGCGATGTACACCGTACGAACTCCGCTCCGCCAATCGATTCGGTCACGGGCAAAACGGTACCCGCGAGGGTCAAATTTGCCACCAGTGGTCGTTTCGAATATCGAAGGTGTTCATGGTTTGGGGCCTACGCTCGTAGTGGTCTCCGTCGAAGGAAAGTCATGATCTCGATCGAAATTGTCGAAGCTGCCGATCAGGAGTTGGTGGATGCATTCGGCAACCTCATTCCCCAACTCTCGCGCTCGAGCAGTCCACCAGACTTCGAAACGCTCGACCGGATCGCCAAGAGCGAGGCGTCTACCTTGCTCATCGCGCGTGACCCGAATGGAGCGATCGTTGGATCCATGACGCTCGCAATGTTCGACATCCCAACGGGACGTCGAGCCTGGGTTGAAGATGTCGTGGTCGACACGGCAGCGCGAGGCCAAGGTGTGGGCCGCTTGCTCAACGAACGTGCGCTAGAGATCGCGGCGGACGCGGGGGCAAAGACCGTCGACCTAACCAGTCGACCTACCCGCGAAGCAGCCAATCGCCTCTACCAACGAATCGGTTTCGAGCAAAGAGACACCAACGTCTACCGCTACAAGATCGACAAGGAGACGGCGTAGTCGCCTCGGGGGTCGGTCATCCAGCGGACCATGTCCAAGCCGATGGCGCCTAGTTCGTCGCGGACCTTCTCTTCACGGAACTTCGCGGAGATCTCGGTCTGGAGTTCCTCGCCTTCGGCGAAGTTCACGGTGAGGTTCAGTTCTTCGATGAATGCGCTCTGTTCTCGTAGTGACCGGAGCCGTAGGTCCATCCACTCGTTGTCGACGTCGAAGCGAGCAACGTGCTCGAATCCGTCGAGGTCAAAGTTTGCGCCCAGGCGTCGGTTTAGAACCGTGAGCACGTTCTTGTTGAACGCTGCGGTTACTCCGTGGGGGTCGTCGTAAGCGAGGACGAGTCGATCGTGGTCTTTGACCAGGTCGGTGCCGAGCAGGAACCCGTCGCCAGGTGCCATGGTGGCCACGATGTGGCGCAGCAATTCCTTGCGCTTGCTCGGGGCAAAGTTTCCGACGGTGCCGCCCAACAGTGCGATCAGGCGGGTGCCGCCGCCGGGGATCTTGTCGAGGTGATGTTCGAAGTCGCCGACTACTCCGTGGATGTCCATGTCGGGATAGCGAGCTATCAGAGTTTCGGAGCTCGATCGCAAGATGCCATCGCTGACATCGAATGGGATGAATCGCTTGAGCTGCCCGGTGGCGTCGAAGGCGTCGAGGATCGTCGTGGTTTTGTCCGCAGCGCCCGAGCCAAGCTCTACGAGCGTGTCAGCTGCGGAGGTGACAGCGATGTCATCTGCGTTGGTTCGAAGAATCGTTCGCTCGGCCTCGGTTGGGTAGTACTCCTCGAGTCGAGTGATGGCCTCGAAGAGTTCACTTCCGTGGTCATCGTAGAACCATTTCGGTGGCAGCGACTTCTGTTCGCCGGGTGCAACTCCGAGACCTCGGAGGACGTCGTCGCGGAGGTTTCGCTCGAAGTAGCCCGCGTCGAGATGGTCGTCAATGACGAGTTGTGTGTTCATGATCAGTCTTTCGAGGTGGGGTCACTGAGAGGTGGGGTCACTGATAGGGGTTCGCGCCAGCCGAAGTCCCGAGAACATCCATCGTGAATGTGCGGGGAAGAAGTTGCGGTAGGTCGGGCGGGTATGGCCGCCTGAGGTAGCGCAGCACCCACCGCGCAGCACGTACTGGTTCACCATGAACTTGCCGTTGTATTCGCCGACCGCTCCCTCGGCGGGGACGAATCCTGGATACGGGCCATAGGAGCTGGATGTCCATTCCCAGACGTCGCCGTAGAGCTGTCGGAGTGACGCATCGGATTCGTTCGCTGGCGCTGGGTGGTAGCGGCCAGCGGTTGCGAAGTTGCCGGCGATGACGACATCGCTCGCGGCGTGCTCCCATTCGAATTCGGTCGGGAGACGGGCGCCAGCCCACCGTGCGTACGCGTCGGCTTCGAAATAGCTCAGGTGACAGACCGGTTCGTTTGGGTCTACTGGTTGGAATCCGTGGAGGGTGTGCATCTGCCAGCCAGATTTGGTCGGCTCCCAGTACATCGGGGCTCCCCACTCTTCGGCCTGCAGAGTGGCCCATCCAGCCGAGAGCCAATGTTGGTGTTCGTGGTAGCCGCCAGCGGCCATGAATTCGAGCCAGTCGCCGTTGGTGACGAGACGGTCGGCGAGTTCGAAGGGCTCTAGGTACTGTCGGTGTCGCGGGCCTTCGTTGTCGAAATGGAAACCCGGGTCGCTATCGGCGTGGCCGATCTCAACGACGCCGCCTTCGAAGCGGAACCATTCGGCGGGAGAGGGAGGGGCATCTCCGCCGGTCGCAACCTCGTGGTAGCGCGGGCGGGTTGGGTTCATTGACAAAACATGTTTGATGTCCATGAGCAGCAACTCTTGGTGCTGCTGTTCATGGTGGAGCCCGAGAACGACGAGATCGTGTACGGCGTCGTCGTCTGCGGCAACGGTGTCGATCAGGGTGAGCATCGCTTCATCGACGTGACGCCGATACGCACCTACGTGTTCGGCGGTCGGGCGAGAGATCAGCCCGCGTTCGTGACGAGCGTGCCGGGCGCCTTTGCCCTCGTAGTAGGAGTTGAAGAGGAACTGGAATTCGGGGTCGAACGGCTCGTAGCCGTCAAGGAATTCCAACAGGAGGAACGTCTCGAAGAACCACGTGACGTGGGCCCGATGCCATTTCGTCGGGCTGACGTCTTCCATCGACTGGATCTGTTGGTCTTCTGGGGTGAGCGGCGCTGCGAGGTGCTCGGTGAAACCTCGCACGTCGGCGTAATCGGCTACTGAAAGGTTCGTCGAAAAGGTGCCTGGTTGCATTGGTTAACCCTTCAGATGGCCGCACACGTGTAACGCAGTCCGCACGTGGAATGTTCCCGTCGGGGCGCCGAGCCGGTTGCTTTGAACAGCTATAGCGCCTGTGGGATGGATCCGTTGTCGGTTAACCACCATAGTTGGTCGACCGTAGAGAGCTCACCGGCGGTCGCAAGAACACTTGGCGAACGGTCCAGAATGATCGGACGGATTTTAAGCCAGTGACGCGCGTAAGCCAGTGAAACGCTTTAACCCGTGAAACCCAATGCACCGAGCTGCTGGTTGAGCTGGCTCTCATTGAACGGGAAGAACGCGGTGTCGACGAGGTTGCCGTTTCCGTCGTAGAACGCGGTGATCGGCATGGCGTTTGTTCCGCCAAGACTTCGATACAGGCCGTTTCTGCTCAGTCCTTGGATGTCCTGGGCGATCACGAAGCCGTCACGAATACCGGTCCGTTCGGCCATGGGTTCCCAGTCGCCGGTCTCGTTGGAGTTCACGAAGATGAAGTCGACCTCGCCTTCGAGAGCGAGGGCGGTGTCACGGAACGCGGGAAGCTCGTCTTCACATGCGGTGCACCAGGAGGCGAAGAAGTTAACGACGGTCGGGGTGCCATCGAAGTCCGAGATGCGAACACGGTTGTCCGGGTTGTCTTGATCATCGAGGACCGGAAGGTCGAACGCCGCGGTGGTGACATTGCCTGGGCCGCCATCGTCGGCAGCATCGGTGATCGCTGGCAAAAGGACGAATACGCCCAAGATCACAGCACCGACCAAGCCGATTAGCGCCCATTGCGCAGTCGCGGACAGGCCCTTCTTCTTCGGAGCCGGAACCGACTTCTTCTTTGCGGCCACGGTCTTCTTCGGCGGAGCGTCGATTTTCTCGGGCGCATCCTGCGTCTCAGCTACAGGCTTCTTCGACTTCGCTGCTGCAGCCTTGTTATTGATCTGCGACGGCGGATTCTTCTTCTTCTTTTTCTTCTTCTGGGCCATAACGGTTGGTATTCCTTATCCGAGGTTGACGATCCATTCGAGCCCCACAGCTCGAAGGGCAGATTGCAATTCAGTAGTTAGACGAATCAATTGGTTGGTCATCAACAAGACGCCGAACACGACCAACGACACCGAAGACACTAGAACGATCCGATCGAGGTGGCGCTTCACCCAGTCAAAGGCTCCTGCCAACTTGCCAAACAAGAGCCCGGTAGCGAGGAATGGCACGCCGAGTCCTGCGGAGTACGCCGCGAGGAGCGATCCACCGGTCAATGCGCTGTCGGCACCGGCGGCGATGGTGAGAATCGAGCCGAGAACAGGACCAATACATGGGGTCCAGCCAAAGCCGAACGCTGCGCCGGCGACCGGTGGTGCGGCTTTACCGAATCGTCCGAGATCGGGGTGGAAGCGGGCTTCCTGATAGAAGCGTGGGTTCTTGGTGGTGATCGAGCCCAGCAAGAAGAGGCCCATAGCGAACACGAAGAACCCAGTGAGACGTGTCAAGAGGAGCTGGTTGTCGAACAGCACGCCGCCGATTGCGCTCGCCGAAAGTCCCAACCCGATGAACACCGAGGAGAATCCGAGAATGAACAGCCCGGTGTCTCGAGCGATGGGCCACTGACGCTCGCGCCAACTCGCCGAATTGTCGACCGCGGTGACGTCCAAACCGGTGATTACCGACAGGTAGCCGGGCACCACCGGCAACACGCACGGGGAGAGAAATGAGATCACGCCAGCGCCAAAGGCGAGCAGGTACGACACAAAGTTGACCGTCTCAATCACAGCCCGTTAACCCCCTATGTCCCTGTCGTGTTCCATTTCCATAACATTTTGGCGTGTAAGGCGAAGTATCCAACGGCAACCCCCCTAAGGAAACTAGATTCTTAGGGCTGTCTTGGAATCCGTCCTGCAGTCCTCCATGGCGGTTAGAAGAGCGAAACATGCGTCGAAACATAGTGGTGATGTTGTGCGCGGTAGTCCTGGCGATTGGCGTCGCCGCTGTCCTCGATGATGTCGATGCTTCTGGCGCGCACGGCTTTTCAACCACGTGGTGCAACGCTCCTGAAGTGATTCCGTTGGCCGAACTCAACATCGGCACGGTCGTCACCACCGAAAACGTTGTGACTTCGCGAGGTACGTCGGGGTTCTTGGGCTCAGAGGGTCCGGCGATCCGAATGAACGATCCGGGCAGCCGTGTGCAGATCACCTTTGATCAGCCGCTGTTCTTTACCCAGATTCTGTTCTCGAACGTCGACGCGGCAGATTCGGTGCGCGTCGATGCGTCCCTCGGCAACTCGCGACAAGCAATCGACGCCTCGTCCGTACGAGGTTCCCTGGTTCGAGCCGAAGAACAAAGCGCGCTTGGGCTGACCGCTGAGGCCCGCTCGCAACCCGATGGCCGGGGCCAGATAGACCTGTTCGTCGGGGCGACTGAACTGCTCTTGACCAACGAAGGCGATACGTCGATCGATGTGCTCGGTGCCATTGGCTGTCCGGCGCTCGAGCTGTCGAGTGAAACGGTGAGTTCACCAACTTGGGATGTGGAGCGTCAAGAGTTCGTCGCCGAATACGAAGTGACCTTCTCGAACCGGCTTGCCAACCCTCGTACATCTGCACTGCGGCTCCAAGAGAGTGAGGCGACGACCACCACTATCGATGACCTCACGATCGACGTCGCGTTCGACTCGCCTGGCTTCTCATCGGCTCGGGCAGGTCTCATACGGCTATCACCCGAGTTGGAACGTCGCCGCAACATCGACTTCGACGGAGTAGGCAATCGTTCGCTTCTTGACACTCCACTCGAATTGACTAACGGCGAAGATCAGACCATTCGCCTCGAGGTCGGCTTCACACCCGATTTCAATGACCCCGCCTGGGCCGAAGGTGTGGCTGCGCCTGCGCCTTCGCTTCAGATTCGCGGTGCGGTCGACGACATCTCGGTCGCTGTGGGCGGGCGACTGATCCCTGAGGGAGTCGACCTCGAAGCCATCGACACCCTCGTGGCACCGAACCCGTCGGTGAGGATCGAACACGAACTCGTCGGAGAGCCCCTTTCGGGCGTCGATGGGGTCGTGACCACGTCGGAACGAATCGAAGTAATCAACACCGGTGAGGCAGCGATCGCCGAGCTATTGATCGACTACTCGCTCCTCGACCTTTGGGGCGAGGGAACCCAGATACTCGCTATCGATGGTCGAGCTACCGGCGGTTGTAGCGGTCTGTTCTCCAGCGTCTTCACCGGCGCGGGAGCGAACACGGTGTTGTTTGATGCTGATGGGCTGGACGTCGATGGTCGATGCACCGTGGAGCTCGAAGTCCAAGTACTGCCGGGTGTCATTCCGACCGAGTCCGGGGTCGAGTACGAAACCGCGGTTACGGCATCGGCTCGCTCCGGCGCCCGACAGGTCAGCGATATCGTCGCGGTTCGTACAGAGATCGCTCAAGCCTCGGAACTGTCGGTCTCTCTCGAAAGCACCGAATCGACCAACCTGCGTGACGGCCGCTACCGCTTCGAGGGGTCGCTCACCATTGAGAACACCGGTGACCAGAACTTGTCCGGCGTGGCCTCGCGCATCGACATCACAAACGGTCAAGGCGAGTCAGCCGAACCGGCCAATGTGGTCTTCGAGGAGATTGTGGGAACTGAGCAATGTGGTGTTGCCGGCGGCCCTGCTGGGTTCGCCGATTCGGGCGTTCTGCTTTCCGACGGTGTCACACTTTCCCCGGGTGAAACTTGTGAATTCGACTATTCGATGATCGTGCGTCCCGGCTCTCGACTTACCGATTGGCAAGTCAGCGCGCTGGCAACGATGACAACGCCTCGAGGCATTGCGATCCAGACCACCGACGCGGAGGACTTCTTCGGTATCGATGAGTCGCCAGAGGTCGAGGCCTCGGTCGCCGTAGTCGACGTCATCAATGTCCAGAACGGCGACTACATCCTCGAGGTCGATACCACCCTGGCTAACGCAGGTGACACTCCGCTTGTCGAAGCCGAAACCGCCATTGATGCTGCCGGGGCCTTCGGCGCACGGTTGATCAACCAGGAACGCACCGTCAACACATGTTCGGCGGTCGAGAGTGGCTCGCCGCTCGCGGCGTCGGTAACCGAGGGTTCTTGCGTCGTGCGCGAACGACTCACGGTTCGACCGCTAGGCCAACTCGACGGCTGGTTCCTCGACGGCGAGGTCATCGGTCGATCAACCTCGACAGTGCAGGTGCAAGCCGAGGCCACGAGTGAAGAGATCGTCTTCACCGAATCGCCTGCGATCTCGTCAACGATCACCGTCTCGAGCACCGAGAAGCTCAGCAATGACTCGATTCAGGTTCGCTTGCTCGGATCGATCGAGAACACCGGCAATATCGAGTTGCGAGCAATCTCCAACTCCCTCGACCTCGACGAAATCTTCAACGGTGCCGAGACGTCAATCGAACAGATCGGTGCTCAAGGCGTCACCATCTCGCCGAGCTTCGACGGGGTTCGCTCTGACGAAATGCTGACCCTGCGTGATGCGCTTCCGGCCGGTACGAGTGCCCAATGGGACATGACCGTCGTCGTCACGACAGGCACCGACCCCGGACCGTTCGACATTGTTTCCGAGGCTGGGGCTCGGTCGCCTTCGCGTGCCGCGGTGTCGTTGTCACCGCGGGCTGTTTCTCAAGCGATCCCGATCATTGGTGTTGTGGAGCGTTCGTTCACCTCGGAGAACAACAACGACGGAACCTATTCGGTCGAACACGTCTTGGGAGTGCAGAACTCCGGTGGTAGCGACCTCTCCACAATCAACGTTTCGACCGATATTGAAACCCTCTTCGATGGTCTAATCCTTGGTGAGGTTACGACCCTAACGAGTTGCGGTTCAACGGTTCGCGTCGGCAACAGCTGCACCCTGACACAGCGAGCGACGATCCGGCCCGGATCTGCCAATGGCCCCTACTCGGTCACCTCGTTCATCGACGCAGCCGACGATGAAGGCCTTCTCGCCTTGGTGGCCCCGGAGCCTGAAGAGGCGTCCAGCATCTCGCCGGTCGTATTCGATGAAGCGCCAGCGATCGAGCTCGGCGCAAGCTTCGACAACCTGGAGAACCTCGGCGACGGTACCTACCGCGTCGCGTTTGACTTCAACGTTCGCAACACCGGAGATGTGCCGCTATATGGCGTGCAGAGCCCGGACCCAATTGAAACAACGTTTGGCGAAACCGTCGTCGGCAACACCCTCGTGGAGGACTCGTGCGGCAGCGTGAGCTTCGCCAATCCACTCCTACCTAACGGTGAGTGCACCCGATCCCACGATGTCGTCATCCGTCCTCTCGACGCCTTGGGACCGTGGGATGTCGAGTACGACGTGACAGGCCAATCGCCATCACTCGCCACCGTCAACGCAAGCGAAGAGGCGGACTCGCTCACCTTCGAAGAGACGGTTGGTCTCGTCGCTGAATCTCGATTCGAATCGATCGACAATCGGGGCGACGGCAGGTACGACGTAACGCTGACCCTCGAGGTCGAGAACACCAGCGACGTGCCACTGGTGTCGGTAGCCATCGATGAAGCGGTTACGAGCTACGAGCAAGTACGAACCGATCGCACCCTTCGGGTTGACTCCTGCTCGTTGGTCTCTTCGGCCGACCCGTTGGCGCCCGGGGCGACCTGCCGAGTTGAAATCGGCGATGTGGTGGAGCCGGGAGCGGCCCTCGGGCCTTACACATCTACGACACGAGTTATCGGCCGGTCCCCATCACAAGAGACGATCGAGGCCGAAGCAGAAACGGCAGAAGTTACCTTCACCGAGCGACCAGCGGTAACGCTGGAGACCCGCATCACCTCCGTCGAGACCATCGAAGCGGAGACCTTCCGAATCGTGACTGCGCTCGACCTGCAGAACACCGGCGATGTTCGCATTGACGATCTCGACCTATCGCTGGACCTCGATGAGATGTTCCCGGACAGCGTGTACCGCATTGACGGCGTGATCAGCGACGACTTCGAGATCAACGAAGCGTTTGGGTTGCAAGAGTCCACGAGTTTGCTCGTTCCGGGTCAGGCGCTGTTCGTCGGGCAGACCGCCACGGTGACCATGGTCCTGTCGATCGAACCTGCTGCTGAGTCGGGCCCCTTCACGGGCGAGCTGAGCCTGGTCGGCACTTCGCCGGCAGAGGCGGAGACGAACGCCGTCATCGACGCACAGATCGACCTACCTTCAGTCGCTACCGAGATCGTCACGCAGTCGGTCAATAACAACCAGGACGGTTCCTACACGGTTACGACGAGCTACGCCATCGAGAACGACGGCTCCACCGATCTTGAGTTCGTTCGCCTGCGCGAGAATCTGGCGGAGATCTACGCAGGTGCTACTGCCCGAGTCCTCTCGATCGATTCACCCGACCTGACGGCCTTCAACTTGGAAGAAGGTCCACGGGGCGACGACCTTCTCGAGTGGGGCGTAGGTCTTGGAGCAGGCGACCGTGCTGTTGTGACCTCGACGGTGCTCGTCACCCCTGGAAACCAACTCGGTCCATTCCAGGCGGCAATCGCTGCTTCTGCGCTCTCGCCAGCAGGTACGCCCGTTGCGACGGAGGAGTTGGGCATCGACCGGATCGTGTTCGTCGAGCAACCGGCGCTGCGAGTAGAGCAACGCCTCCTGCGACGTCCGGAGTGGAACATCACGGGCCGCTTTGATGTGACCTTCGAGATCGATGTGATCAACGATGGAGACGTCGAACTACGTGGCCTCCAGGTCCGTGAGGATCTGCTCGCCGCCCTCGGGGCCAACGCTCGTATTTCCGTTCGTGACGTTCGATCCGAAACCTTGACGGTGAACCGCGGTTTCGACGGAATCGGTCGACCTCCTGCTGAGCCGGTGATCGGTGAAGACGGGGAACCGATCGAGCAACCGGTCCAAACCCAACGCGACATCGGCGACACCCGTTTGCTCGGCGGCTTGGACACTCTCGCTGCCGGAGAGACCGCGACGATTGAACTGGATCTGACCATCACGCCGGAGACTCGCGGCGTCTTCAACACTCGGATCGTTGTCGCCGCACGCACGCCGGCGGGAACCGGCGTCGGTTCTGACGGTGACGTGATCGAAGCCACGACCTTGACCCGACTCAGCGTTCAGGGCGAACTCGGCCTCGCGAAGCGAACGATCGGCGAGCCTTCGGTGCGTCCCGATGGCAGCGTCGGCGTGAGCTATGAGATCTTGGTTGAGAATGTCGGTCCGTTCCCACTGACCAACGTCGAAGTTCACGACCAATTGAGCCAAGCATTTGGCCTTGGTTCCACCTTCGTCACTTCGACAGTACGAGTAGATGCAGGTTCGCCATGCGTGGGCTTTGCAAGCTCAAGCTTTGACGGCGGCGCCGTCGACCCCGTGCTGGTTTCGGGAGCAGAGCTGGCACCAAATGAGCAGTGTCGCATCCAATACGACGTGGCTGTGCTGCCCGCCAATGCGCTTCCGGGGCCGTTCCGCAGCTCGGCGTTCGCGATTGCGTCCGACCCATTCTCGGGCACGGTCATCGATGACTCCACCGACGGAACGAACACCGATCCCGACGGCAACCAGGAACCTGGCGATAACGACATCGCTACGTCGGTTCGAGTCGAAGTTCCCGATCCAGCGGTAGAGCTGACCGTTGAGCCATTGGAAAGCTTGGCGAGCGAACGCGATGGTTGGCATGAGTTTGGCTATCGCCTCGTCTTGGACAACACCGGTCCGATCGACATCGACACGACGCGCTTGCTTGCACCACTCGACGACGAGTGGTCGGTTCCCTTCGAAGTGCTCGCGATCTCCAGCGACGACGTCATCGTCAATGAGGACTTCGACGGTGGTCGACAGCAAAACCTTCTAGACCGACGCAACCGACTTCGTGCCGGTTCGCAAGCCGAGATCACGGTCCTCCTACGATCGGCCATCCCGCGAGAAGGTGACCTAGCGGTGGACTTCGGGTTGTTTGCGAACTCCGTCGTCGGGAGCCCATTTGAAGTGCAGGCGGACACGGTAGTGGTCGAGCCGAACGGCTCAACCTCCTCATCGCTCGGAGAATGGTTCGAGGCGATGACCACCGAAGAGCAGCGCCTCATCGGCCTTGGGGCCGGGGTCATCACGCTCTTCGTGTTGATCTTCATCTTCACTGCCGTTCGCAAGACTCGCCGTCTTCTCGCCAAGGCTCCAAAGCCTGAAACCGAAGAGTTGATCGATCTGCGCGAAGCCGAGATCGAGCCGGTCATCGACGTTCGAGAACTCGAGGCCGAAGACGATGACGAGGAAGTTCTGCCTCGTCCATCGGTCAACCTGGAGAGCCCAACAGAGGCTCACTACCGCCCTCGGCGACGTCGCGGTCACCGCAGGGTTAAGCGCGAGTCGCTCGACTAATCGTCGAGTTGTGCTGCGCTGGCGGCTTCGATCGCCATCACTTGATCGACACGCCGTTGGTGGCGACCGCCCTCAAACTCCGTGGTAGCGAAGAGCTCCACGATCTCCTCGGCGAGGCTTAGACCTACCACCCGTCCACCGATCGCCAGTACGTTGGCATCGTTGTGGGCACGCGCCAAGCGCGCGGTGTAGAGCGAATTGCACAAACCAGCACGCACGCCACGAACCTTGTTGGCGGCGAGCTGTTCGCCCTGGCCTGACCCGCCGATGACGATCCCCCAATCGGCGTCACCGCGAACGACCTCCTCGCCGACAGCGGCACAGAAGGCCGGATAATCGACCGGCTCGGTGCTATCGGTTCCAAGATCGACGGTCTCGTGACCGGCGTCCTCCAGAAACGCGATGAGGTGAGTCTTGAGGTCGTAACCAGCGTGATCGCTACCAAGGGCTATGCGCATTTCCACATTCTTCCCGACGGCGGGCAAATCCTCCACTCGGGGCGACCGGAAACGAAACCTGCTCGTACGCGATGGCTTCATATCGTTGCGTTGGGCATAGGTCGATCGAACCGACTTTGCCTCTGGATGTACACCTTTCGGCGAAACCTGCCGATAGTTCGCATATGTACGAGTGGATACGTCGCTCCCGCGCCCGACGCAATTCTGAGACCAAATCGCTTCGCGATCGTGGTGCAGCACTAGTGGAGTTTGCGCTAGTCGCCCCGCTGTTCTTCTTTATTGTCTTCGGTGGGATCGAGGTCGGACTGCTCGCTCGTAGCTATCTGAGCTTGGAGGACGTCACACGTCGGTCCGCTCGAATTGCATCGATCGAGCGCAATAGGCCCAACGCTGACGCAGAGATCTTGACGAGCGTGCAGAACCGCATCGACACGCTCAATGGTGAATTGCTTCGCGTCGTGATCTTTAAAGCCGACAGCCTCTCGACTGATTTCGAGAAGGACTTACCTTCGGGTTGCCTGGCCGCGGATCCTCCCACGAGCGAAGACGTCGCTTCGATATGCACGGCCTACACCGCCAGTGAGGTCGCTGCGATCGCTGCTGATCCCACCAGTCCGGCCGCCACTGCGATCTCAAACGCAGGCTTCGCTCCAGCTGACCGGATCCAGCAAAACGAAGTAATCAATATCGGTGTCCACGTGGAGTACGAGTACCAGTTCGTAACCGGCTTCTTTGACACCGTCACGTTGACCTCCACATCGATCGAAGTCGTCGAGGCAGACCTCGACGTAACGGTGGGGCCGTAATGAACTCGTCGAATACCTCTAACACTACGACTACTCCCCAGAAAGTGGGTCCCACGGTGGATCAGTTGTTCCGTCGCCTGAAGCACGATCGTGGCGCAGTCCTCGTCGAAGCCGCGATCGCGATTCCGCTCTTGCTGTTCGTGATCTTGGGATCACTCGAGTTCGGTATCGCGTGGGAGACCAAATCGTCCACGACGAACGGCATGCGTTCTGGCCTGCTGCGCGCAGCAACACTGGCGGACCAACCCCAGACCGACCTGCGCGTGCTGCAATCGATCATTGGCGAGGTCGGTGCCGAGGACTCAGAAAACATCAGTTGGGTCGTTATCTTCAACGCCGACCCGTCCTTCGGCTCCATAGACGACATTGTGGACGCGTGCTCTACGCCCCTTGAGGGCGGCGCAACGTCGGTAACCCTTCCGTCCTATTGCGTTGGGTACACCCAAGCCACCATTCAGCAAGTCGCGACCACGACCGAAGCAGCAATCTTCCTGGAACAGAACTTCGATGACGGGTCGGGCCTTAATGAAGCCACCGGTAACTACACCTGCCAACCAGGGAATCTCGATTCGGGAGACTTCTGCGCAGGTAGCAGGACCGTAAATGGCGACATTCAGGTCGGTGTCGCCTTTGAATATGAGCACGAATGGTTGACCGGCATCTTGCCGTTCGACGAGCCCACCTTCAGCGAGCAACAGGTCACCTCGACCTTCGCTGTCGACGGAATCGAGATCACGGCTGAAACTCCTGTGGTCATCGGCGGCACCGTCATCGACTTGGACTTCTCGGCAGGGAATATGCCCCCGCTTTCTGGAGGCATGCTTAGCCAAGTCGGGGGTTACGACGTCTGGGAGCCTGAAACCATTTCCACAATGCCGCATAGGCAACAAACGAGAATCAGGATACCGATCACCGCCCTTGATACCTTGGTGTGTATCGACGATCTCGGCCTTGTCCTCGAGGGTTCGTGGAACGCCAGCGGGAGCAATGCCGACTGGATTGACTTCACGCTTGCAGAAACGGGCGAAAGGCACAGGCGAGGGGACTTCGACTTCTCGGGCGATGACGCTCGCACTACTAATGGTACGCCGCCAGGTTGTTTCGATGTGACCGGACTGGGCCCGACAGAGGTCGAGATCGTGGTCCAGTCTCAAACCACAAATACTGATGAGAAGTTCTATTTCGACAATCTGCAGGTTGATCGGGTTTAACCGGAAGGCCTAACCGAGTGTCGATGCCCACGGGTTTTCGGCCAAGTAGTCCGCTGCGCTTCGAGGTTCGGGTTCGTCGAACCCGACCGGCAACCACAAGGTGCCTTCGGCGGAGCCGACGTACACCTCCCAGTTGTAGAACCCACGTAGAGAACGTTCGTCGAACCTGACCATCTCGGCATAGGCCAACACCGCGTTGCCGTAGTGATCGCTGTTGTTGTAACCCCACAGCCCGGCACGAATGTCATCTAGGCCGCCGCGCTGCACGAGGTAGCGAGCCGCACCAGGAATGGCATCGGCTGGGTCGAGCACATCGCCGCCCTGGCTTACCTCAGGCCAGGTAGTGGGCAGAAACTGCATCGGCCCAAGCGCGCCAGCCGAGCTCACGCCATCGATGCGACCCATCACGGTTTCGATCAAGTTGATACCGGCAAGAACTTCCCACTCGATGCCGGTCTCTTCGGCACCGCGTTGGTAGTGACTCACCAAGACGTCCAATGGTTCGGGGTCGACGATGCGCCATCCTGGAACTCGTTCGCTCACGACACCGCCGGAATGGAGCAGTCCCAGCTCGGTGCGCGCCTCGAGGTGTAGCTCGGCGATTCGCGAGTAGTCGTCGGGCAAGCTGGCGATGAATTGCTCCTGCCAGTCAGGTTGGCGAAGCAAGGTGCGGACGATCAACTGCTCAGCGTGTCCGAGGTCGGCCCAATCGTCTTGGGTGGAACCCTCGGCGCGCAGACCGTCCTGGACGGAGATGAACTGCGAGATTGCCTCGTCGACCGTCGTGGGGGCCTGTGGAACTGGTCGACCGTTGAATGCTCGCTCAACCTCTTCGGGTGACGCAGCGGTCGTCGCTGGGGCGGTGGTTGTTGTGGGGGCCGTGGTTGTTGCTGG
>CAZTDG010000021.1:0-5759 GCA_964612655.1 uncultured Acidimicrobiales bacterium | reverse complement strand
TAGGGCACACACAACACACGCTGCGCGAACCAACGACCGAGTATTCGGGGGGTTAAGCATGTCTCTAGTTTGGACCGACGCACCCCATAAGGGGTGTCATGGCCTAGCCTGGTCAGAATGGACCAAACTCGCCGCTTCAACGTGGCGCGCCTATGGGAAGAATACGGTTCCCGGCTGGTGCGATTTGGCGGGGTCACGATCGTCAGCACAATCGTCGGTCTAATCACCCTGTTTGTTGGTCTCCGGGTGTTCGATCAAAGCGGAATCGTGGCCAACTTTTGGTCGGTCCTCTTCAGTACCCCGCCCGCGTACTACCTGAACCGGGCCTACGTGTGGGGTCGAGGAACCTCTGATCACAGCGCCAAGCGTGAAGTCGGTCCGTTTTGGATCATGACCTTGCTCGGCTGGGTTGTATCCACGATCGCGATTGCGATCGCGGACACCCAAACCGACTCCGATGTCGTCCTGCTCATCGTGCAGATGGCAGCGTTCGGGGCCCTGTGGATCGTAAAGTTCGCGTTCCTAGAGAAGGTCCTCTGGCCGGACCCGGGTTCACGTGTCCACGAATCAGCCTGACCTTGGCCTTTCGGCAGTCGATGCCGCCAACGCACGCGCTGCCCAGGGATTCATGCCCGACGACGAAGGGCGAGCGCTCCACCGCTTGGCCATGTCCTGCCCGGTCGATGGGGTCTTCCTAGAGGTCGGGAGCTACTGCGGTAAGTCCGCGATCTACCTCGGTGCTGCGGCCCGGGACTCCGGTCGCCTGCTGTTCGCGCTCGACCATCACCGAGGTTCCGAGGAGAACCAGGTGGGTTGGGAATGGCACGAACCCGACCTGGTCGATCCTGACCTGGGGCTCATTGACACGCTGCCCACCTTCCGACGAACAATCCACGACGCCGGCCTAGAAACGACCGTCGTCGCGCTCGTGGGAGACTCACCGGCAATTGCGGCCGTTTGGGAATCACCTCTTGCGCTGTTGTTCATCGACGGCGGGCACGGCGAAGATCCCGCACACCGCGACTACGAGGGTTGGGCACCCAAGGTGGCCAAAGGCGGCACGTTGTTGATCCACGACGTGTTTCCCAATCCCGCTGACGGTGGCCGTCCGCCCTATGAGATTTATCTCCGGGCTCTAGACGACGGGTTCGTCGAAATCGATGCTGTCGGCTCGCTCCGAGCGCTCCGCCGCGACTAGCGCCACAAGGGCTGTACGCCAAATGCCTACAAATTCTCGGTGACGTCAGGCAGTAAATCGTGATCGATGAACAACCGTGAAGCAGGCGTTCGCTGCGCCAACGCATCGTTTGCAAGCAACACCGCAGCTGCCGAGTAGGTCGACTGTTCACCGCCGGGGAAGTGGACTTCCTCCGGGTGAACCTCTCCGGTCCAATAGCGACCCTGGTCGGTGCGCAGACGCCACGTCGTGTCGAACAGGGTTTGGGCGGTCTGTCGATCACCCACCGCCAAGTACGCCATCGCGCACTCACACGTTTCGGCCGTGGTGATCCAAGGTCGGTCTCCGACGCAACGGATTCCGAGGCCCTCCATCAGGAAGGTGTCGAGTCGGGTGCGAAGACGCTCTACTGCGGCATCACCGCGGACGGCACCACTAAGCACCGGGTAGTACCAATCCATGGCCCATCGACGTTTCGGCGCAAAGGCCCCTTCGGGTTCGTCGCGCACGACGTCGCCGAGTCGCTGAATTTTGTCAACCCAGTCAGTTCTGTCCACGCCGACTTCACGGCTGGCTGCTAGCGCGCATCGCGTGGAGTGATACATCGACGACGAGCCGGTTAGCAGGGCAAACGACCAGGGCGTGCCGTCGCCGTGACGTGCCCACAAGACCTCGCCTCGCTCGGTCTGCAGATCAAAGATCCAATCGATTGCCCGTTCCACCACTGGGAACATCGTTTCCAGAAAACCGCGGTCGCCGGTGAGCAACCAGTGATGCCACACGCCCGTCGCGATGTACGCGATCACGTTGGCGTCGAACTTGTCTTCCTCGACGCCACCATCCACGTAGTACTGATGCCAAGCACCCGAATCGTGTTGGAGTCCCACAAGCCAGTCGTAGGCGCGCTCCGCCTCGGTGGTGAACCCTGCTGACGCCACCGCCATTGCGGCCTCCACGTGATTCCATGGATCGGCGTGACCGCCTGGAAACCACGGGATCATGCCCGACGGCAGTTGCCACTCAACGATCGACGACGCGGTCGCAATGATCTGGGTGTCCTCTAAGAGGCCCGTGACCGGACGCGGGTCAGCCATTTGAACCTCGCATAGGGAGGATTGGTTTCCTTGCGTACACGACCAGCGACTTACCTAGCACCGGATTCAAGATACGGTCAGCGATCTTCGTCGCGGTCGGTTGCTCCATGATGTCCCACGTCAGAAACTTGTTGTATGCCGAGGTGAGCGGGTTCGACTCCACATCGGCTTGTGGTCCGACCGCGCATCGCAACCACCAGTACGGGGTATGAAGTGAGTGAGCGCGATGGGAATCGAAGACGGCAAGTCCTGACGTTCGCATGCGATCGGCTAACTCGCCGCGATCATAGATCCGTACGTGGCCGCCCTCGACCTTGGGAGCGTGGTACTCATCGGACAACGCCCAACAGATCCGCTCGGGTAGATGGGCCGGAACCGTCGCGGCGATCGTTCCCCCGGGCCGGAGCACGCGACGCAGCTCGGCTAACGCGCCCATGTCGTCCTCGATGTGTTCGAGTACTTCCGAAGCGATGATCCGATCGAAGGAATGGTCCGGAAAGGGAAGCTGGGTGACATCGCCGTTGCACGAAGCGGACGAGACTCCGTCGGGAAGCTCGCCCTCGGCCTCCATCGCGCCAACCCAGGTGTCGACCTCGATCAATTCCGGCAGCGCAAAATCGCTGCTCACCACATCGGCGCCACGACGCAGTGCCTCGTAGCTATGGCGTCCAAACCCGCAGCCAATATCTAGCAACCGGTCACCGGCGTGCAGATCCAGCCGGTCGTAGTCAACAGTGAGCACGCTATTTACCAGGCCGCGGGTAGGTCCCGGCGGTTTCTTCGAGGAGGGCGCGGTACTGCGCAACGGTCTTTTCGGCGGTGTGGCGCCAGCTCCAATGATCGATCACTCGCTGACGGCCCGCAGCGCCGATTCGAGCACGAAGTTCGGGATCGCCAAGCGCGGTAGACAGCATTGCCGCGAGCGCATCGCTGTCACCGGGAGGAACCAACAGACACGTCTCATCGTGAGTGCCGCACACCTCTGGCAAGGCGCCGCCGGTAGTGGCGATGAGCGTCGTTCCACACGACATTGCCTCGATCGCTGGCAACGAGAAGCCTTCGTAGAGCGACGGCACACACGCCACCTCGGCTTCGGAATACAACTCCACGATTCGTTGGTCGCTGACACCGCTCACAAACTGCACGACATCTTCCAGCCCGAGCCGACGGAGCGTCTTCGCTGTTTGGGACCCTTCCTTTGGTTTGCCGATAATGACGATCTCGACGTCTCGTTCCGCACGAACCTTGGCGGCTGCGTCGAGTAAGTACACGAGGCCTTTCATCGCTACATCGGCACTGGCGGTCGTGATGATTCGGCCAGGCACCTTCGCCACGCCCGGGGTGGGTTGGAACAGTTCAGGATCAACACCGACGGGCACCACGTGAATGCGGTCGCTCGGGACCTGGTGATCGGCTGCGATATCGCCCTTGGAGTTCTCCGACACGGTCATTACCCGAGTCATCCGCTTAGCCACCTGGGTCTGCATTCGTGTGAAGGCATACCAACGTCGCTTGCCCAACCGTTCGACCCATGTTCGAGCGTGTTCGATCTCGAGGCGTCGGTCGACGGTGATGGGGTGATGGATCGTCGCCAGGATCGGCAGGAAGCGTTGGATGCCGAGTAATCCCCAGCCGAGGGTTTGGTTGTCGTGAACCAGATCAAATTCGTGGTCGCGGGTGCGGAGGTTGTCCCATGCTCGCCACGAGAAGGCCATCGGTTCTGGGAAGTTGCCCATGTTGAACGACGTGTTCTCGAGCCAATCCCATTTGTCCTTGAGCTCGAACATACGGGGCTTGCGCATCGGGAAGTGTTCGTTGAATGTTTCCAGGCTCGCCAGCTCCGTCAGCGGCACGCGGTCGTCGAGAATTGGATAGGGCGGACCGCCGAGTACCTCGACCGAGTGGCCTAAGTCGGCCAACGCCTTTGTGAGATGGTGGGTGTACACGCCTTGCCCACCAACATGGGGCTTTCCTCGATACGCGAGGTACGCGATTCGAAGCGGACCGTCGCGCAGACGTGGATCGAGAACCATGGCGTGACTAAGCCTACTGGCGGGTAATCAGCGCTCCGCTAGCGTGGCTTCATGCGATCTTTGGTGCAACGGTGCAGCGAGGCCTGGGTGACTTCGGAAGGTATCGAAGTCGGACGTATCGGCCCCGGCTTGTGCTGCCTTGTCGGGGTTACCCATGACGACGACGAAACGGTCGTCAAGAAGATGGCCGACAAGCTGTGGCACTTGCGGATCTTCGACGATGAGAACGGTGTCATGAACCTCTCGGTCGCGGACACTAGCCAGTCACTGTTACTGGTGAGCCAGTTCACGTTGTACGGCGATGCGAAGAAAGGCCGTCGACCCTCGTGGATTAATGCGGCCCGCCCCGAACACGCGGAGCCCCTATTCACCGAACTGGTTGAAGCGCTCCGGGGTCTTGGCGCAACGGTCGAAACCGGCCGGTTCCAAACCGATATGCAGGTCGGCCTCATCAACGATGGTCCAGCAACCTTGCTGGTGGAGCTCTAGCAACCGCCTAGCTGGCGGCTGGCGCTTCCCGCGGTCTGCGAGCACCGATCGTTGTTGCGAGCAACACGACGGCCGCAAGCGTCAGCCACGGGGTCACGCCGAAACGCGTCGACAACGTGAACCCTTCGCGGCGTTCGATCGTGTCAAAGAGGACCCGCTGCTCCGATACCGATGTCCGCTGCAACACGTTGCCGTTCGGGTCGATGATGCCGCTGAATCCTGTTGGTGCGGCCTGGAGTACCCAGCGGTCGTTCTCCTGGGCTCGAAGTTGGGACGAGGCGATCTGTTGTGACTGAACGATTTGGAGCCAGAAGCTCGACCCGTTCGTGGGGTTGAGCAAGATCTCGCCGCCGTCGCGAATTCCTGCTCGTCCTCGGCTTTCGAAGAAGATCTCCCATGAGATGCTGACGCCGAGGTCGGCAACTGGAGTTTCGAGGACCGCAGGACCTGTGCCGGCTAAGACATCTCGACCTGGCACTTCCGCAGTGAACTGTTCGATGAATCCTCGAAGCGGTACGAACTCACCAAAGGGGACGAGCCGGACTTTGTCGTACCGATCGAGTTCGATGCCCTCGGGGCTTACCGCGGTGGAGTAGTTCACCGTGTTGTCGGGGAAGTCTGCTCCGGCTGCATGGAACCATCCCGGGATGAAGACCGTGTTGTGCTCGCGGGCGATGGCGGCCACGCTCTCCTGGGCTTCGGTCATGAAGAACAGATCGTCGCAACGACCCAACGGCGTGTTGTCCGGGATCGGATTGACCACGTTCTCGGGCCACATGATGAGATCGACCGGTTGATCGATGGTCGCCGTCGCGTCACGATGGCGATCGAATACCCGTTGGTTTTCGCACGCGTCGGCGCGGGTGCGTTGTGGCCCACCACCCTGCACGACGGCAACGTCGATCTCGCCGATCACCGTGCTGCCGGGGGACACGACGCCAGCGAAGACCGCAAGGGTTACTGCAC
>CAZTDG010000020.1:0-26706 GCA_964612655.1 uncultured Acidimicrobiales bacterium | reverse complement strand
GTGTAGTCAGCAGTCGTGGCTTCCTCGACGGTGACGGTCTTGTCACCGAACTCGATATCTGTCCCTGCGCTACGCGCAGAGGCAAAGAATCGCACGTTGTCGATCGGGAAATCCCGCTCGAGGAGCAGCGTGCGCATGACGCCACCGACCTGGCCGGTGGCTCCGACGATTCCTACATTAACCATAGTTCCAGGGTACGACCGTTCGAGGTGATTCGCGGCTTCTGAGCGGTGTTGCAAGGGTCATCTCGCCGGAGAACATCTGCGGAATAGCCGAGCTGGCGCGACCTGCTAGTCGTTACCAGAGCGACTCGTCGGGCGCCCCAAGCGGCGGCCAATGACGCAGTTCCGACCTGCGTCCTTCGCCCCGTACAGAGCATCATCGGCCGCTCGAAAGACTTCGCTACTCCGCTTGGCCGGTCCGGCTGAAACACCGACGCTGATCGTCACGGACAACCCGCCGACGATCTCGTCCCATTCGACGGATTCAACCTCTTTGCGAAGCCGCTCACCAAGTTCGTGGGCCCGGACGAGGTCCCCCTCCGATGCAATGATCGCGAATTCTTCGCCACCAAATCGAGCGACGATGTCTTCTTCTCTCGAACATGCGGAGAGAACAGACCCAACCCGACGAAGTACCTCATCGCCAATGACGTGGCTGTACGTGTCATTGACCGCCTTGAAGTGGTCGACATCCATGAGCACGAGCGCAATGTTGCCAGCTTCGGTGGTTCGCTGGGCCAAGCAGGTATCGAACCAGCTCCGAGACGAAACGCCTGTGAGTTCGTCACGGCGGGTCCGTTCGGTGAGCGCGTCGGCCTTCTCGGCGAGCTCGAACCTCGATTGTTCGGCTACCGCACGAGAGTCGACCTGGTTTACAAGTGCACCCACATATCGGAACTGTCGGTCCTCGACGCTGTCGGCCAGGGCGAGGGCATCTTGAGCGACCAACTCGACATTGCCGAGCTCACGATGCACCGACAAGCGCTCTCGCAGAAGTCGATGACGTCGTCCCGGGTCCTTCAGCACCAAACCATCGGCGGAGTCCAGCTGCTCTAGTGCTGCATCGAAGCGACCGCCGCGGCTGGCGACAATTCCGCTCACTAGTGAGAGATGGGGATAGAGAAAGTCGCCGGTCGAGAGGCGTACGTCTTCTACCTGATCGACGGCATCCCTCGCTACGTCAACCTCGTCGGTGAGAAGCGCAATCTCGGCGATAGCCCAGGCAGCCGCGACCTGCGCGTGCCGGGAACCGGTCGAATCGATCGCCGCCGACGCGGATCGAGCGACGGCCAAATTGTCGGCAACGTTGCAGTCGCGGTCACCGGCGCAGTGCCACGCCCCCTCGATCGCGCATTCGAGAACGGTCAGGACGTAGAGAAGGCCGTGACCATCGCTGACCGATCCGTCGTAGGCCGCCAACGCAGCTTGGGCGTATGACAACGCCATATCGAACGCTGTTAGGTGTCGGAAGACCGTCGCCAGGTCCACCATGGCGATCGCTGGTGGCTCGACATCGTCGACCCGAAGCTCATCCAACATCACGATCGCTCGAACCGCGTGGTCGATGGAGTCGTCAACTTCGTCGAGTGCTAGGTAGAGCGACGACAGCTGTGTGGTCGCGATCGTGAGCAGCACTCGTTCTCCGGATAGCTCCAGCAGCCCTGTCGCTTCCTCCAGATCCGGCCGAATGTCAGCCGGCGGACGCGACAGCCGACGGCGGACGATAGATCGAGCGAGAAGCAGTCGACCCCGTTGATGCGGCGCAGTAGTCACACGAAGCACCGCGTCGATGCGCGCGGCCAAACCAGCAATTGCTGAATGAGCGAAAGACGAAATTGCCTCGTCGATCAGCTCTTCTGACCTCGTCCGCGACATAGAAGAGGATTCGACATTCTTGGCCGCTTGCTTGAGACCCGACTCTCCGCACCCAATGTTGAGAGGATGCACGCGCAAATCGTTGTGATTACTAGGCGCCGTACGCACTCATCGGTGGGCACGAACATTGCAGGTTTCGGTCGCCAAAGGCATTGTCCACTCGCCCAACTGCGGGCCAGAACTTGGCCGTTCGAAGCCACGGAGCCGGATAGGCCCCTTGGCTTCGCGGATATGGGTGCGACCACTCATCGGCGGAGACGACCGCTGCGGTGTGCGGAGCGTTCTTCAGGACGTTGTCTTCGGCGTCGGCCTGACCGTTCTCCACCGCACGAATTTCGTCACGAATCGAGATCAGGGCGTCACAGAAACGGTCGAGCTCTTCAAGGGATTCGCTCTCGGTGGGTTCGATCATCAACGTGCCAGCGACAGGCCACGACATCGTCGGTGCGTGAAAGCCGTAGTCGATCAACCGCTTGGCGATGTCCTCCGCGTTCGCAATGTCCTTGTAGGGGCGGATGTCGATGATGCACTCGTGGGCGACCCGGCCCTGACTACCCCGGTAGAGAACCGGGAAGTGAGGATCGAGACGAGCTGCGATGTAGTTGGCGTTGAGCACTGCAAGTCGGCTGGCGTCGGCCAGCCCCTGAGCTCCCATCATCGCGATGTAGGCATAGGAAATGGTCAAGATGGATGCGCTTCCCCAAGGAGCCGCGCTAACCATGTAGCCCTCATCGGGCGCAGCGAGATGGCCGTGCTGAGCAGGTAGGTGGTCGGCGAGGTGAGCAGCAACGCAGATCGGACCGACGCCTGGCCCGCCACCACCGTGGGGGATGCAAAATGTCTTGTGAAGGTTCAGGTGGCAAACATCAGCGCCATAGTCACCCGGGCGGCTCAGCCCGACCTGGGCGTTGAGGTTGGCGCCGTCGAGGTACACCTGACCGCCGTGACGGTGCACGATCTCACAGACATCTTCGATGGACTCCTCGAAGACTCCATGCGTCGATGGATAGGTCACCATCAATGCACCCAGTGCATCGCGGTGTTGATCAGCTTTGGCCGCCAGGTCCTCGACGTCAATGTTGCCGTCGTCGTCGGTTGCCACCGGCACGACCTGCATGCCTGCCATCACCGCCGAAGCTGGGTTCGTGCCATGAGCGGACTCCGGAATGAGGCACACATCTCGGTGCCCTTCGCCGTTGGCGCGGTGGAACGAACGAATCGCGAGCAGTCCGGCGTACTCGCCTTGTGAACCAGCGTTGGGCTGAACCGATGTCGCGGCGAATCCGGTGATCTCCGCCAACCAGGCCTCAAGGCGATCGATGAGTGTCTGATAGCCCTGTTGTTGATCGAGTGGGGCGAACGGATGTACACGTCCGAACTTTTCCCACGTGACCGGAATCATCTCCGCGGTGGCGTTGAGCTTCATGGTGCATGATCCGAGGGGGATCATGGAATGGACCAGGGACAGATCTTTGTTTCGCAGACGCGTGATGTAGCGGAGCATCTCGGTCTCGGAGTGGTAGCTGTTGAAACTTGGGTGCGTGAGATAGTCCGACGCTCGAACGAGTGCCTCGGGGATCGGTGCGCCACAAGCCTGTGGGGGCACACGATCGAATAGCGCTTGGGTCAGCGCTTCGAGATCCGCGTCGGTGATCGTCTCATCGAAGGAGACGCCGACCGAACCGTCTTCGAAGGATCGAACATTGAATCCACCGGCGACCGCGCGAGCGGGAAGGTTCTCCAGGTCGGGGCCTTTGGTAAGCACTACCGTGTCGAAGAATTGTGCTGAATCGAAGGAGTACATAGCTTCCGATGCTGCAGCCGCAAACTTCGATGCTCTCGTGTGCACATCACCGGCGATGCCCGCGATGCCAGCAGGGCCGTGGTACACCGCGTACATCGAAGCGATGACGGCCAGAAGCACCTGTGCGGTGCAGATGTTTGAGGTCGCTGAATCACGGCGGATGTGTTGCTCGCGCGTCTGCAGAGCCATGCGGAGCGCCTGGTTTCCGTGCTGATCCTTCGAAACGGAGATCAATCGTCCCGGTAGATTCCGTGCGTTCGCTTCGGCGGTGGCCAGAAAGGCTGCATGAGGTCCGCCCGCGCCGAGGGGCACGCCAAAGCGTTGAGAGGAACCGACGACGATGTCGGCGCCCCACTCACCCGGAGGAACCAGCGCGGCGCACGCGAGAAGATCTGTGGCGGCGACGACGAGGGCACCGGCCTCGTGGGCTGCTGTTGCGAGTCCAGCGAAGTCGTCGACGCGCCCTCGGGTGTCGGGATATTGCACCAACACGCCGTAAACGTCTTCGTCGAACTCGGCCTCGTTCACGTCGAGGACCACGACCTCGATCCCAAGCGGCTCGGCGCGGGTCTGAACCACCTCGATGGTCTGGGGGTGACAACGATCCGACACAAGGAACCGGCTAGCCGTGCTCTTTCGTCCCTTCAGCCGTCGCGCCATGGTCATGGCTTCGGCTGCCGCCGTTGCCTCGTCGAGCAGGGAGGCGTTCGCAATTTCCATCCCGGTCAGATCCGCGACCATCGTCTGGAAGTTCAGCAGCGCTTCGAGGCGACCTTGGGCGATCTCGGCCTGATATGGCGTGTACGCCGTGTACCAACCTGGATCTTCCAGGATGTTCCGGAGGATGACATTGGGTGTGAGCGTGTCGTAGTAGCCCTGGCCGATCATCGATCGCAGTACCTGGTTGCCATCTGCGACCAGGCGTAGGTCCTCGAGCACTTCCACTTCCGACATCGCCGTAGGCAAGTCGAGCTCGCCCCCAAAGCGAATTGGTTCGGGGATCGTCTGCTCGATCAGCGCGTTTAGGTCGTCAGCGTCGACGGTTCGCAGCATCTTGTCGATGTCTGCGGCACGGGGTCCTATATGGCGGTTCGCGAAGTTCATTGGTTGTGTCTCATTCAGGGTTCGGTTCGGGCAAGGGCTTCTAAGAAAGTCGGTACAACGGTCGTTTGGTCACGGCGGCGTCTTTGCGTTTGCCGCGAATGTCGACCTGCAGCTCGGTCCCGACCTCACCATGTGATCGGGGCAAGAAGACGTTGGCTGCAAAGACCCCGGCACTCGGGGCGAGCATGCCCGAGACGACATCGCCGAGCGGCGTGTCACCATCCAAGACCGGGCTGCCTTCTCGGGGGAGCCCACGGTCGGACATCACGATCGTTTCAAGACGGCGGGCCAGACCGCCGGCGGATTGATCTCGAAGAGCCTGTTGCCCAATGAAGTTTTCTCCATCGAGATCGACCGCCCACGACAGTCGGGCTTCAAGCGGTGTCACGTCCTCGCTCAATTCGTGGCCGTAGAGCGGATACCCGGGCTCGAACCGCAGGCTGTCGCGAGCGGAAAGACCGATCGCATCAACCTCGACACCGGTCTCGGCTCCGAGGTCGAGAAGTCCCTGCCAAACGGCGACGACACCGCCGTTCTCGATGTAAAGCTCGACTCCATCTTCGCCCGTGTAGCCGGTACGGGCTACGAGCGCGGTCGCTCCGAAGAGCAAAGTGGTCGTCACTGAAAATCGGTCGAGGGTTCGGACGGCTTCGCCATCGCTTGCGGCATCTGCCACGAGGTCGACGGCGTTGGGACCCTGAATTGCGATCATCTCTAGCTCGTCGGATCGATCGACGACGGTCGAGCCATCACCGGCGACGTGACCGTCGATCCACTCCAGATCGCGAGGTCGGTTGGCCGCGTTTACGACGACGAGGTAGTCGTCGTCATCGAGGCGATACACGATGATGTCATCGAGGACGCCACCGTCTTCGTTGCAGAGCAGTCCGTAGCGAGCGGTGCCGACCGCTATCGACTTGACCGACGAAGTGACGACTCGATCTAGCCGGGCGGAGGCGTCTGGACCTTTGACACCGATTTGGCCCATGTGGTCGATATCGAACAACCCAACCGAGCGGCGAGTGAGATGGTGCTCCTCGATGGCTCCTCGGGGATAGAAGACCGGAAGACTCCAACCAGCGAAGTCGACCATTCGTCCACCGGCGGAAACATGCCAGTCGTGGAGCGCGGTGTGTTTTAGGGCGTCGTCGGCCATGCAGAATCCTGTGTCCCGATGGATTCCTGTCTTCGGTACCTGAGAGATTGAGCCCCATCGGTGCAGCCCCTAAGAGCTGGCTTTCCAGGAAGTGCGACGACGACAAGATCCTTTTGCCTGAGAGTTTCCACGACCGGTTCGGGACCAGCCGAGTTGCACCTTCGGCGGTAGCAAAACTGCTACGCTCTCTCATGTCAACGTGGTGAATTGTAGGTGTCCGCATGATAGCCGGGTTGCGCCAGGTCGCGCTGTTGTGGTGCGATGGGGTTGTGGCGAATGGTGGCCAAAGAAAGCACGTGTACCACCTTTGCGCGTCGGTAAACGCAAGTCCCGGACAATCCGCTACCATGTGTAGTTGCCGAGGCGGCTTCGGTAATTTCTGATGCCTGTAGTAACCCGACCCCGCGGTCGACCGCCGAAGTATCCACCAGATGAGGTGCGCCGTCGTCTCTTGGACGCTGCGCGTGAGTGTTTGAAACTCGCTGGGGTAGAGAGCGGACTCGACGCAGTCACCTTGGACGGCGCAATCATGGACGCCGACGTGCCTCGAGGTATGTCGTACCGGATCTGGCAGGACGACCATCACACTCCCCAGGAAGCCTTTCGCCGGGCCGCGGTTCTCGACCTTCTCAGCATTCCGGCTACCGCAGGTTTGCCAGCGAGTCGCGCCGCCAACGAGGAACTGTTCGAGCAATACCGCGACGTCCTCGAGAACGGCACTTTGGCCGAGCGTGAAGCGCTCAAACGTGAAGGCATCCGACAGATCGGTGGTTTCAACTACCGAACCCTCGCCGAGAGCTCCAACTGGAAGCTCTATAGCGCGTTACGAATCGCTGCCATGACCCGACCAAATGTGGATCCGGCCATCATCGATGCGCTCGTCGAAGGCGAGAACTACCTCGTGCAGCAATACAGCCTTTGGTACGAAGACATCACCAGCGCCTTGGGGATGGAGCTACGTCCGGGTCTCAAGATGGAGCAGTTCGCAGCGGCCGCCTACGCCGTCAACGAAGGCCTTGCGCTTCGCTTTACCAACTTCCCAGATCGGGAAGGCATCGTCTTGACCGACCCCGACGGGGTCGACCGGGAATGGACCCTCTTCTCGATTGCGTTCGAGGGCATCATCGATCGCTTCTTCGAACTCGTCTAACGCAAATAGAGACCCTGGCCGACCTACGGTCGTACATCCGGGGGCAGGTTGGCTTCCAACCAAGTCCGGAAGTCACCAGTTGAACCCGCAGGAACATCCCCGGGCAACGTGACCCACAAGCCAGCGGTCCATGAACTGGATGCGAGCTGGTAGGTCGCAATACCGGGTCCTGGAACTTGGGTTCCTTGACCGCCCGTCGAGTTGTAGTAGTCGAGTCCGCATTGGAAGAGCACTCGAACTTCGCTGAGGTCGACCTGCTGACCATCGGGTTGTTGCAAACGAAGCTCAGATGTCAAAAACTCCGCCGTCTGGCCCCCAGCAGGAGATTGCCGTTTGCCCGCCCAAAAGTGCATCATCAACGCGTCCGCGTTCCAGGGTGCGGAAAAGCTTCCGTCCGCTTCTTGGCGCCAATCGATCCGACCACGGCCACCCGAGCCGAACGGATCCTGGTTCACCTGGCCCGGCTGACCCAAATAGGCACCGTGATCGGTGGAGTCGAGGTCAACCGAGAAGGCTTCGTTCCATGACCCGTTCGCGTACTGGTAGTACGCGCCGTTTCGTACGTTGATGCGAAACGGCACGGGAGGTGTGTGTCCAAATTCTGGAATCACCGCGCAGCGCCACTCCACAAACTGGTCAGATCGGAGATTCCCCCATTGGGCGTTGCGCGACGGCCCCTGAGCCCAACTCCAACCCTGCGGCAAGAACAGCGGAGCATCATGGCGACCCAGTGGGGATTCTTGGTTGGGGTTGGACCCATCACCATCGGCGATGGTTCCAAAGATCACTTGATCGACCGTGTAGCGACCATTCACGGGAGGTGGCGGTGGCACCGTCGTCGACGTCGTTGTCGTTGTCGTTCGTGGAACTCGAGTCGTCGTGGTCGTCGGAGCGGGTCGCGTCGTGGTTGTAGAGGCGGTCTCGGTTCGCGGCGCAACTGGAGCGGTGGTCGTTGCGGGCACCGCTGTCGTCGTGGTGTCCACCACTGGAGCCACCGTCGAGCCAGCGGTTGGCGCATCCGCTGGCGCAACTCCCACCGTCGACGTCACGGGCGGAAGCGCCAGTTGCGCGACATCGGAGTCGATGTCCTGAGCCAGCGGGGTCTCGTCGACTGCTTCTTCTGACGAAGCCACTTCGGCCTCGACGATGTTCGCTTCGCCAACTTCGGCCGAATCTAGTGAAGGCGCTACGACCTGGCGTCCAGCCGATTGGCTACCGACCTGGCGAGAGACCCGATCGGTGGAGTCATCAACCAAGGTCAACGCCGCTGTCTCCACGGCATCGCTCGACCGGCTGACATCGAAGCCCACCAATCCGAGAACGAGTAGGACTGCAGAGGCCACCATCAACGCCATCGGTTTGATGTCGAAAGGCCGCCCCATGACGCTGTGCCTCTTTCCCGGTTCCCTCGCCTACAGCTCCATTCAAGCTACCGACGGTGATAAAAGGCTAAGCAGGCACTACAGAATCATAGGATTTTCTTGAAATCATGACGGGAAGACCACTGATGCACGATCTCTATGCACAGTGAGTGAGAGCAGCGCGTCCGGCGCTTAGCCCTTCTCGAGCTCGAAGGCGTCGTGAAGGGCTTGGGTGGCCGTGTCGACATCGTCGGAGCGCATTACACAACTAATGCGGATCGCCGAGGTGGAGATCATCTCGATGTTGATGTCTTTGGCGGCCAGCGTCTCAAACATCGTTGCCGCAACGCCGGGGTTGGACTTCATACCCGCGCCGACGATCGACACTCGGCCGATCTCGGTATCGGTAACAACCTTGCAGTCGGCATCAAAGCTCGTCCCGCAGATTTCTGCAGCTGTCTCCACCTCATCGGTCGGGCAGGTGAAGGAGATATCGGTACGGCCTTCGTCAGAAACGTTTTGCACGATCATGTCGACGTTCACCCTCGCGTCAGCGAGCGAGCGGAACATCGCGGCAGCGATACCCGGCTCATCGGGCACCCCACAAACCGTGATCTTCGATTGGGAAGTATCGGGCACGAGGCCGGTAACAATTGCATGTTCCATGGTGGAGTCCTCCTCAACAACCCAGGTGCCAGGCTCCCAGGTAAAGGCAGATCGAACGTGTAGTGGCACTCGAAAGCGCTGCGCGACCTCGACGGATCGCATGACCGGCTTCGGACAGCCAACGGCGGTCATTTCGAGCATCTCGTCGAAGCTGATCGTCGACATCTTTCGGGCCGTAGACACAACGCGCGGGTCGGTAGTGAAGACGCCCGACACATCGGTGTAGAGCTCACACGAGTCGGCTTCGAGCGCATGAGCCAACGCGACGGCCGTGGTGTCGGATCCTCCACGACCAAGAAAGGTGACGTCCTTGTCGGTGGAGACGCCCTGGGAGCCGGCGACAACCGGCACCATCCCGGCGTCGATCGCCTCACGAATTCGGTAGGGATTGATCTCAAGGATCTTGGCATCGCGATGATTGGTATCGGTCAGAAAGCCGGCCTGTGATCCGGTGAAGGAAGCGCTGGGCACCCCTACGTCGTTCAGTGCCATAGCGACCAAAGCACACGCCTTGCGTTCGCCTCCGGTAACCAACAGATCCATCTCGCGACCGGGTTGGGTCTTTGAGACCTCATCTGCCAGACGCAGCAGGTGGTCGGTCTCCTTGCCCATTGCGGACACGACGAGAACGACTTCATCGCCGCGACGTCGACATCGAGCGACGTGATCTGCGACCTCCCGGATGCGGTCAGCATCGGCGACGGAGGTCCCTCCAAACTTTTGAACGACAAGAGCCACGGCGATTCACGGTAACGTTGGAACGTGTCTCCCAAAACTCGCCAAGGTTGTGTCTTGGCCATCGCGGTCCTTCTGGTCATCGGTCTTATTGCTCCGCTGGTCGCTATCGCGTTCGCCTAGGCCTAATCGATTGTCGCAAACAGCTTCGATCTCGCGACCCGCACGTTAAGCGGGTCGGTGATGGTCCGCTTTCAACCACCACCATCGGTGGAATCGCAATGGGTCTTTCCCCCGGCTATGTCTGCCGACGAGCACGGGATCGTGGGAATCGGAGCGGATCTTGATCCCGCAACAATTCTTACCGCCTACACCGGTGGGCTCTTCCCAATGCCGTTGGAGCCCAATGGTCCGGTCGCCTGGTGGTCGCCAGACCCGCGGGCAGTTCTGCCCATCGGCGAAGTGCACGTGTCGCGAACGCTTCGCCGGTCCATGCGCGCGTTCAATTTCACGATCGATACCGCCTTCGGCGAAGTGATTCGTAGTTGTGCTGACCCTGGCCGCCCACATGGCTGGATCGATAGCCAGATCATCGCTGCCTATGAAGAACTCCATCGCCTCGGCTGGGCCCACTCCATAGAGACCCGTGACGCCGAAGGGAACTTGGTCGGAGGGGTCTATGGCATTGCTATCGGTGGACTTTTCGCCGGGGAATCAATGTTCCATCGAGTCACCGATGCATCGAAGGCAGCCCTGGTGGCATTGGATGAACTACTGGTCGCGAACGACTTTTTGCTCTTTGATGTTCAGTGGATGACGCCACATCTTTCGACTCTTGGCGCGATCGACCTATCACGGAGCGACTACCTTCGGCGATTGGAAATGGCGGTCGCTTCATGAAGCGGCCCTCAATACCGACAAATGAGTCGGTCGCAGAAAGGTTTCACCTTGAGTGTGAAGACACATACGTCGAAGGAGCATGAGTGAAGAATTCACGCGCTCTCGTGGCGATCGCTGTGGGCATCACCGGGCTCGCGCTCGGGATTCTCGCCGCATTTCAAGGTTCGAGCCTCGCCATCTTTTCGGGCATCGCTGCACTCGGGGCCGGCATCATTGGAATGCTCTACGGCCGCTCGCTCGAAGAGACCGAAAAGCAACTCCATGTCGAGAAGCAACAATCCGCTGGTCTCGAGCAGACGGTGACATCGCAGGTCCAGGCGCGGATCACCGCCGAGGACGCAGTCCGTTCTCTCGGCGACGAACTCGCCGCTACCCAGGCAACCGAACAGGCCCGCACTGAACGCATCGAAGAAGAGATCAAGAAGGAAGCCCAAGACGGTGGCGGCAACGGCCGTCAACTCATCAAGGATTCCCAAACCGGCCTGTTCACCGAAACCTATTTCCGGGCCGCGGTCGAGGCCCGAGTCGCTGCAGCGCGACGCCACCTCCGTCCGGTCTCGGTCGTGCTCATGGAGGCCAACGTTGGCACTCCTGGAAACCGAACCCCGGCCGACCCGTCGCTGATCTCGAGTTACCTCCTAGCGACGTTGAGAGAATCCGACACCGCGTGTCGAACATCGAAGGGGCTTTACGCCTTGGTCCTCGAGGACACCCCAGAGAACGGCGCGGTCTGGACCGTTGAGCGCATCCGCCGCAAGATCAGCGAAGACGACCACAAGTTCACCATCTGGGCCGGTGTTGCGTGCTACCCCGCTCACGCATTCGAAGTACGCGATCTGGTTGGCAAAGCCAGCGAGGCGCTCGATGCAGCCACCGAGTGGCACCAAGACCGCATCGAAGTAGCAATCCCGGACCTGTAGCCGCACGGCGGGATCCGGGCGCTAGGGCGCCCTCGACCCGCGCTGCGGTTGGCCAGAGGCCGTGTCCGCTCCCACCGGCTTCGCAGCTGGGAGCTCATTCGGTAGTTTCTTGGGCCCGTAAAGATCTAACTGAGCTGGTCCACTAATCTGCTCTGCAATGTCGACCAACGCACCGCAACCAGTGCAGGGGACGCTTGGAACCTTTGGCGGGGTTTTCACCCCGAGCATCCTCACCATTCTCGGGCTTGTCCTGTTCCTGCTCGTTCCCTTCGTCGTGGGTTCGGTCGGGCTGTTCCAGGCGCTGCTCATTCTGGGCTTGTCCACGTTGGTCTCGGTGTTGACGAGCATCTCGCTTGCGACCGTCGCCACAAATATTCGAGTCGGCGGTGGCGGCGAGTACTACATCATCTCTCGCACGCTCGGCATTGAGTTCGGTGGCGCCGTCGGCGTCGTGCTCTACCTTGCGATCTCGGTATCGATCGCCTTCTACTCGATCGGTTTTGCCGAAGCGGTCGTTACCGCGCTCGGTCGAGACAGCACCCGCATGGTGCAACTCATCGCCGCTGGCTTGGTGCTGGTGATCGCCCTGATCGCATTCGTTGGATCTGACCTCGCAACCAGACTGCAGTTCTTCGTGATGTTCCTGCTCGTCATTGCGTTGTTGTCATTCCTGTTCGGTTCGATCAGCAGTTTCGACGTCAGTCAATTCACTAGCAACATCGGTGCCCCTGACGAAGCGTCTCGTTCCGAGGACAGTGTTGGCTTTTGGACGGCCTTCGCGATTTTCTTTCCCGCGGTGACCGGATTTAGTCAAGGCGTCGCTATGTCGGGTGACCTTCGCACGCCGAGCGAATCGATTACCCGCGGAACCTTCGCCGCCGTTGGTCTTTCCACGGTCGTCTATCTCGTAGTGATCGTCTTGCTCGCCGGTAACAGCACTGCAATGGCGCTCGTGGACAACACGAACACCATCATCAGCGAACTCTCAATCGTCAGCTGGACGATGTTGGTCGGCGTGCTCGCGGCGACCATTTCTTCTGCTCTCGCTTCGACTTTGGGAAGCCCTCGGGTACTGCAACGATTGGGCGAAGACAAGGTTCTGCCAGGCCTCGACCGGTTCGCCGAAGGTTCCGGGCCTGCGAACAACCCGCGCAAGGCACTGGGTGTTTCGCTGATCATCGCTCTTGCGACCGTCGCTGTCGGCGATCTCAATGCGATCGCGCCGATCATCTCGATGTTCTTCTTGGCGAGCTACGCGATCATCAACTACGCGACCTATTACGAGTTTCGGGCTGGCTCCACCGCCTTTCGCCCGACCTTTCGATTCGGTGGCCACTGGGCGAGCCTCGCCGGAACCATCGCCTGCGTCGGAGCGATCATTGCGATCAACCCGGTCGCCGGCGCACTCGCTGCGCTGGTCTTCGTTGCACTGTATGGCTACCTCCGTCGACGCGATGTTCCGGACCGTTGGATCGACAGCGTGGGCTCGTACCACTACAACCGGGCCCGCAATCACCTTCAAGCACACTCGATCGAGCCCCGGCCCGCCCGCGACTGGCGTCCGTGTGCACTCGCTTTTGTGCCTCGCGAGCCCCACGCTCGCAAACGGATGCTGACGATGTCGTCGTGGCTGGAAGGCGATTCGGGTTTCCTCACCGCGGTGCGCGTGATCGAGGGGCGTGGCCCCGTCAAGCGACAAGAGGCAGCCGCCGTCGAGCTCGAGCTGATCGAAGAAGTACATGAGGTTGCCCCCGGTGGCTTCGCTCGAGCTGTCGTTTCTGCCGATCCTGCTGCTGGCGTGCAGACCCTCGTTCAGGCCCACGGGTTAGGTCGTGTCCGGCCGAACCTGACACTCTTTGGTGTTCACGACCTTCGCGGATCAGATGAAGAGCGCAATGTCTATGGCGAGATGCTCCAGAGCTGCGTTCGATTCGGCACGAACGTGGCCGTTCTCGATGTCAACCAAGAAGACTGGCGCAGGTTTGAGGACACACCGCGCAAGGAACGCGAGATCGCGTTGTGGTGGTCCGATGATCAAGCGGGTCAACTCACATCCCTTCTCGCCTGGCTGATCGAACGACATGAGGAATGGTCGGAGGCGAAGATGATCGCCTACGTGCCCGACGCAGACGCTGCTGAACTCGAGCGGGTGAGTGGCATTCTCAAAGCCGGCCGCATCAACGCTGAGGTCAAGCGCGTCGACGCAAACCCGGCCTCGCTAACAACCGCCCTCGGCGCGGCCACTTTGGCACTCGCTCCCCTGCGCGTTCGTCGCGGCTCAGCGCTCGGACCCTACGAAACGCCTCTCGGCATGCTCGTCGAGAGCCTGCCGTTGGGGATCCTCGTGCTCGCTATCGAAGAGATTGCGCTGAACGCAGAGCCTGATGAAAGCGACCTGGCCGAGATTGCCCGACTGTCGGACCAGCTCGCGAAACTCGAACGCAAGACTTCCGAACTCGATTTTGAAGCCGGTCGTCTGCTCGTAGCCGCCGAGACAATTCGCCTCGAAGCAGATGCCAATCCTGATGATGCTGCCCTCCACGAGCAGGCCGATCATGCCCAAGAAGAATCGGTCAAGGCGTTCCGCGCCTACGTGAACTCACGGACGCAATGTCACAACCTTGAACAAGACCTCGCCGACATGGATCCCAGCGGAGCCACCACCGAGCTACATCCAGGCATCTGGCAGAGTTCGTCGGCTCGCTCAGAGACCTAATCCGCCTCGCAATGGCAGACCGGCGGCACGGTAGATGGTGTCGATTGCCGCCATGTTGTTGATCGAGTCTTCACCTTGGGTCGGGAAGGGCATTCCATGCGTCACGTGGTCGCAGAACGCCCGCAACATATGTAGATAGGTGCTGCTGTCGGGGATCGACGCAGAGGTCTCGCCGCGTTCGGTACGAACGACCAGCGTGTTGGCGTTGTAGGGAGACAGCGGATTTTCGACCGAGATCGACCCGTCCGTCCCTTCGATGAGGAGACTGATCTTTGGTTCCGCGTCATTGATCATCGAGCTTTCAACACGTCCGGTGGCTCCGCTCGGAAACTCGAGTTCGGCCCACATCGAGGCGTCGATGTCTTGGGGGCCCTCGACGGCTTCGGCTTGGGTGACCGTGGGTTCCTCGCCAACGACATGGCGAACCCACATGGTCGAGTAGCAACCCAGGTCCATTAGGGACCCTCCCGAAGTGGCGTAGTCCCAGCGGATATCCGGTTGCGAGATGGCGATGTTGAAGTACCCCTCAGCGCGTGTGATGGTTCCAATGATCCCCGCGTCCAGCACCTCAAAGATTCTCAACCAAAGCGGGTGGTACCGATGGTGGAACGCCTCTCCCAATTTCTGCCCGGTCTCTTTGGCGACACGGACCATCTCGGCCGCCTCGTTGGCATTGGACGCGAACGGCTTCTCACACAGCACATGTTTGCCTGACCGGAGTGCAGCGATCGTCCACTCGGCGTGGAGATGCATCGGCAGAGGGTTGTAGACGACATCGACGTCGTCGGCCTCGATGACCTGTTGATAGTCATCGCTGACATGGGTGATGTTGTGCTCTTTTGCGAAGAGTTCCGCTCGTGCGCGGTCTCGGGCCGCAATCCTGGTTACCTCAGCAGTATCGATCTGCGCCGAGGGGACAATGAGGGCTTTGGGAGCGATCCGAGCCGCTCCCAAGATGCCAAACCGAAGTGGTTCCATCTCGGCAGCATCTCACAACTGAAGACCCGACCCCAGATCACGCTCGCAACTTCTAGGTGCTAGGCACGACCCCAGGTCCGCCGAGGGAGCGGACGGTCGTTCCATCGACGCAACCCAAACCGCCAGCGGGCGTCCACCACGACGGTGGGCGCTGCTGCCGTGGGTTCGGGCCATGCGGCACCGAGGGCTGCGGTAATCGCCGCGAGCGTCTCGTCATCGGGCGCCGGATGGATATCGCCGATTCGGAACCGCATTGGTGCGGTCGCATCTTCGCTCACAGCGGAACGTTCCCATGCTTTCGTTCAGGAAGGTGTTCCTGTTTGCTCTCGAGCATGCGGAAGGCGTTGGCGACGACCTTCCGGGTATCCGCGGGGTCGATGACGTCGTCGATGTAGCCCCGCTCAGCCGCGATGTAGGGGTTCGCGGTCTTCTCGGTGTATTCCTCCACCAGTTCGGCTCGCTTGGCCTCGGGGTTCGCGGCCCCCTGCAGCTCCCGGCGATAGAGCACTTCGACGGCACCTTGGGGCCCCATGACCGCCATTTCGGCACTTGGCCACGCAAAGCTCATATCTGAACCGACGGCCTTGGAATCCATGACGAGGAACGCGCCACCGTAGGCCTTGCGTGTAATCACCTGGACCCGCGGCACGGTCGCCTCGCAGTACGCGTAAAGCAGCTTCGCTCCGTGGCGAATGATGCCGCCGTGTTCTTGGTCAACACCGGGGAGAAACCCGGGGACATCGCAGAAGGTGAGCAGCGGAATGTTGAACGCATCGCAGGTCCGGACGAAGCGTCCGGCCTTCTCAGCAGAGTTGATATCGAGAACTCCGGCGAACACCTTGGGCTGGTTGCCGACCACGCCGATCGTCTTGCCATCGATGCGGGCGAACCCGCAGACAATGTTCTGTGCCCAATTCGGGAAGTACTCCATGAATTCGCCGTCGTCGACAACCTCACGAATGACATCGACCATGTCATAGGGCTGGTTGGAGTTGTCCGGAAGGATGTCTCGAAGCGACGGGCAGTCACGTTCGGCCTCATCGGTCGGCTCTACATCAGGGGGAGCCGACAAGTTGTTCGACGGCAGGTAACTCAATAGCACCTTCACCTGATCGAGCACGTCTTCTTCGCTCTCTCCGGTGTATGTGGCCACACCCGACTTCGAGGAGTGTGACTTTGCGCCTCCGAGCTCTTCGAGGGTTACCTCTTCACCCGTCACCGTCTTCACCACGTCGGGTCCGGTGATGAACATGTGGCTCTTCTCACGAACCATGAAAATAAAGTCCGTCATGGCTGGGCTGTACACGGCGCCGCCAGCGCATGGCCCGAGGATGACGCTGATCTGGGGGATGACGCCCGAGGCCTGCACGTTCCGATAGAAAATGCCGCCGTACGCGTCGAGACTGACCACGCCTTCTTGGATGCGGGCGCCCGCGCCATCGTTGAGACCGATCATCGGCGCTCCAACGCTGGCGGCCAAGTCCATCACCTTGTGGATCTTCTCGGCGAACACCTCACCCAGAGCGCCACCGAAGACGGTGAAGTCTTGGGAGAAGAGAAAGACCTTGCGACCGTCGATGGTGCCCCAACCGGTCACTACCCCATCGGTGTAGGGCCGAGTTTCAATGCCACTGTCGTGTGCACGATGTCGGGCCAACATGTCGAGCTCGTGGAAGGACCCCGGGTCGAGCAAGTACTCAATACGTTCGCGGGCGAGCATCTTGCCCTTGGAGCGCTGACGCTCCACGGACCGCTCTGAACCTGCGTGGCGAGCCTCTTCTTGGCGCCGTTCAAGATCGGCGATCCGGTCACTCATGGACTGTTGCGACATGGGGAGAGAGGCTACTGGGATTTACCCACGGGACCGAAGGCAAGCACCTAGCAATGCAGGTCGTCGGGGGAACCCCCCATTAACCGCTTTCACTCCCTCGTCGATAGTGGATGTATGGCGAAACTACGAAACAGCATCTTCTTGGTCATCGGAATAGTGATTCTGGCGGCCTGCGGGTCAACCGAAGCGAACGACCCTCTCGCAGGCGCTGAGGCGCCAGACCCGGTCGTCGAAACCGATGACTCGCGGGTCGACGATTCGGCGAACATCTCCGAAGCCCCCGAGGCGATTGCCACCGCCGACCAAACAGCACAGTCCGTCGAAGCGACGACAACCACGACGACCGCTCCCACGGAGACGACCTCCACGGGTGTGCCGAGCACGACGACAACGACCACTGAGGCGCCCGTGGAAACTTGCTCAGCTCCCACGCAAGCAGTCACCGTAGATGTCGCCCTCGACGATGCGGACGGGGGGCTGAACATGCGCTCAGGTCCTGGCACGTCGAACGAGGTCATCGCTACCTTCGCCCGCGGCAAAGAGCTATTCACCACTGGCGAGTGCACTCCCGTCAACGCGACGGACTGGTGGCAGGTGACCACGAGCGACGGCGGCCAAACGGGTTGGGTATCCAGTCGCTTTCTAACCGACTCGTTGCCTCGGGACTTTGTCCTCGGCCCGAGGGTTGATGATCCCAATGTCGACGGGCTTGAGGCCACCACAAGCCAAGGAACGATCGAAATCCTCGCCGAGCGCTACGGGTTCGACGAGGACGCGGTCATCACGCTGATTCAAGAAGGTGCCGACGACGCTCAGGGCGGCACCGCCGTCTACGAGATCACCGGGTTGAAAGACGATGCCATCGATGGCTACCGATTCGAGATCCTCTACTTCTTCACCCACGCCGACGCCGATGCGTTCGTGATCAACGGCATCGATCCAGCCCGGGTTGGAACCCGAGTGATTTGCTCACGGGCCATCACCCCCGAGGGGCTCTGCATCTAACCGACGCCGTCTGGGGTGGGACCGAGTGTTCTGGTACTCGATCCCACCCTGACGCCGAGATCGCTCACGCCCCGACGAAATCGGTGTCCATGAGGAGCTTCTCAACCTTCGCGTTCTCGACCTTGTTCGTGACTTTGCCACCTTCGTGAACGTCGCGGATGGTCTTGGTCATCGTGATCGTTGCGCCGACCAGAGCGAGGAGTCCAAGGGCAACGAAGGCCCGGATCCAGGTGTCCACGGGCATCGCCCAGACCGCAAAGGCCATCGCGGAAAGCGTGAGGCCGAAGTTGAGTTGGGTGAACATCACCCAAGCAGGTGAGTGCATCGAGGCGGAGTTAGGTTCCCAATTCATTATGTTCCTTTCGTGCGACAGGGTGCCGCTTGGAGGGGTATGTAATGAAGGTACGGAACCTCAGATGCGCGTGGAGCTAGGAGAATCCCCCAAACGTCGATGGGGACCCCATGGGGCTAATCCAAAGCTTCGAAATCCGCTGAGTGCGATTGCGGCGAATGATTGATCTTGAACGCGTGCCGCCAGAGTTGCTGCGATGTTTCGGATCGGAGAGACGAAACTCGGTTAGTGAGCGGAGCGAACGGCGCGGAGCCTTGGCGGCTAAGCCTTCCGCAGAGCACACCGAGCGAAGCGAATGTGCGATTGCGACGAATGATTGATCTTGAACGCGTGCCGCCAAAATAGGGGCGAAGCCCTTGGCGGCTAAGCCTTCAAGAGGTCCCATTTGTTGCCGTAGAGGTCTTCGAAGACGACCACCCGCCCGTAGGGCTCATCGCGAGGTTCGCCGTGGATCGTCGCTCCAGCCTCGGTGAGCGCGGTGAGTGTCGAGTCGAAATCGTCGACACGCAGAAAGAACCCCACCCGGCCACCGTGTTGTCGCCCAACGAGACTTGCCTGCTCATCGCCATCGCGGCGTGCCAGCAGAATCCCGGTCTCGCCGCCAGGTGGCCGCACGACAACCCATCGCTTTGGTCGACCGTCGTTGGTGGTCGACGGCGAATCTTCCACCAGTTCGAATCCGAGTACATCGCAGTAAAACGAAATTGCATCGTCATAGTCATCGACCAGTAGGGCTACCAAAGATACGAAACTCATCTAGCGACGCTAGCTCTGCACCAGCCACCGGGTTGGGTAAATTGGGACGTTGAGCGAACGCCCGATCGAAAGTCGGGCGACGACAGGAACACATGACCGAGTACGACCCCAGCGACCCACTCCTTCGTCGACCGTTCAACCTGCAGCAATGGATCGACGACCATCGCGATGAGCTCGTCCCACCTGTCGCCAACAAACAGGTCTGGCGTGAGGCCGACATGATCATCATGATGGTCGGCGGCGGAAATCGACGGAACGACTTCCACGACGACCCTCGCGAGGAGTTCTTCTACCAGCTCAAGGGCGACATGGAGCTGTGGCTGTGGCCCGAACACGGAACCGTTCCCTTCCCGATGCCGATCCGAGAGGGTGAGATCTATCTCCTGCCCCCACATCTACGGCACTCACCCCAACGACCTGACCCGGACTCGATCGGTTTGGTCGTTGAGTACGCCCGTGCCCCCGGCGAGCTCGATGGCTTCGAATGGTGCTGCACGAACTGCAATGAGCGAGTGCATCGGGTTGAAGTTCAGGTGCAGGAGATCGACAAGGACCTGCCTCCTCTGTTCGACGCGTTCGATGCTGACCTCGACGTTCGAACCTGTTGGAACTGCAGCACCGTGCACGGCGGCAAGGGTGCTCCCATCGTCGCGGGCGGCGACGCCGTATCATCGGAGACTCAGTGAGCGAAGTATCCGACCCCTCCAAAGAACTCGCGTCGTCTTTCGATGACGACTTCACCTATCGCAGCTATCTGAAGATCCCAGAGCTGCTGTCGCTGCAGCAATGCGTCTCAGTCGACGAAGCTTCGGGAAAGCCTGAGCACGACGAGACGCTCTTCATCGTGATCCATCAGGTGTATGAGCTGTGGTTCAAACAGGTTCTCCACGAGATCGACTACATCATCACCCGGCTCGATGCGCACAAAATCTCGAGCGCACGACATCACCTGCATCGGGTCATCAAGATCTTCCGTACCCTCATCGCCCAAATCGATGTGCTGGAAACGATGACGCCCGCCGAGTTCGCCAGCTTCCGATCGTTCCTGGCCAATGCGAGCGGGTTCCAGTCGGCCCAGTTCCGCGAGCTGGAATTTGTACTCGGCACCAAAGACAGGGTCGACCTCGATTGGTACGACGAGGACGAGCGGGCGCGCCTACAACGCCGACTCGACGAGCCGAGCTTGTGGGACGGATTCGTTCGGGCTCTCGACCGGGCCGGGCTCGATGTTCCCGAAGAGGTATTGAACCGTGACGTTCGAGAACCGATCCAGGAGAACGCAGATCTCCAGCATGTGATTGTCTCGTGTTACGAAGACGAGGCGTTCATTGGTTTGTGCGAGCTGTTGACCGACCTCGACGAGAAGCTTCAGGAGTGGCGCTATCGCCACGTGATGATGGTCCGTCGAACGATCGGCACCAAGCGTGGCACCGGCGGTTCCGATGGCGCGGCCTACCTACAGACAACACTGTTCAAGCCGATGTTCCCCGACCTCTGGGCGATCCGCACCAAGTTCTAGCCCTTGGGAATCTAGGAACACTGAACATGAATTATTCATGCTGGTAGTTCCCAGAACGGTCTAGCTAAGGTGACCGACTGCGGTCTCGAATCTGCTTACTTCCTCGAGCGTGTTGTAGTAGTGCACCGATGCTCGGACGACTTCGTCGAGGCCGCGGTCGCCGAGGTCATAGCGCGACGTCGATGCCACCGAGACCGACGTGTTGATTCGATCAGCAGACAAGCTGGCCTTTACCTCCGTTGCGGTCATATTCTCGACCGTGAAGGTAACGATGCCACCCCGATTGAGGCCCTTGTCGTGGACGGTGACGCCGGGCATCACGTCAAGCCTCGCGCGGACTTCCGCCCCAAGCTCCCATAGCCGCGCGGTCGTTGCCTCGACGCCGAGGTCGAGGAGATAGTCAGCAGCCGCGCCGAGCCCGAGCTGACCGGCAAAGTAGCGCTCCCAATTTTCGAAACGTTTGGCATCTGGCAGGAGTTCGTATTCGTCATCGGAGATGAACACTGCCGCATGCTGGTCGATCAACGGCGGCTCTAATATCTCCATCGCCTTATCCCCCACCCACAAGAACCCGGTGCCTCGGGGACCGCGCAGGTACTTGCGGCCTGTGGTCGACAGCACGTCGCAATGCAGTTCGGCGACGTCGAGGGGAACTTGTCCGAGCGATTGGCACGCGTCGAGCACAAAGAACACGTCATGCTCACGACAGCGGCGGCCGACTTCGGCCGCCGGGTTGATAAGGCCCCCGCTGGTCGCGATGTGCGATAGCGACATCATCGCTGCACCTCGCTCAAGTTCGACTTCCAACGCGTCGAGGTCGATCTGGCCGTCGGCATCGTCTTCGACGAGGACGATCTCGATGCCGAAGCGCTTCTTTAGCTGAAGGAACGCGAGGAGGTTGCTTCCGTACTCACTGCGAGCCGTGATGACCCGGTCGCCCTGCTTAAAGGGGAACCCGTAGACCGCCATGTCCCACGCCCGAGTCGCATTCTCAATAACGGCGATCTGATCTGCACGGCCACCGACGAGCGCGGCTAGAGAGCTATAGGTGGCAGCGAGGGTCTCGGCTGCTTCGGCCGCAGCTTCGTAGCCGCCGATCTCGGCTTCTCGTCGCAAGTAGTCCACAACGGTGTCGACCACGATCGTCGGAGGCAACGCGCTGCCAGCGTTGTTGAAGTGCAGGACATCACGTACCGCTGGCGTATCGGCCCGCACTCGATCGATCGGAAAATCATCCATCGCCCGACGCTACTACTAGGAGATCTAGGAACACTCAGCATGAAATATTCATGTCCAGCGTTCCTAGATTCCCCCGGGCTTTGAGTGTCAGTAGCGGGTGGCAGACTGGAATTGCACTTCCCCCTTCACTCGTACGGCCGCGCGGCTGAGATGGAGAAGGCAATGTCGAACGACGATAGGGACGCTCGCGTCGACGAATTGTTCCGAGATCAACATGGGCACGTGAGCCGTGCTCAGGCGATCGCCGCTGGTTTGAGCAAACAACAAATCGACTATCGGCTCAGGACGGGGCAATGGACCCGTGTGTTGCCCTCGACCTACCGACTCACCGCCGCCGCTGAGAGCTGGGAAGGAAGCCTCATCGTTACCTGCCTACATACCAATGGCGTCGCATCTCACCGCTGCGCCGCGGCGTTGTGGGATCTCATCCTCTACGACGAGCCACCGGTGGAGATCACGGTGAGCAAGACAACTCGTTCGACTCACGACGCTCGGCTTCACCAATCCACTCAATGGCACCTGCGGGATCAGACAACTCGCCGAGGAGTCCCCTGCACCGGCATCGAAAGGACGTTGCTTGATTGTGCGGCTGTCGTATCATTCAGTCGTTTCGAACGCCTCTGCGAAGATGCAATTCGTCGCGAATACACATCGTGGGAAGAGCTCGCCCTGTCTCTACGTCGGCACTCGCGACAGGGCAGGAACGGCTGCGGACCGATGCGCAAATTGCTGGCGTTTCGCCTTGAGGATCAAACGATCCCGCTTTCAGATTTCAGTCGACTGATCGTGCAGCTTCTGGTAGAAAACGGCGTCCCGAAACCGCTGATCGAATACCGGATCACCGATGACCTCGGCGCGCTGATACTTCAAACAGACCTCGCCTGGCCTAGCGAACGGAAGGCCTGGGAACTCGACGGTCTCAAGTTTCACTCCGGAAGACTGGCGATGGAACGAGACAAACGAAAGCGCAATCGTGCCAAGGCTCACGGCTGGAGCATCCAAGAAATTCTGTGGTCGATGTATACCGATGCTCCAGATGAACTCGTTCGAATGGCCCACGCATTTCTTCGATCCTGAGAGATCTAGGAACACTCAGCATGAAATATTCATGTCCACCGTTCCTAGATCTCCTGGGGTCAGCGGGTTTGGAGGACGAAGGGCAGAACGGGGCCAGTCCCGGCTTCTTGGAGGACGAAGGCGGCGACCGTCAGGGTCCATCGGCTGCTGGCCGTGTCGTCGACGAGGAGGACCGGCATCGACCGCAACGGCTCGGGAGGTAGGTCGTCAGGCCGCACCGTGATTCGGCCCCAGACATTGGCGAGTTGGTAGGCGCTGTTGGCTTGCTCGGACTGGTAACCCGCTGCCGGATCGCGTTCGAGACACGAATGAACTGGGAGCTTTCCGAGCCGACCGATCTCGCTGGCCAACACCTGGATGAGGCGCCCATGTTGACGTGACGGCATCGGGCACACCCATCCCGGGCGTGTCTGCCAGTCCCAACGCCGAAGCACACCGACAATACCGTTCAGCATTTCGGGGCTGAGCTCGCTGCGACTACCGTCGAGGAGCGCTTCGATTTCGGGAGACCACCCGCCGTCACCGATGCGACTCAACGAGCGGCCAAATGACGCTTGACGGTTCTTCGGGATCCGTCCCTTGGGTTCATCGAGGTTGGTCGCCCATTGCCGCCGCGGCTCAATGCCGATGTCGCTGCCGCGGAGATGTTCTCGAGCAGACTGCGTCTGTGGCGATGGCGATGCATCCCAGCGAGGCTCTTCAACGCATCGATCACACCGGCCACAGTCCGCAGCTTCGGCATCGTCGAGCAACTCTCGCAGATACCGCAGTCGGCATCCGTCGTGGCTGGCGTAGCCACGCATCTGATCAGCTTCAGCAGCGCGGAGCTGTCGGAGGCGCTCGGCGAGTTCCGCGTTGTAGCTCCATGGCTCAGACGACCGAACATAACCGCCCTTCACCCGCCGGATCGCGCCTTGCACATCGAGGATGCTGAGCAAAGTCGAGAGCCGTGAACGCCCCATGTTGACCGCGACTTCAAGTTTTGGGATCGATGTCGCCCGACTGACATCGAGCTCATCAAGCACTCGTTGACAGACCTCTTCTGAAGGCAACGACACCGATTCGAACCACGCCCAGACCCGTTCGTCTTCCGCGGGGCGCGGTAGTGCGATGACCTCCGCATGGTCGATACCGCGGCCGGCACGGCCGATCTGTTGGTAGTAAGCGATCGGTGTCGGAGGCATGCCGAGGTGGATGCAGAACGCCATGTCGGGTTTGTCGAAGCCCATGCCCAGGGCCGAAGTCGCCACCAACGCCTTCAACTCGTTGTTGCGGAGTCGGGCCTCCAAACGTTCTCGATCTTCGGGTGCTGTGGACCCCGAGTACGCCGCAACATCGTGTCCGCATTGTCGAAGCCAGTCGGCGGCGCGTTGAGCTTGGTCCACGGTGAGCGCGTAGATGATTCCTGAGCCGTCGATCTCTCCTAGGTGTTCGGCCACCCAGGCCAATCGCTCGGCATCGTCGGCGAGTTCGACCACCGAGCAGTGCAGCGACTCACGATCCAGGCTCGTCCGCAGGACGACCGTGTCGGAACCCAGTTGCGATGCGACATCGTCGGTGACTCGTTGGTTGGCCGTCGCCGTCGTGGCCAGGATCGGTGACCAAGAGGGCAGCTCATCGATCACGTGTCGGAGTCGCAGGTAGTCGGGCCGAAAGTCGTGACCCCAGTCGCTGATGCAGTGGGCCTCATCACAGACAAGCGCAAACGGGCGGGCCAGCATCATAGCGAACACCCGCTCGCGAAAGCCTGGGTTCGCCAATCGTTCGGGGGCGATGAGCAGGAGGTCGACCTCGTCGGCGAGAAGTGCGTCCTCGACCTCTCCCCAATCATCGACGTTGGATGAGTTGATCGTTTCGGCTCGCAGACCGAGCCGTTCGGCTGCCGCGACCTGGTCGCGCATTAAGGCGAGCAGCGGTGAGATGACGATGCTCGGCCCCCAACCTCGGGCCCGCAAGATCTTTGTGGCAGAGAAGTACACCGCAGATTTTCCAAAGCCTGTCCGGGCGACGAGAAGAGTGCGCTTGCGGTCAGCGACTACCGCGGTGACCGCTTCGATTTGTTCGGGACGTGGCTGAGCATCTGGCCCGGCGAGGAGTTGTACGTGCTCGGTCAGTTCGGCCAATACGTCGTCGGCTGAGGGACGGTCCGGTTCGATGAGTTGTGTCATTGCAATGTCCCGCTAGCCGAGGCCAATGAGCGGGCGAATCACATCACCAAAGAGGACGATGATGCCGACGGCGACGGTCACGAACGTCTGCCAACTAAACCGGCTGTCGAGTTTGGCTTCGAGCGAATCCAAGCGCACTTCCAGGCGACCGATTCGTGTTTCAATGCGCTCAAACCGGCGATCCATCTCGTCAAACCGGCGATCCATCTCGTCAAACCGTCGATCCATCTCGTCAAACCGGCGATCCACTTGTTCAAAGCGGCGATCGACATCCTGGGAAAACAGGTCGAACCGCAGCTCTAACGCGTCGAAGCGCGAGTCCATGGCAGTGAATCGTTCGCCGTATGCGCCGATCGCGTTCGCAGTCCTCACGTGGTCGAGGTTAGCAGTAGCAAGTTTGGCCTCGAGCTCTGTACGTATCAGCTCGAGATCGTGTTGGGTAACAGACATGAGGGTCTCCAAAGATTGTGTTCATTGGAGGGCGATCCCTCGATAGCGGCGAACCGTAGTGGCACAGTACCCACGCGCTATGACAGCGAGAATCCATGTCGCTGACAACGGCTTGCGTGAAGGCACCCGAGAGTCCCCCAAAATCTGACTGCGCTACCATCGAAGTATGAGTGCAGATGAGGATCTGGCGAATACACCTCGCACTAGACCAGAAGTGCGGCTTTCACATGCGGAGCGCGAGGCCTACGTCGAACGGCTTAAAACCGCGCAAGACGAAGGCCGAATCACGCTCGACGAATTCGAAGAACGAGTAGGCCGGGTATACGCCGCCAAGGTGGGCTCGGAGATCGGCGATGTTCTCGACGACCTCCCTGCGCTGCAACCACCACCTCCAGCGGGCCCACCGACCACCTCAACGGATGACACGGTCGATGTTCACGCAACGGCGAGCGGCGCCCGATGGATGGTCTCGATCTTTGGCGCTCGCAAGAACAACGGCCGCTGGACTCCCGGAGCACCGAGTCGAACCTTCACGATGATGGGTTCACAAACACTCGATCTCACCGAGGTGGACGCTCAAGTTGTCGACATTCAAGCATTCACGCTCATCGGTGAAACAAAGATCATCGTGCCGCCGGGTGCCACGGTCGAAATGACCGGGTTTATTCTCATCGGTGAGACGGCCAACAAGATGCGTAATTACGAGGGCCAATCCACGATGCGCGTCCGGGTTCGTTCCTTCGGTGCTATCGGCGAGTGCGTGGTTCGCACACCAGGCAAGCGGGCGGCGATCAACAAGTTGATCAACAAAAAGCTACGAGAGATCGATTAGCTCGATTAGTTAATAGGCGCGCCCAAGCGCAGCAAGTTTCCATCGTGATCGATCAACGCAAACTCACGAAGCCCGTAGTCGGTATCCACCGGAGCGCCTAGCCGCCCGATCTTGCCCGCCACACGAGCGAATGCAGGGGTGTTGCACCGGCCATTCCAACGCGTATAGAG
>CAZTDG010000019.1:0-26769 GCA_964612655.1 uncultured Acidimicrobiales bacterium | reverse complement strand
TGCGCCTGGAGTTCACAAAGTGTGCGAAGACCGTCGTATTTGGCCATATCGCGATACATCACTGCACTAGTGGCGATCGGGCCACACTCCACTGCTGAAATTCGGCGCTATCGCCCGTTGTCAGACCAGTGCCAAGCTTCCGACGGAAGGTTGAACAAACCAAAGGTTGCGGCATTCTCAGACAGCCAGCCGAACTCTGGGGTCGACCGCGAGATCGCGACGCCATCGACATGGAAATCGATAGCCAAACCAAACTCGTGGCGTGAATTGCCAGGGGTAGCGGTCGGCGGGCTGCACTGCGACGACGGTGTTTCAAACGGGTCAGCGCAGTTCGCTGTTCGCAGTTCGATCTGTCGTTCGTGGCTTCGCCAACCCCATCCGGTCAGCTCCAGACCGTCGGCGCGGGCGGCATCGAGCATCGCGTCCACGTTGTCGGCGATGGTGATGTTGACCAAGATGCCCTGAACACGGACCAATTCGATCTCCTCGCCGTTGTGGGTGTCGACCACCGCCTCGATCTCGCCGTGAGAGTGTCCATCAAACTCGGTGCCTGCCTCCTCAGGCTCGTCGCCGCGCAACGCCGCCCAAATCGCATCGAGATCATCGTCCGGCTCGATAAAGATGGTTTGCATCTCGATTCGTGCAAACCGGTCAAAGAACTCAACGACATGAGTGTCATCGTCAAGTTCACGTCGAATTGCGATCGAGTCGAAGCCATCGTCATTCCAATCACCAACTAGTGGTGTCGTCTGGAGCGCGTCGCCTATGTGTATCTGAGCGCCGTAGGGGCGTCCGTTGGAATCCAGCGGGATCACCTTTGCCGTCGCAGAACGAAAAACAAATAGCTGATCATCGATCACCCAAGTCGCCTCAGTCTTGGTGCCATCACCGTTCCAGTCACCTACCAACTCTTCGCCGCTCGACAGCGAGACCTCCAGCTGGCGCTCAGGCTCATCGGCGTCATCCGTCTCGTCGGATTGGGTCTCGCTAAGGTCGTCCGCCTCCTCGAACTCAGTCTCGTCGGGCTCGTTAGCGTCATCTGACTCTTCGTCGTCGGCCTCGACGACAGGGACCACCGCGTTGACCTGTGCGGGCGTGCTTCGGTATTCCTCATAGTGCTCGAGGACAAGGTCTCTCAACTTGTCACTTCCGGTGTAGATGCGGATGGCAGCGTCTTCATCGCCACCAGTGCCAGCTCCCTTCTGGCAGAGAAAGTTCGCTGCAGACGCTGACGCGTCCCAAAGGTTCTGCGGATCGATCGAGCCATCGGCGTTCCCGTCGAGTCCGTGGAAGTGCCACGACACTGGAAGAATTTGGAACGGTCCGACCGGACGGTCCCAGAAGACATCGGCGTCGATCGCACCAAAGTCAGAGTCTTGGAGGGTGGCGAGATTGAGACGCGCCCCATCGCCGCGTTCGCCATACAACGGCGGCTCAAGAGTTCCGTCTTCCGCGAACGAGTAGCTTTCGAGATCGCCATGGTTGGATGCGACCCGCCCTACCGCTGCGAGCAGCTCGGGAGAGATGTCACACTCTGAGCCGTCGGCGGCCCAGTCGTAGACTACGAAGGGGTCGAACTCCGACGTTGGCGCATCGGCGTCGGGTTCGACTTCGGATGCACCCGCAAGTTCAGCGGTCATCAACACAATGACAACAACCGTGAAGAGAGCAGTTCTGCCGAGAGGCATTTTCGCAGAGAAGTATTTTCGCATGGTAGGGCCTTGGCTTGTTTCGTTCAGAGATCGGCACAGGCAGCGCCCCACACCCCTCACCGCAGGAGGGAATTCGTGTGGGGCGCTGTCAGCCGGCGTAGATCGGCCGCCGCTCGATCTCCGATCTAGCTATCCGCTAGAGGAATCGGTGGACTATTGGGCAGTTGATCAAGACTCCGCTCGAGCCATACGCACTGCCGCCTGGACCGGTCAGCCATCCGTCTTCGACGAAACCGAGGATTTGGAACTCCTCGGTGAGTCGACTGGTGACTCCCTGGTCGATTGCATCCTGGGTCCACTCACCAAGGTTCAGATCCCACAGGGGGCTGTAATCGGTGGCGATCGTCGGGATGCCACCGAGAACATTCAGCGGTTCGCCTTCACCAAGGATGGCGCTGTTGAATCCCTGACGATGCGGATCGGAACCCTCATTGTCGGCGCTGACCGGACCGTTGGTGAAACCAAAGATCCGCTCAACCGAACTGAACAGTGAGTCATCGCGACCAACAGGGATGTTGCTCATCGCGGGTGCGTGAATCGCACCTTCGAGGGCGGCTGGTGTTGCCAGGTTCGAGTCCATCGACAGGTACAACACCGGGCGGCCAAAGCTAAACCCAGGTACGAGTTCGAGCGTCACTGTTCCGGGATCGCCACCCTCACCGGGGCAAATCGACACGACGGAGTCATGGACGAAGTCGTAGTTAATCTCGCCACCGCACATTGCCTGAAGTGTGCTCTCCGAAGCATTCGACACTGCAGGAGCGTTGTAGGTATGTCCACCAGCGTTGGAGATCAACGTCAACGGGCTGTAGAAGCCATCAGCGTCACCAACGTCGGTTCCAACCGCACCTGGAATCGCTGTCACGGTGTCCAGCAGGTTGTTCGTACCGCTGGTATCGGTGCTTCCTGGCGTCACCGACCGCTCCGGCGAGAAGTCAACAAAGCCTCCCTGGAACACCAAGATGCCGTCGCGGTCGAAGAACGACCGGCGCACACTAGTGCTCGTGAAGAAGTCGACGTCTTCGGGTGGAAGGTTGCTGTAGTTCAGCTTCGGGCTGAAGTTCAAACCCAACGCATCGGCATTGCCCTCATCGGAAGTATCGGTGACGATGTACCAAATGTTGCGTCCATCGTTGGGACCATTCGAGGCCAGACGACCACGGTAGAGCGGCAACGTAATGTAGCCCGCGTCTTCGTCGAGTTCACCAGCGGTCAACAGCTGATTCGGACCAACGAAGTTCTCGTTGACCGAAGTCGGCGGCGGACCAAAGTAGGTGACAGGAACGTCAGCACCAATCGATGGCGGCGAAGGTCGAACATCGTCTTCGTCCTCCAGCTCCTCCAACTCGTTGATGTCGACACCTTCAACACCAGTGGTTGCCCGTGTGTTGGCGGCGGTTTCGTTAACGACCGCTTCCGCGGCAGCCCCTCCTGCTGTCGGTGGCAATTCGATGCCCTCGACCACGAGTGGACCCGTCTCTTCAAGCGCTGTGCTTTCTTCCGCTTCGGGTGCTTCGGCGGGTTCTTCTGGTGGTGGCCCCTCTTGTGCGCCAACTGCCGTACACGCTGCTGCGATCAATGCGAGCAACAAAAGTACGGGAATCAATTTTCCGTTTGTAATCTTCATAATCTTTTCCTCCTTGTCTTGGGACGGGTTACAAGAACCGGTGCACGATTGGGCAATTGATGATGAATCCGCTGGAGCCATAGGGGCTACCGCCGGGGCCGGTCAGCCAGCCACGCTGGACGAATCCCAGGATCTGGAACTCTTCGGTAAGGCGAGCATCGAAGCCGTTTGCGATTGCCTCCTCTGTCCACTCACCAACGTTCAGATCCCAAAGCGGGCTGTAGTCGGTAGCAAATGTGGGGATGCCACCGAGCACGTTCAGCGTTGATCCCTCACCGCGAAGGGCGCTTTCAAACCCTTGGCGTTGTGGGTTCGTGCGACCATCGTCGAGGTTGGTTGGGCCATTGGCGAAACCAAAGATGCGCTCCACAGGGCTGAACAGCGAATCGTCGCTGCCTACCTGAATGTCGAGCAAACCAGGGGCGAAGATCGCCTTTTCAAGGGTTGCCGGAAGCGGGTGGTTTGCGTCCATTGACATGTACAACACCGGACGGGCGAAGCTGAAGCCAGGAACCAACTCGATGGTTACCGTGCCGGGCTCGGCTCCCTCACCGGGGCAAATCGATACGACGGAGTCGTGAACGAGGCTGTAGTCAACGTCACCTTCACAGAAGTCGATGTCATCGTCTTCCACATCGAACGCAACCGTGGTGGTGTTGTAGATGTGGTCGCCAGCGTTGGTGATCCTCACCAACGGTGTGTACAGCTCGTCACCAACGGCTCCGGGTTGGAACTCCGATGGTGGGAAAGCTGGTGCATCCGGGTCATCGACGTTGCCCGCAACGAGGACTCGCTCGGGCGAGAAGTCGACACCGCCACCAACGAAATGCAGCACTCCGTCTCGGTCGTACTGAGCCTCGCGGACGGCGCGGCCGTCATCGGCGAAGGTCAACTTCGGTGCGTGGTTCAGGCCGAGTGCGTCGGCGGTATCACCATCGGTGGTGTCGGTGACGATGTAGTAGACACTTTCACCACTGTCCTGAATTTGACCGTAATACAGCGGCAACTCAATCGTGCCCGCATCCTCGTCCAGGACTCCTGCAGTAAGAAGCTGGAGATCTCCGATCAACTCGGGCTCGACCGATGAAGGTGGAGGACCGAAGTAGGTCACTGGTATGTCTGCGCCGATCGATGGAGGCGACGGACGAACGTCGTCGTCTCCCCCTTCTTCGATGTCTTGGGCGAGAGCAGTGCTCCCTCCCAGGGTTGCGAAGAGGAGGCTGGTCAATGCGAACAGCAGCACCCCTTTCCTTCTGAGTGATTTCATTTCGTTCCCTTCTAGCTCCCGAAGAAGCGTGTGGTTCGTGAAAACGACCACGAGGGAGAGATCAACTGCCAGATTTAGGCCGCGCACGGATATTCGTTGCCGTCCAAAAGGACGGCAACGTCGCCGACGGACATGGTCGCCTGTCGAGGCACACCAAGTGCCTCACGGAACACGGAAAAGAAAATCGAACTTGTACGGAATTATTCAGAACGATTACAGTGTTCACTACTCGGCGATAGCCCGCTCTCTGCGGTCTTCGCTGACCCTTGACCCCACCTCTCGTCGCCTGTTCCTCTTGTCAATTGCGAACCTATGGTGCACGAGAGGTGGAGTCAAGTCGGAAGTAGTTCTGGGTCAACTCGACCGTCGCTCCAGCTGCTCGAAGGCTTGCTCGACTAGTTACTCGCTTTGCTGGTTGCGATGCGCGGCGATGGTTGTGCCCGCTGCCCAGTCATTAGCTTCGAGGACTTTGAGGAAGCCGACCACGTTGCGATCACGGATGCGTTCGAGCTCCCGCACGTCGTACTCACCTGACTGTGCGTCGCTTTGCTCGACGATGGTGTCGACCAGCTCAGGGGTGAACTCGGGCGTATCCATGAGCTTCGAATAGGGCCACTCGAGGGTGGGCCCGAACTGCTCCATGAAGTGCCGGAACCCACCGGGGCCGCCGGCGACTCGGTATGTCTCAAACAGCCCCATCTGCGCCCATCGAAGGCCGAAACCGTGGGTCATGATGTCGTCGATCTCCTGAGTGGTAGCCACCCCGTCGCTAACCAACCACAAAGCCTCGCGCCACACGGCTTCGAGAAGCCGGTCGCCGATGAACGCATCGATCTCGACTCGGCAGTGGATGGGTCGCATCCCGATCCCGGCATAGATGCCCTGTGCTCGACGGACGTTCTCGATCGTTGTGGCCTCGCCACCGACAACCTCAACCACCGGCAGCAGGTAGACCGGGTTGTACGGGTGGCCGACGAGCAGTCGCTCGGGGTTGGTCATGCCCTGTTGCATGACGGTGGGCTTGATGCCCGACGTCGATGAACCAATGATCGTGTCCGCTGGTGCAGCGGCTTCGATCGCGGCCAAGACCGCGGCCTTGACGTCGGGGCGTTCCGGAACGCTCTCTTGAATGAACTGCGCGTCTGTAACCGCGTCGGCAAGCGAAGTGGCGATTCGGTACGTCCCCTGCTGGTCGGTGGGCAGGCCAAGGTCGTCGTATGCGGCAATCGCATTGCCAAGAACCTCGATGAGAATCTGCTCGGCATCAGGGTTCGGATCGCTAACGGCGACATCGACACCGTTGAGCAGCATCCGACTCGCCCACGCCGCGCCGATCACGCCACAGCCCACGACCGCGGCACGTTCGATACGGACTATCTCACACTCGCTCATCGATCTACCTCAGCCGTGCTTGGTCAAGTCGAGGTTCTCGCGAACCTGAGCTGGCGTGAGCACGTTGTAGTTCTGCGCTTCGAGAATCGTGACGGCTCGCTCGACGAGGTCACCATTCGAGGCGAGCACACCGCGGCTGAGATAGATGTTGTCCTCGAGGCCGACTCGAACATTGCCACCAGCCATTGCAGCGAGAGATACGTACTTCAACTGGTTGCGACCGATGCTGAAGGCCGAGAAGGTCCAGTCATCAGGGATGTTGTTGCGCATCGCCATGAAGGTGTTGAGGTCGTCGGGGGCGCCCCACGGGATACCCATGCAGAGCTGCACCATCACCGGGTCCGGGATGATGCCTCGCCGCGCAAGATCCTTCGCATGCGCGAGATGACCGGTGTCGAACGCTTCGATCTCGATGCGGGTGCCGATCTCGTTCATCTGCGTGGCCATCGCCTCGAGGATCGTGGGCGTGTTCGTCATGATGTAGTCGCCCTCGCCGAAGTTCATGGTGCCGCAGTCGAGCGTGCAGATTTCGGGCTTGAGCTGGCGAACATGCTCGACACGCTCGGTCGCCCCAGCCATGTCGGTGCCGTCAGGGTTTGGAGGTAGCGGGTTCTCCGTTCCTCCGAGCACGAGGTCACCGCCCATTCCGGCGGTCAGGTTGAGCACAACGTCGGTGTCGGATTCACGCACTCGCTCGACGACCTCGGCGTACTTGCCAAGGTCTCGTGAGGCCGAACCATCGTCCTCACGAACGTGAACATGGGTGATCGCAGCGCCGGCCTTTGCCGATTCGATACACGCGTTCGCGATCTCCTCGGGCGTGATCGGAATCTTGTCCGACTTGGCCGTCGTGGCCCCTCCCCCGGTCACCGCGCAGGTGATGAACACACCCTCATGCTTGTCGCTCATGGCTCTCCCTTATTCAGTCTGTGGTCTTTAGTGCCAATCGGCGGCTGATGACACGGCCGGTCGATCGGATTTCGTCTTGGTCGATGTACATGCCACGCAGGTGACGATGCCCACCGGACTCGAACGCGTCACGACCGTGCAGGATGCGTCGGTTGTCGAACCCGACCAGATCGCCTGGCGCAAATGGATACGCGATCGTGAATCGGTCGCTGGCCGCCATCTGGCTAAAGCACCGCATGGCCTCGTACGCCCGTGGTTGGTCGGCGGGCGCCATATCCGGGAAGGCTCGAACCGGGTAGAACGCCCGGAGGGTGAGCGGCGCGCCATCGACACCGAGGTCGATGAACGGGCCCGACCAGCGATGATCGATGCCCGGGCCGCGATTGAAGAAGATCCACTTAAGTGTGGTGAGGGCCTCATAGTGCTGGGGATGTTCCACCGCGAGCGCTTCGACCACCGCACGGCCATCGGCCATCGTGGAGAATCCGCCTTGCACCTCGTTGCGCACACAGTGAAGGAACTGGAACCCCGGTGGGGTCTCACGGGTTGGAAGATCGGTATGAGGGCCGAGCCGCAGGTTGGTGTTGGCGGTGGAATTGGTGTCAGCAGAACCAGCCATCTCGACGTCGGCCTTCACATCCCAGATCGGTCCGAAGTTCGTATCCCGTATGGCACCGATTCGAGCTCCGAGTGCCAGGTTGAAGTCCTCGTCAAGCGGACAGTCGCGCAACCGTCCGATGCCGTAGCGAATGAGACTGTCGAGCCACAGCCCGAAGACCATGTCGTCATCGAGTACCACCGAACCATCGAAGGTCGGCGGTTCGAGAAACGTCTCTGGTGTCCAACTCAACGCCTTTGGGAGCCAACTCCCGGCTCGGTGGTTTCCATCGGCGACATGGCGTAGCCAACCCGGATGAAACGTTGCGGTCGCGTCGTCGGGGGCGAAGGTAACCGCGAGGGCTCCGTCGCTGGTTACCGCCACTTCGGTGACGGCGATCTCGTCGTCCAGAAACGCGGGGTCGAGCAGATGCTCTCTCGTCGCGAGGTCGACGCCACCGGCGTCCACAGCGTTCTCGCGCAGCCACCAGTCGAAGGCTTCGAGCTCTACGCCGTCAGGCCATCGAATCGTGGTGAAGCGCCCATCGGTTCGCGCTGATTCGACCGGGATCCACGGATAGTCGTAGAAGTCGGGCGTCGGCAGCTCGCGCATGGCGAAACTGTACGACCGTTCAGTCGCTCGCGGCAAGCCACCGACCTCGGTCGCTCGGCAATGCGCTAGCTTTGCCTTTCCACTCCAACGAAGGACCCTCAATGGCTGACCGCGACGTAGAAAAGATGTTTCCACCACCCAATTCGTAGACACTCTTCGACGTCTTGTCGACGCGATGGAAGCAGGCGAATCTTTCCGCGTTCAAGTCGCAAACGCCCGGTTCACCATTCCCGCCGACGCCAATCTCACGATCGAGCACGAAGCCGAAGATGGCGAGGAAGAATTCGCTCTCGAACTTCAGTGGACATCCACCGACGACTAGAAGACTGAGAAATGACTGACGAGCTCAAGACAACCGAACGCACCGAACTCAAACGTGTCCCCGAGCGCGGCCACTTCGATCGAGACGTCGTGAACGCGATCATCGACGAGGCGATGATCTGCCACGTCGGCATCGTCGACATGCGCATGGATCTGCCCCCTTCCCCATCGATCGCGAACTACGAAAGGCCCTCATGACCACCGTTGCGATTCTGCTATTCGAAGGCTGCGACCTGCTCGACGTCGGCGGACCCTACGAGGTGTTCCTCACCGCAGCGCGACTTACCGAACGTGCCGGCGATGGCGCTGCCTTCGACGTTGTCACCGTGTCGCCAGACGGATTCCAGGTATCGAGCTACGGCGGTATGGGCCTCGTGCCCATGATGGCTGCGGACCAGCTAGAGGCCGCCGATGTTGTGGTGATCCCAGGTGCCATCGCGATCAAAGACGTCAGCACCCGTCTCGACGTTCGGGCAGCCGTCCAGCATCTGGTCGACCTGGCCACCGTGTCGACGTCGGTATGTACCGGAGCGTTCCTGCTCGGCGACCAGAACATGCTCGATGACATTCCCTGGACCACGCACCACGAAGACGTCGGTGACCTCGCCGCACACATCAATTCGACCGACGGCAAAACCAACGTTCGCTGGGTAGACACCGGCGACGTGGTCACCTCGGGCGGTTTGAGCAGCGGCATCGCCATGGCTCTCCACATGGTTGAACGCCTACAGAGTCGAGAACTCGCGATCAAGACCGCAGCCCAAATCGAATACGACTGGGATCCCGATGCAGGTCTCGACGCCACCTCACCGAGCTAGGACCGTAGAGTCAGGCCAACAACGGTCGACAACTGACAGCCCCGTAGCCCCTGGCGAATCTAGGAACGCTCAGCATGAACTATTCATGTCCAGCATTCCTAGATCTCCAAGACGAGGGGAGGCGTAGAGTCGAGTCATGGATATTGGACTCCACTTCCCCCAGCCAGAAATGCCCGCTGACCCTCCGGCCATACGGGACTACCTACAAACGGCTGAAGAACTCGGGTACACCCACATCAACGTTCCGGACCATGTCATTCAGACCCGCACCCCTCGCGCCGATTTCGCGATGGCGGCGAAGTACACAACCGACTTTCCTAACCACGAGACGATGACCGTGCTCGGGTTCGCCGCGGGCGTGACCTCAACGATGCGGCTCAAGTCGGCCGTGATCGTGCTTCCCCAGCGACAGGCCGTGCTCGTAGCGAAACAAGCCGCGCAGATCGACGTGTTGAGCGGCGGTCGGATGGAGCTTGGTGTGGGCGTGGGATGGAACGATCCGGAGTACACGGCTCTCGATATGGACTTCACGAACCGCGGAAAGCGGATGGAAGAACAGATCGACGTGATGCGCCGGTTATGGACCAAGCAGCACGTCACCTTCGATGGTGAATGGCACGAGATCGAGGACGCCGGACTCGCACCAATGCCCGTGCAGCGGCCCATCCCCATCTGGATTGGAGCGTTCAGTGGGATCGCCGTCGACCGCGCCGCACGAGTCGCCGACGGCTGGCAAGCCCTGATCGCCGCGCCCGACGATGCCGCCAAGGCCTCCTTCGATGGCTTCATGTCCAAGGTCCAAGACGCGGGCCGTGACCCGGCAACCGTAGGCATCGAGGCAGCGCTCTTCGCCCCCGATGATGACGAGGATCAATGGGCCAAGCTCATCGACGAATGGGCGCAGTGCGGTGCCACACAACTCGTCTTCAGGCCTCAGGGAGACTTCGTATCGATACTTCGACGGATCGAAGCTTTCGCGCCCATCATGAACGGCCGCTAGGCCAGCCTCGGGCTAGTAGCCGGCGGCTGGGTCCACGACGGGGAACGGATTCTCGCCAGCTCGAATTCGATCGACGTTCGCGGCGATGAGGGCAGCCGCGCTGCGCGGCTGGGTCGTGCCCGCGATGTGGGGGGTAATGACGATTCGGTCGTGACCAAACAGTGGCGACGCCGCATCGGGCGGCTCGGGGCTCGTCACATCGAGCACCGCTGCACCGACGTCACCCGACTCGACCGAGGCGACCAGATCGTTCTCCGATGCGATCACCGTGCCGCGGCCGATGTTCACAAAGACCGCGCCGCCGAATTGCGCGAAGCGCTCCGCGTCGAGAAGCCCACGGGTCGACTCGGTGTCGGGCAGTACGTTGACGACCGCTCGACTCGCGCCAAGGAAGGCCGCTAGTTCGTCGGTACCCGCGTATGACGTGACGCCCGGAGTGTCGGTGCCTCGTCTGCTCCAGGCATTGACCGGGTAGCCGAGGTCGAGAAATGCTTGGCCGACTCGTGCACCGATCGAGCCGAAGCCGAGAACTCCCACCGGGAACTCGGGCGGGGTTGGAACATCACGGGAACCCCACGAGTCGAGCGCGTCAGCTCCGAAGCGCACATCGAAGCCGCGCTGAAAGTGTGTAACCCAATGCACGGCATACGCGGCCATCTCGTCACTCATGTTTGGGTCCGACAGTCGAACGATCGTCGCCTCGGGCGAACCATCTTTTTGCCATTGTTCGGTGCCGGCCCCCATCGACAAGATGTGGGTGAGGTTGGTGAAGGTGGCGAGGTCTTCGCGTCGCATTCGCCACGCGATGAGCATCTCCACCTCGGCTGGATCGGGACAGTCCGGCCAGTACCAAAGCGTATCGCCTGGCAGAAGCTCGGCGAAGAGCTCCTTCCACATGTCCGGGTTCGCATACGGGTTGATGAGGATGGCCACGCCGAACAGCATGCCACCGACTTGGCGGCGCCTACGATTGAAAGATGGGATCTCGCGTCGATGCAGCCATAGTCGGGTCCGGCCCAAATGGACTCGCAGCTGCAATCACCCTGGCGCGTGCTGGTAAGTCGGTCGTCGTCCTCGAAGCGAACGACACCATTGGGGGTGCAGCGCGCTCGGCGGAGTTGATCGAACCCGGTGTGATTCACGACCTCGGATCTGCCATCCACCCGATGGTTCAGGCCGCCCCATTCTTCATCGAGATCCAAGCCGACCTCGAGCGCCACGGATTGCGTTGGGTACTCCCGCCCGGCGCGGCTGCCCATCCACTAGACGATGGCCGCGCCGCGATCACCTGGAATGACCTCGACAAGACGGCGGCCGGTTTAGGTTCCGACGCAGACGCCTACCGGCGCTTCTTCAAACCCTGGGCCGAAAACATCGACTCACTAGTCGATCTCATCTTTCACCCGCTGGCCCGAGTTCCCAAGCGCCCGTTCTTCGCTGCGAAATTCGGTGCCACCTCCGCAATACCAGCAACCACGCTGGCGAAGCGGCTATGGGACACCGACGAAGCTCAGGCGCTCTGGGCCGGGCACGTTGCGCACGCGATCTTGCCGCTAACCCGACCACTCACGTCCTCGGTTGGGATCTTGTTCGGGTCGCTCGCGCACAGCGTTGGTTGGGGGTTCCCCGAAGGCGGCGCCCAACAGCTCATCAACGCGATGGCGGCATACCTCACAGAGCTTGGGGGCGAGATCCGCACGGGGCACCGGGTCGAGTCCTTAGCGGACATCCCCCAAGCGAGAACCACGATCCTGTCGCTGACGCCCCAACAGATCGACAACATCGCCACCGACCATTTCGCCTCGTCGTTCCGCAAGCAGCTTCAAGGATGGAAGTACGGACCCGCCGCGTGGAAGGTCGACTATGTACTCGACGACCCGATTCCTTGGGCTAACCCCGACGCTGCGCAGGCTGGCACGGTGCATGTCGGCGGCACGATCGATGAAATCAACCGGGCGGAAACCGACGTTGCTGACGGCCGCCTAACCGACACTCCGTTCGTGCTGGTCTCACAGCACACCAACTTCGATCGGACGCGGGCGCCCGAGGGACGCCATACCGCATGGGCGTACTGTCACGTTCCTAACGGTTGCACGGTCGACCAGACAGCAGCGATCGAATCCCAGATCGAGCGCTTCGCCCCCGGTTTCAAGGACACCATCCGCGGTCGTCATGTGTCATCGCCCGCGGCCCTCGAAGCAAGCAACGCGAACCTCGTTGGTGGCGACATCGGCGGCGGTAGCTATGCCGGCGCACAGCTGTTCTTACGTCCTCGTGCCCACCCGCGTCCGTTCGACACCCCGGATCCATCGATCTTCATCGGTAGTGCATCGACCACTCCGGGCGCCGGAGTTCATGGGATGTCGGGCCGCGGTGCTGCGCTGCGCGCCTTGCAAACCGCTCTGCGTTAGCGGTTCGAAATATCACCAGAATCGGTGGCCAATTCTTTGGGTTACCCGACGGTTATCTGACTATTGTCAAGGGACACAGGCGGGCGGACAGATGGTGATGAAGCGTGACCGACGCAGAACTAGTTGTGCACTTGGTGAATGACGCATGACCCACCGCCGAGATCCCAACGACGATGACGACCAGGAACGAGCTGGCTTCGTGCTCTTCGCCTTTATGGCGATCGCCTTCCCCGCCCTTCTCGCACTGGGTTTCATCTGGTCAGCGAATCCCGTCGACGATGAGAACGCCAGCCAGCAAAGTGGCGGTCTGCAAAGTGTCGAGTTGACGGAGTTCGATGAGTCGACCGAGTCCGAGGAGCCTTCTTCGGTAGACGTCGCACAAGAGGAGCCGGAACCTCTGGCCATCAATCCCGACGTCGAGGACTCCACCGAATCAGCACAGCCCAACGAATCGAAGGATGGCCAGACAGCGCCCATCGACCAGGAATCTTCCACAGAAAGAGCGCCGACGGTTCGCAATCTCGACGGTGGCGATCAGCCGACACCAGGCGCAGCCCCCACGATTTCGGCAGACCCGTCGAGCAACACCGGCGATACCCCAGGTGTGGATTCCGATGACGGTCCGGGTCAATCGAACATCGTCATAGCTGACGGCGAACGTGTCACAGCGATCGAGCCAGCGGTCCAGGGCCAAGTCCAGGGATCAACCACCACCACCAGGCCGACCCAAACACCCACCACCGATGGCGACGAGACGGGCATAGCAAGTGTGCGGGCCACGGTTCCTCCGATTACGGGCCCGATCAACGTTGCTACTCCCACCACTTCGCCACGAGCGACCATTGCGCCACCAACAACAACGACGACCACCACCACAGAACCGCAGGTCCAGTTTGAGTCACCACGCACGACCATCGCGCCGACGACAACGACCACTACCACGACGACCACTACAGCTCCCGTAGTCGAACCGCCAGAATTCTCCCAACGCATCGACATCGGACGAATCGGCGACACGACACTGGCCATGCGATTCCAAACCACCGCCGACGGTAGCTACACCGTCATCGTTCGCTCGGGTGGCGCCGTAGCCACGACGGTCCAAGGCTTTGCCCAAGGCGGCCAACTCGAGAACGTCACCATTAGCGGATTGACACCGGGCACCGACTACACCGTCGAAGCCGTTCTCAACACCAGCCCGCCCGCCACTTCGCCAGCCGTGCCGTTCCGAACGTCAGGTGGCGCCCCCGAACCTGCCGAAGAACGGGTGACGCTCATCAATCCACGTGTCGTAGATCTGCAGTCGACACGCTTCGAGGTCAACTACGAATCCAATATTTGCGCCAACGGATCGTTCGTCATTCGTGATTCAGCTGGCACGATCGTGGGCTCGAACGCTGGCCAGGCGGCCGGCTGCACCACGCGCCACCTCGCCATCCCGGGGTTCTGGACCCCTGCACTCAGGCCGAACACGACCTACACCATCACGATCACGGTCGAGGCCAACGGCGCCGGACAAGGTGGCGGCAATTCGGCCACTACATCGCTCACGGTTACCACCAGCGGATAGTCGGGCCCGACCGAATCACACATCGGAGCTTCCGTCGGTCTTCCCGGGGACATACATTGCGGTCTATGTCCAAAGCCGAGCGCGTCGCCATCGCCGGGATCGCCATCGCCGCCCTCCTCGGTGTCTTCGCCGCGTGGGCCGGGAGCGCCGGAAGCAACACCGTCGCCGGGATACCCGCGTTCGCGATCCTGGTGGCCGCCGCGTTCGCAATCAACATCTCGGTATTCATCCCCTCCTACGCAGCCGGTACCGAGCACTACTACGACCTCACTGGATCGCTCACCTACATCGGGGTCACGACCCTTGCACTCATAACGGCGGCCGACCTCGACGCCCGCTCGATCATCGCCGCCCTCATGATCTATGTGTGGGCGGGCCGCCTCGGAACATTCCTTTTTCGTCGAGTTCGAAACTCAGGTAAAGACGGCCGGTTCGATCAGATCAAGACCAGCTTCGTTCGCTTCTTGATGGCCTGGATGCTGCAAGGCCTATGGGTGACCCTCACCGCCGGTGCCGCGTTGGCAGCGATCACGTCGGGGGCAAAGACCACCTTCGGGGTATTGGGCGTTGTGGGACTGGTCGTCTGGATAGTTGGCTTCGCCATCGAGGTGGTGGCCGACTCCCAAAAGAGCGCCTTCCGTCGAGAAGCCAAGAACGCGGGCGACTTCATCACGACCGGCCTCTGGTCGTGGTCCCGTCACCCCAACTACTTCGGCGAAATCGTCCTCTGGACGGGCATGGCGATCATGGTGCTCCCCGCGCTGGCGGGCTTACAGCACCTCACCCTCATCTCACCTCTGTTCGTCGCAGCTCTACTGCTTCGTATCAGCGGGGTACCGATGCTGGAGCGACGAGCAGATGCGAAGTGGGGCGACCAACACGACTACGAGCGATACAAGGCGACGACGCCCGTGCTCGTACCACGACCTCCGCGAAGAACGAACTAGAGCCCGGGAAGTTGCCCTTGGCGCAGTCCTGCCAACTCGTCGTTGGCGTAGATCTTGCGCTTGAAGCGAGGGTTCTTCGACGACATGTCGATGCGATAGCTGCTCTTCTCCTGCGGGTCGGGCAGGCCAAGGATCTCGGCCAGCCGTCGAGCGAGCCAAATCTCAATCTTCAACACGACCAACTTCTTGCGAAGTCGCCCCTGAACATCACGGTTCAGAATCGGAGGCAACGTGTTGAGCGTCAGGATCTCGTCGATCGCCGGGTTCGCAAGCTTCTCACGACCCTCGTCGCTCGCATAGAAGTGAGTGACCGCGAAGACAACGCGATTCGGCACGACCTTCTGGATGAACTCACACGAGCGAACGACCGTCGAACCGGTGCGCACCATGTCATCGAACAAGACGATGTCGTAGCCACGAATCTCATCAAAGGTCATGTCGGAGTCGGGATGCAGAGTGATCTCCACATCTCGCTCCCCCGAACGTTCCTTGTCGAGGAGGATGAACTTGGCATCGGGGAGATCGAGGCGGCGATACATCTCCATGACAAAGTCACGTGCGCCTTTGTCGGGTGCGCACAGCGCAAGCCCTTCACCGGTTGAACCGACGTCGATGATGTCGGATTGGCGCAGGTAGTCGACGTAGATGTCGTAGGGGATGAGGTTGTGGAAGTTGCCGTCAAAGATTCGGGTGAACTCCGCTTGTACCGAGGCCGAGTGGTTGTGCACGGTGACCACTCGATCCACGCCGGCGAGCTTGAGCATCTCGGCGTAGAGACGAGCCGAAAACGGTTGCCCATCGAACTTCTTGAGGTCTTCGTCATCTCGTGGGAAATGGGTCTCGCCGTGGTCTTGTTGGGGGCCACGATCCTGCGCGCTGTAGAAGAGGTCGGGCTCGACGAGCACTACCGCGGCAGCGCCGTTGTCCTTCGCCGCACGAGCGATCAACATGTTGCGCATCGCAAGGTTGTTGCGGCTAGTGACGCGGTTGGTCGTCGAGACGATGATGACCGTCTTGGCCTCGAGCTGTGAACCGATCGCAGTGAGGTCTGATTCGTCGCTGATGAATCGGGGACAGAACTCGGTGTTCGCGAAGGTCTTGATGCTGATCAGATCTGCAATGTCATCAAACTGGCCGACAGCGAAAGCTACATCGATCGCGAACGGGTCATCCGAGAAGTTTCCGACGACGAGCATGTCATCGGGGCTCGCGGTGGGCTGAGACACCTCCCCTGTCTACCGCCTGTGGTTGGGAGTTGCGTAGACCGCGCTCAACAATCCTCCGATGTCGATTCCTTGAAATGTTCTTTAGTGGCCAATCGATGGAGCCGAGAAATTAGATAGGTGCTTGGCGGTGAATTGAGAACCAGACAACGGCATCACAAGGTACAACATGAGACAACTACGAAAAGCTTGGGCGGCCACGGCCATCTTTGTCGTTATCTTTTTGCTCGCTGTTGCAAGTGCAATCTCCCAAAGCCAACAGGCACTGTCCCATCGCGAAGTAAACGCAGCAGCTACCTCACTCGAGCTCTCTGCACACACCCTCGCGACGATCGAGCTGATCGAATCTCCACCTCGGAACATTCAACGAGAAAGAAGTGCTGCGATCGCCGTGCTCGACGACGACGCCGTATTCGATCGCACGAGTCTCGACGGGCAAGAACGAGTGCGAGCCTACGAACTCACCGACGAGCTGACCGCGAACGCCGCGAGTGGTCGGGTCACGCCACGGCCACTTGTAGATGAGCTTCTCGACATTCTGCACACCGATGGAGCCGCCGCAGACAACCACAGCGAACAGGCTGCGTCGGCGGCGTTCAGGTCTCTGCTCGTCGCAGGCGTCGCAGGTCTTGCGATCGTGGCTCTAGCTGGTGCGAGCTACCGGCGAGAGCGTCAGCTCAGCCGGTCCATGCGCGATCAAGCACACACGGACTTCCTTACCGGTCTCCCAAACCGCAGGGAGATCCCGTCAAGTCTCGGACAGGCACGAAGCGCCATGCACGGCAAGGCCGGATCTACAGCGCTGCTCTACTTGGACCTTGACGCCTTCAAGGACATCAACGATTCCCTCGGACACACCACCGGCGACCAAGTGTTGTGTCTTACCGCCGAACGTCTGCTCAATGGGCAGCGACAGAACGAAACGGCTATGCGGCTGGGCGGCGACGAATTCGCGGTCGTGATCCACAACGTTGGATCGATCGAGGAAGCAATGGATGCCGCCCACCGCTATCAGAGGCAGCTCGAGCGCCCCGTCGACCTTCCGGACTTTGGTGAGTCCCTCCGGGTGAGCGTTGGTATCGCTATTGCCGATAGTGCCGACGATCTCGACGACCTGTACGCCCGTGCTGACATCGCCATGTACGAAGCAAAAGAGAGGCGAGGTTCGCGCATCGTGTTGTTCGAAGAGTCGATGCGAGAGGCCTCGACCACCCAAAGCCAGCTCATGCGGGCCTTGCGAGCATCGGACTACGACGCAGAATTCCGCCTCGAATTCCAGCCCGTCGTCTCCACAGACCAAACCGAACTGTTCTTCCTCGAAGCGCTTCTTCGCTGGGATCATCCGACCCTCGGTGCTGTTTCACCGGGAGACTTCATTCCGCTGGCTGAACGAACCGGCGAGATCAAGCCCCTCGGGAACTGGGTGTTCCGCCAGGTCTGCACACAACTTCTCGCTTGGGAAGATGATCATGCGCTCGCCGATGTGTCGATCTCCTGCAATGTGTCGGCTCACCAGTTTGATGATGAAGAGTTCCTCACCGAGCTGCGTACTGCGATCGACCATCGTGGGGTCGATCCTTCGCGGATAATCATCGAGGTCACCGAGTCGGCGTTGAGTGGACCCCATGTAGCTGACATTCTAGACGAAATCCGACGACTCGGATATCCGGTTGCCGTCGACGATTTCGGTGCTGGATACGCGAATCTAGCTCAGCTCGTGAGCATGCCCTTCGACATTTTGAAAGTCGATAGTGGCCTGGTCCGCAACCTCGAGAACGCTGGACCGAGGGAAACCAACGCGGTCGATATTTTGATGGCGATCGGCGCTATCGCCATGAGTCGTGGCACGCCGGTGATCTGCGAGGGCATCGAAACCGAGGAGCAACGCCAGCTGCTCGTCAAGGCCAACATCTCGCACCTCCAAGGCTGGATCTTCGCACGACCAGCACGACCCGAGAACGTTGCGGATCTTGTCCCCGGCGTCGTCGAGTTGGACGTAGCGGCTTAGGCAAACAAACTGGCCCACAGTGCGCCGCTAACCTGTCGGAGACCACGACAGGAGCGCCATGAGCACAACATTCGACTCCGGCTTCAACGATTGGACGCCAAATCGTTTACCCGACCTCTCGGGCAAGCGATTTCTGATCACGGGCGCCAACGCTGGGCTCGGATTTGAGGCAACGAAGATGTTGCGTCACAACAACGCCGATGTCTTGATGGCTTCTCGAAACGAGGGTCGAGGGCGCGGTGCAGTAGCCAACATGGAAGCCGAACCCGGCACCGGTTCGATCGAGTTCGTCAAACTCGATCTTGCCGATACGGCCTCGATCGCCGCAGCTGCTGACGCGGTCCGTTCGATGACCGATGGGCTTGATGCCATCGTCAACAACGCGGGCATCATGCAGACCCCTCAACAGAAAACCGCCGATGGTTTCGAGATGCAGTTCGGCACGAACCACCTGGGCCACTTCCTGCTGAACCACCTGCTGTTCGATCTGGTCGCAGCGCGATCGGGCAGGATCGTCCCGGTGGCGAGCATCGCCGCGAAGCCTCCAGCGAAATTCGACTTCAACGACCTCATGTTGACGCACAACTACTCCTCGACAGGCGCCTACCAGCAGTCGAAGCTGTCCAACCTCACCTACGGACTCGAACTTCACGCTCGTTTGGAAGCGGCCGGTTCGGCGGTGTCGTCAATCAGTTGTCATCCCGGTTACGCGGCGACGAACCTCCAGAGCACCGGCCCAACCGGCGCCTGGAAGACGGTCTATAAGTTCACGAACAAGTTCTTCGCGCAGCCCGCCGAGCGGGGTGCTCAACCGCTCGCTCTCGCCGCAGCGGGCACCGAAGCTCGAGCGGGCGGCTACTACGGGCCTGTCGAGGTCGGAGGTGCACGCGGTCGGATTAGCGACGCTGATGTTCCAGCCAACGCAACCGCCGAGGACGCCGGACCTCGCCTGTGGGAAGCAAGCGAGAGCTATCTCGACATCTCGTGGACGATCTGAACCTTCAGCCCGAGCGTCGCCCCTACGGTGACCATCCGTCGCAGTTCGTGGATATCGCACGTCCCAGCGGCGAGTCTCGTGGAGTGATCTTGTCGTTGCATGGCGGCTACTGGCGAGATCGCTATGGGCTCGACTTGCACGAGCCGATCGTTGCCCATTGCACCGACCTGGGCTGGACGGTCGTCAACGCCGAATACCGTCGCATTGCGTCTGGCGAACCTGCCGTGTGGCAAATGATGGCTAGCGACGTACACCAAGGCGCAATGATCGCTCGGGGTATTGCTGGGGCTGCCCCACTCGTGTCGTTGGGCCACTCAGCGGGTGGCCACTTGGCGCTGTGGGTCGCCGCTCAACGCGAGGTGGCGATCGACGCGGTGGTCGCCCTCGCTCCACTGACCGATCTGGTGGCCGCGGACCAACAACTGCTCAGCGACGGAGCCACGAGGGAACTGTTCGGTGTCGGATCAGACGACGCACCCGTGCTCTACGAAGAGGCGAGCCCGCTGCATCGGTTGCCGCTCGGGGTACCGCAGCTCATCGTGCACGGTCCAGACGACGAACACGTTCCCTACGAAATGGTCGCCGATTACGTCGAGGCGGCTCGTTCGTTAGGCGACGACGTGTCCTTCGTGAACAGGCCAGACATCGACCACTTCAACGTGATCGACCCCACGCAGCCACTGTGGCGTGACGTGGATTCGTTTCTCGAGGCTCAGCGACCGTACTGAATGTATTGCTCGAGGGCTTCGGCTTCCCGTTCGAGTTCCGCAACACGCATCGCGACCACGTCACCGATGCTGATGATGCCCGCCAACTTTCCTGATTCGACAACGGGCGCATGCCGGAATCGCTGCTGGGTCATGACCGACATCATGTAGTCGACCTGTTCGCCGGGCGAACAGGTGACCACTTCGTTGGTCATCAGCTCGCTCACTAGGCAGTCACAAACACCCGAGCCTTCGTTGTGCAACGCTCGCACAATGTCGCGTTCGGACAGGATGCCCTCGACCATCGACCCATCTTGGGAAACGACTATCGCCCCAATTCCGAACTGATCTAGGGCCTCCACCGCGTCGGCGATGGTGGCATCCGGAGCGATCGTGCAGACCGCGGTGCCCTTCGATTTCAAAATGTCCGAGACCCGCATATCGCCTCCCAGTTATGTGACCGTGGACACCGGTCAAATTAGGGAAACGGGGCTCAGATGTGAAGGGCTCGCTAGTGAATTTGTTAAAGACCCCGGATCCGGATGGCGTTTCCGTGGGCATCAAAGCCCTCATGATCACTCAGAGCAATCGTGCTAGCGGCGACCTGGCGAAGCGCATCCTCTGTGAGATGCCCAATCGCTCCCGCCTTAAGAAACTGCTCGACGGTGATGCCGCCAGCTCGATTCGCCCATCCACCGGTAGGTAGCGCGGCCGGTCCTCCGAGGGTGAAGTTCCCGACCGAGAAGGGGGTGTGTTGTCCGAGGAGCAGCTCGCCAGCATGTTCGATTCGCGTCGACAGCTTCCACGGGTCACTCACCGCGAGCTGACAGTGCTCGGCGGCGAACCAGTTGGCCACGGCGACGGCTTCGTCGATGCTGTCGACGAGAATGGCGCCTCCATTGAGACCTAGCGCAGACTCCGCGGCCTCGCGTCGGGCCTCAGGAAGGTTCGCCAGTTGACGGAGCACTTCCGCAGCTGCGGCTTCGATTACCTCCGATGACGCCGACACCAGGACGACGGTCGAGTCGGTTCCGTGCTCCGCCTCGTTCAATAAGTCAGCAGCGAGCAACACCGGGTCCGCGGTTTCATCGGCGACGACCAACGACTCGGTGGGGCCGAGCACGACGCTGTCGACGCCGTGTGCGCGCACCTCCAATTGTGCAATGGCGACCGGCGGACTACCCGGGCCCACGACCATACCGTGAGCGGGGATCGTGTCGGTTCCAAAGGCTGCGGCAGCGACGCCGGCCGGGCCGTTGACCCGGTACACGTTCTCCAAACCGAGCTCACTAGCAACGACGAGCACCGCGTCGTCGATCGAGCCGTCGCCCCCAGGAGCAGGAGGCACGATGACCGAGATCTGCTCCACCCCAGCGACGACAGCAGGCGTGGCGATCTGTGCGAGCACCGACGGATAGCTGGCCTTGCCGCTCGGGCAAAAGAGTGCGGCGTTGGCAACCGGTCCCACCTTCTCCCCGACGGTGTGGCCAGGGGCGATCTCGGCGGTCCAGCTTTGACGGCGCTCCAGCAGTGCTTCGTTGAACGCTCGAATATTGGCGATCATCTGCCCGATCGCGGCCTTGACCTCCGGGTCGATGCGGCCCATCGCAATGTCGAACTCCGCGCCACTGACGCGCAGTTGTGATGCCTCGATCTCCACACCATCGAAACGACTGAGCGCCTCGAGCAGAGCCTCATCGCCGCGTTCGCGAACATCGTCGACGAGGGCGCGGATCGCAGGCCGCAACTCATCGGCCGACTCGGCAGCGGTCCCACGTTGGTGAATCCACGCCTTCTCGTCGTCGGTCATCGACTTCCACTGGAGCTGTCGGATCATAGGTTCACCCTACGAGAACTATCCGTATGACCACCACCGGTGATGCACGGGGTATCGCCTTCTTGCGGGCGGCCAACCGGCGCTAGGTAGCGATGACTTCGCCAAACGCGGAGCAGTCTGCGTTCTCACAGAGCGGGTCCTCGCCCGGCATTTCCGCGGGCAGCGCACTCACCCCGCAGAACGAACAAATCGGCGATGGGTCCTCATCACCCTCGTCCCACAGATCAGACACGACTATGCACTCCGCTGTTCGGGCGGCGGATAGGCCTCTCGGAAGGTGAAGGCATCGGGACTCGAACCGTGATCACGGAGCCGAAGGAGGCGATCCTTTGCCTCGGTGAGGGGCGGGATCGTGCCTGCCGGAATCCACCAGAGGACGACGATTGGCCACTCGGGCATCTCCACAAACCATTCGCGTCGGCGACGGAGGAAGTCCTTGTGGTCGGTTCGGTAGGTGTAGTCCTTGAGCGAGTCGACGTCTTCCCAAATCGTGTAGTTGAGGGCGATGTCGGGGTCGTCGAAGATCCGCTCGTCCATCGAGTTTCCCGACTCGGTTGAGTATCGCCACACCCAGCCAGGTGACTGGTCGCCGAGGGTATTGATGCGATCCAAATTGTCGACGAAGCCCGACATTCGGGAGTCCTCAAGGGGATAGCGGATCTTGGCCACATTGAACTGCGCGAGGTGCCAATCGTCCACAGGGACGGAGCTACTGCTCGTCGGCCAAGGACCGATAGCCACCGCCGTAGAAGATGACCGGAGGCTTCTCTACTTCAGGCACGTCCATAGAGGTCACGTGAAACAAGCCGAATTCGTGATCCCCTGCGGGCACGATCTGGGGTTCGGCGAGCGTTATCCATGCCGCACAATCCGCGATCCGTGGCGCACCGTCGACGACTTCCCAATCGAGCCCGTCAAAGCGCTCGGTGAGATCCCGCATGCACGCATTGCTGACGTCGACCTGATGCTCGCCGAGCACGTTCACCCCGATCACGTCGGCCTTCTTGAGCTGCTCCCAGCTGTAGGAGCCGTTGGTGCAGAAGAACCCGGCTAGAGGAGGGTCGAGCGATACCGAAACGAAGCTGCCAATGACCATGGCGATCGGCGCGTCGTCGACCATCGCGGTAACGACGGTGACCGTGGTCGGGACTTGGCCCATGACCTGGCGGAAGAACTTGGGATCGATGTCACTCATCACTGCTCAACGTAGTGCAACGGCCTCCACCACGCGGCCCCGCAAGTAATCTGTGGTCGCACAGCGGACGCCTGCTAAGGCTGATCGACCACAGATTCCATTGAGGGAGCGATGACCGACGAGCGCATCATGATGAAGAACCCGAACACGGGCCGCGACGACATGTCGATCGCCGTTTCGATCTACGAGCCGGTTCGAGATGCGATCCTCGCGGCCATCGACGATGCCGAAGAACTGCCGAACAAGTTGCTAATCGGCGAGGTCGAGCGGCGCACCCCGGCAGCACTGTGGGAGAACAGCTCGGTGGGCTGGTACACCACGTCGGTCAAGCTGCATCTCGAAGCGACGGAACTTCTCGCCAAACGTGGCAAGCCCCAGATCCTGTTTCTAACCGACGCCGGCCGAGCAGCGCTTCGGAGGTAGCCCGCAGCTGCGAAGGGCTGGAGGGCGAAGCCCGGGAAACTAGTTCGCACCTTCGATTGCGGCGCCGAGCGTCGGGCTTTGAAGTAGCAGTTCGAGCAATCGAGCAAGGCCTTCGAGCGTGTCGAATAGCCCGTCGGCTGAGCCGCGGTCGGGGTCGAGGTCTTCGAGCAACTCGATCCCGAGAAACAACGCACTGATGACCTGTGCGATGTGTTCAGCGTCAATGGCCTTTGCGAACGGGTTCTCGTCGAGTACCCGCCGAACGGCATCGGTAACCAGATCGGTCCACGGTTGGAGCTCGGTGTAGAGCTTGGCCCCAATTTCGCTCTTCGCTCTCGCTCCGGCGAAGGCTTGGGTGAGGACCGCCATGTTGTCGGCGACCAAGTCGTCGTTGTGTATCTCGCGTCCGATCGCAATCAGCTCGGTGAGCGAACCCGCGGACTCGAGCTTGGGTTTGTGGTTCCCCATCCGCCGACGGCTCATCTCGGCAACCGCGGCCACGACGAGATCATCGACCGAGCCGAAGTGGTAGAAGATCAGCGCCTGATTGAAGTCACCTTGGCGGGCGATCGCTCGAGCGCTGGTGCCGACGATTCCCTCGGACTTGAGCGTTTCGAGCGCGGCCTCCACGATTCGAGCCCGAGTCTCGTCGCCAGACGAAGTTCGACGTTTCGATTCGGTGGAATCGGAGGTGGTTTTAGACGAATCGGACATGCTCCACAGAACGCTAGCCACCCGTGCGACCAAGTTCCTGCTCCGGACGCCATTCCGTCCGTGGCGCAGGAGGCATCGGAATCGAAACGGTGGCCCCATGGGGTCCCGCCGTCGAGCAGCTGCCACCTTCGCAGTCGTGTGATCGCAGCATCCCTGAGATGGTGGCTCGATTATCCGAAAGGGCATGAAAGAACCGTTCGACCAGCGGCGCAAGGGCTGTTCCGCGGAGCCGAAAGCTCATCGCTCGCCAACGGCGAGTTGCCCACAGACACATCAGGAATGCTTCGGGACCGATCCATGCCTGGCCGCCATCGCTGACAACCATCAATTCGATTCGGTACCAGGGGTAGTCGCCGTACAACTCCGATACCCGTGGGTCTCCGCATGCGTAGAACTGCATGTCGATGTAGGTGGCTTGACTCGCCAACCAGTGTCGACACCGCCGGCACAACTCACACTTTTCGTCGTAGATGACGGTAAGCCGTGCCGGCGTTGGGAAGTGGGGGTGGTTCATGGCTAGGCCCAGGTTTGGGTGTTTGGAGCTGGAGGCGGGGGAACCAAGACGGTCGGCACCGCTGGCACGAATTTTGCGTTGTCGGTGCTTCGCTTGATCCGCCAGAAGACGAACATGTTTACGAAGTGAATGACGCCGAGGCTGATCAACAGCGTGCCGAGGCGCTGTACGAGGTTCTCCGTGGCAACAAGATCGGTCTCTTCTGCGCCAGCTCTGAAGAGTAGGAATCCGTATCCCAGGTTCAGCATGTAGAACCCGACGACCAACATGCGGTTCACCGCTCGGGCCATCGCTGGGTCATCGAATACTTCGCTGAGAAAGACGGTGCCGTTGTTGAACAGCGTCCGGGCCAGCATGCCCGTCAGCCCGATCGCTGCGACCGCATAAATGAGGTAGGTGAAAAGTTGGTAGTTCATGTGAATTCTCCCTGTGAGGTGAAAGTTGAGCGTCTGCTCAACTCATGTATTCATGATGACTTGAGCGAACGCTCAAGTCAAGTGGCGCGTGCCACATCGCGACCGAGCCCGTCCCCAGGTGCTCTACTTGTGCAGTACGCGCGGACTATGTGCACCAATCAGCGGGTTTACGCCTGCACCCAATCGAAAGACCCGATGACCTTGCGTTCTGTCACGTTCCTCATTGCCCTCGCCTTGCTCGCGGCCGCATGTTCGACCGACGCACCCGAGGCCGGAGCACCGTCATCAGCTTCCAGCCCTGATACCACCGCGGGCACTTCGAGTACCGCTGCACCCGACACGTCCTCCGGATCAACCACCACGGCTCCGAGTACCGCAGCGCCGTCGAGATCAACCGGCAGCACGATCGGCTTTGACGAGTGGACAGCGTTTCGCGGTGGGCCAGAGCGGCGCGGGTTCGACGGGAATCCCGAAGGTAACGACGAACCAGATTTGCAGTGGCAATCACCAACCGGTGGTGTCGTCGAGTCTTCGCCCGCAGTTGTGAACGGTCTCGTCATCGGAGGCACCTTCGACAATGCACTCTTCGCGCTGGACGCGTCTACCGGTGAGGAAGTCTGGCGCTTCGAGGTGGGTGGTCTTCTCCGCTCCTCCCCCGCCGTCGTCGATGGCGTCGCCTACTTCGGCGCCGACGACAACCTCTTCTACGCGGTGAACATCGAGGACGGCTCGGAGGTCTGGCGTTTCAGCCTCGGCGGCGGCGGCCAACAGAGTTCGCCCGCAGTAGTCGACGGAGTCGTCTATTTCGGAGCGTTCGACAACTTTGTGTACGCCCTCGACGCTGCGACCGGCGAACAGATCTGGCGATTTGAAACCGGTGCGGGGATCCTGTCATCACCGTTGGTCCTCAACGGCTTGCTCTCGATCGGTTCGATCGATGGCATCTTCTACACGCTCGACGCGAACACCGGCGAGGAGGTCTGGCGCTTCCCTGCGCTCGGCCCCATCTTCTCCTCCGCAGCGATCCTTCCTCCCATCGACGAAGACACCCCAGCCGCGGTCGTGTTCGGCGCCGATGACGGCGTGATCCGAGCACTCGGGGCAGCCGACGGAGAAGTTCGTTGGGGTATTCGAACCACCGCCCCGGTCTTTGCGACACCAACCGTCGCCGACGGCATCGTCTATGTCGGTTCTCGAGACGGCGGCTTTCTCGCAATCGATGGAGCGGACGGCACCATCCTTTGGGCGACAGACCTCACCGAGGTTCTGTCCTCGGCCGCGGTCACCGACGAGCGGATCTACGTCGGTTCGAGCGACGGCAACCTCCACGTGCTCGACCGGACGACCGGCCAAAGCCTCCACCGACTACCCGTCGGTGAACTCGTCTGGACCTCGCCCGTCGTCGTCGACGACCACCTGTTCTTCGGCGCCCACGACGGCAACATCCACGCCTACCGCCTCACGAGACCGATTTAGAGGTCGCTAGCCGTTCTTCTTGCGCTTTTGGATGTTGGCCCATTCATCTCGGAGGCCGACGGTTCGGTGGAACAT
>CAZTDG010000018.1:7226-27093 GCA_964612655.1 uncultured Acidimicrobiales bacterium | reverse complement strand
GGGCCAAGACGACCCGTGCCGCGCCGACTACACCTGCGCCACGCTCACCGGGCATCGTCTCCATGCCCGCACCGCAGTGGCCAGAGCCCTACTGGGCTACTTGCGTCGCAACGTCGTGGGTGCCGACGGCGTCACGACCGACCTGGGGCGTCGCCGGTTGTTCACCGGCTATGCCCGCCTCGCCGCGCAACTGAGTGCGAGCGAGTGTTACTGGCCTGGGTGCCACGTCAACGTGTCCCAATGCCAGATCGACCACCTAACGCCTCACAGCAACCGAGACGGCCCCGGAGGGCCCGACCCTGGGGGAGGGTTAACAAACCCCCACAACGGGGGACCGTGTTGTGGCAAACACAACCGCCACAAAGAACTTGGCTACACCGTCACCCGCCGAGAAGACGGCACAATCCACATCCAACGCCCCGACGGCAGCACACTCGACTAGCGCCAGCTAGCCGACGACGTTCGGGAATCCTGGGCGCCATTCGGGGCCCACGAGAACAAGTTGATTCACCGTGACGTGCCGTTCGGTGAACGCTGCTTCGCAATAGGCGAGGTAGAAGCGCCATAGGCGGATGAAGCGCTCGTCGAGGCCCATTGCGCGGACCTGGTCGAGTTGGCTGTCCATATTGTGGCGCCAGTGGCGAAGGGTCTCGGCGTAGTGCCAGCCGAAGTCGTCGACGTCGAGCAGCTGCAGTCGGGTGTGTTTCGAGATCACCTTCGAAATCGTGCCAACCGACGGCAGGAAACCGCCGGGGAACACGAAGCGGGCGATGAAGTCGTCGGTGTTCTTGGTGCGCTCGTAACGACGGTCGGGAACACAGATCGCTTGCATGCCGATCATGCCGTCGGGGGTGATGTTGTCTTCGAGCGCTTGGAAGAAGGCGGGGTAGTCGCGCCAGTCGACCGCTTCGATCATCTCCACGCTGACGAGGCGTTCGCTGCGCCGTCCGCCGACTTTGGCGATGTCTCGCCAGTCCTCCTTGAACAACTGCACCTGGCCGTCATCGATGCTGCCGTTGGCGACAGCCTTGTCGCGCCGCACGCCTGCCTCGTCGAACTGCTCGGAGCTGATCGTGGTCGACAGCACGTCTGCGCCGAAGGCTTGGGCTGCTCGTAGGGCCATGCCGCCCCATCCCGTACCGATCTCGGTCACCGTCATTCCTGGCGTGATGGCGAGCTTGCGGAGGAGACGGTCGTACTTCGCGATGCTCGCGTCAGCCAACGACATGTCAGCGGTCTCGAAGAACGCTGCGCTATAGGTCATGGTGTCGTCGAGAAAGAGTTCGAAGAAGTCGTTGCCCAGGTCGTAGTGCGCGCCGATGTCTTCCCGATTGCGGTCACGGTTGGGCTTGGGCAGGATCCGCCGGACACGGTCAGACACCGGCGTGGTCACCGTCGCCAGCTTGTTGCGGATCTCATCGAAGACATCCATATTGCGAGCCGCGATCTGGACGACGAGTTCAGGGTTCGGGCTGTCCCACCATTTCTCGATATAGCCGCGGCCAAGACCGATCGACCCCTCGGTCGCTAGGTGCCACCAGGCACGGTCGTCGTGCACGGTGATGGTGGCCTCGAGGCCATCGCCGGGGCCGAGGATCGTCACGTCGGCGCCTTCGGTCAACACAAGCGCATCGCGTTGCAATCGTTGGAGAACCTTGAGCGCGACCTTCTTCGCGAGCTGGTTGCGTCGGGACCCTGGTTCGGGCGTGACCACCACGGTCGGGGAGTCGTCGAGCTTGGCCTTCTCGAAGAGGGCCTCTGGGCGTGTTCGGGGCGAGGCGTCAGTCATTTTCGGGAGTCCTCCCTGGTAGGAGCCTGCTTCTTTGGATGCGATACGAATGGGACACCCTTGCGGGCGATCTTGAGGGCTTGCGCGTGAATGCCGCTCGATACTTGGCGGGTGCGCAGCGCGTCGGCAAATGCGGACTTGTTGAGCGACGCTGCGGTGGGCTTGGAGCGTTGGACGACCAGCGCGGTTTCGACCATGGGCACTTCGTGATCGGCGTCGCAGACGTCTATGCGGACCGACAGTTCTTCGTCGCGTGATTCGAGTGTCAGTTGGTAGCGGTAGCCCATCTCGAGAAACGGTGAGACGTGCAGTTCCTTGTCGAATGCGACGTGGAAGGCGCTGGCGCCGGGAAGGTCGGAGGAGGGGGTGGGTGCCAGCGGCAACGGGTACTGGCGGCGTTCCTTCCACGGGGTGTTGGTGACCTCGGCAACCGCCGCGACCGGGGCATCAGGGAACTTGTCCCAGAGCACGAACACGGTGATTGGATTGAACAGCCAGCCCCAGCGGCGAGCCTGGGACAACATGCGAACCTCGCCCGCTGGCCGGTAGCCGAGAACTGGCTCGATCACGTCTCGGAGTTGTTCGTTGAGGTCGCCCGTCGGTTCGGCGCCGTAATCCGATCGTCGAATTTGTACCGGTCCTGGCCGTGTCGTTGCCCAAAGCGGGCTCAACGCGGTCAGTGCTTCCGGGTCGTTCGGGTCGATCCAGACGTGGCTTGCGCCGTAGGTGAACTCGTTGACCGTCGGGCGGTTTCGCCGATGCCACACCTGGCCATTACATAACGCCGCTTCGCCAGCTCTCATGAGGGCGAGCCCACGAGGTGTGAAGGATCCGGTGCTTCCAATGCCCACGGCGTGTCCAGCTCGCGACAGACCCGTAGCCCCGACGCCATGCCGTCCTCGTGAAAGCCGTAGCTCCAGTACGCGCCCGCATAGTGCGTGCGGTTCGTGCCGCTGATTTCGCCAACACGAAGCTGAGCGAACATCGCTGCCCGGTCGAAGACTGGGTGAGAGTAGCTGGCCTCATACAGCACGTGTTCGGGATCGATTCGGGGTTCGTTCAAGCTGACGAGGTAACGCTTCTCGGTCTCGAGCCCCATGAGTTGGTTCATGTCGTAGGTCAGCACCGCGGAGCCAGCGTCTTGACCGTCACTGCGTCGGTAGTAGTTCCATGCCGCCCACGCCGACTCGGTCGGCGGCAACACGGACGTATCGGTGTGAAGAGTGGCGGTGTTGGGTTGATACCGAATGGCGCCGAGGATGTCGCTCTCGCTACTCGTCGGGTCGGCGAGCATGCCAAGTGCTTGGTCGCTGTGGCATGCCATGACAACAGCATCGAAGCGACCCTCGTCTCGGTCGGTGCGAATAGTGACCGATTCAGGTGAGCGTTCGATCGAACGCACCGGTGTCGACAGACAGATCTCGCCATCGAAGCGGGCAGCGATTCGCTCAACGTAGGTGCGGCTTCCCCCGACCAACGCCTTCCACTGGGGGCGGTCGCCGAGGCCCAGCAACCCGTGGTTATCGAGGAACCGAAAGAGCGCGACCGCTGGAAAGTCCGCAAAGGTGGCCGGGTCGGCCGACCAAATGGAGGCCCCCATCGGGATCAGGTGCAGATCCACAAAGGTCGAGCCGTAACGATGTTCGTTGAGAAACTCGCCCAACGTCTTCGTGGGGTCGCCCCGATCGAGATAGGTCCGAGCGTGTCGGTAGAACCGGAAGATGTCGGCCAACATCTTGTACATCGTGGGGTTCTTCAGATTGCGGCGATCGGCAAAGATGGTGTCGAGGTTGGTGGCTCGGTAGAAAAAGCCCGTCGCCTCGTCCGCGACACCGAAGCTCATCTCGGTGTCGATGGGCTCGACCCCCAACTCATCGAAGAGTCGCTCGATGTTGGGGTAGTTCTGGTCATTGTGGACGATGAAGCCCGTGTCGATCCCGACCTCGCCAGCAGCGGGGTCGTCGACCATCACCGTGTTTGAATGGCCGCCTAGGCGATCGCGAGCTTCGAAGATGGTGACGTCGTGGTGTGGTCCCAACACATGCGCGCACGCCAACCCGGAGATACCTGAACCGATGATCGCGATCTTCATGACTACCGTGGTTTTAGCCGACGACTACAGTTAGTCAGGAGCCTCATCGGGCGATCGTTCGCAAAAGCGACCCAAACTGTCCGTCTATGACGTGAGACCGGTCCGGATTTGATTTACTCGGTTGGCCTAGGGCGGGTGAGGTCTCGCATTAAGCCTTCCTGAGCGGTGGAGGCCACGAGGGTGCCGTCGGCCCGGAAGAATTGCCCGAGGTTGAAGCCACGCGCTCCTGAGGCCGATGGCGACGACGTGGAGTAGAGCAGCCATTCATCGGCACGGAATTCGCGATGGAACCAGATCGAATGGTCGAGGCTGGCGACCATCATGTCTTTGAAACTCGGAGCGTGCACGCGAACCGCAGTGCTGAGAAGCGACAGGTCACTGAGATATGTGAGCGCAAGGCGATGCACGATCGGATCGTCGGGAAGCGAACCGTTCATCCGAATCCAGATACGGCGCTCGCTGATGCCCGGTTGCCAGTCGCTCGGCGCATGGAAGTGCCGGAACTCGACCGGGACGCCCTTGGGCTGCCAAAAGCGTGGGATGTAGTCACGTGGCGAGAGGCCGAAATCCTCCGGGCCCGGCGAGTCTTCAGGTGCGGCGACGGCGGGCATGTCGGCTTGGTGCTCAAAGCCATCTTCGACCTTGTGGAACGAAGCGGACAGGTTGTAGATCGCTTCGCCACGTTGGCGGGCGACCACTCGACGAGTGGCGAAGCTGCGGCCATCGCGGATTGGGTCGACGTCGTAGATCACCGGAATCTCGGGGTCGCCGGGGCGAAGGAAGTAGCTGTGCAACGAGTGGACGTGGATGTCTTCGATCGTTTGGTACGCCGCGGACAACGCTTGAGACGCGACCAGCCCGCCGAACAGTCGACCTCGTTCCCAGTAGACGGGATGGCCGCGGTAGAGGTTGCGGTCGAGCAGTTCGAGGTCGACGCTCTCGACGATGGCGTCGACGTCGGCTTGATCTAGATCCATGCGGCGCATGGTAGGCCAAAAGCTCAATTGGAAACGGAAAGTGAAGAACCCATTGCAGAACCGTAGTCCGACGGGTTGACTCGTGGCTGAACGGGTGTTCAGTATGGGGGCATGGCAAACATCGAGGCCGCAACCGGTTCCTACCGAGAGAACGGTTTCGTGGCTCCGGTGACGGTGCTTGACGCCGGTGAAGCCGCCGAACATCGCACTGCGCTCGATGCGGTAGAGGCCGAACTTGGGCCCGTGCACTACATCAACAAGATTCACACCGTGATGGCCTCGGCCTACGAGCTCGCCAGCCACCCGACCGTGCTCGATTTTGTCGAGTCTCTCATCGGGCCTGACATCTTGCTCTACAACACGAACTACATCATCAAGGAGCCAGGGAGCCCAGCCCACATCACTTGGCATCAAGACCTCACCTACTGGGGCCTCGACGATGACGATGCCCAAGTGTCGATGTGGCTCGCACTTTCGCCCGCGACCGCCGAATCGGGCTGCATGACCATGATCCCGGGTTCGCACACGGGCGGACGGGTGGAACATGCCGAGAATTCCGACGGCGACAACCTCTTGCTACTCGGCCAACACATCACCGATGTCGACGAGTCTGCGGGCGTGTACTGCACGCTCGAACCCGGGGAGGCATCGTTCCATCACGGGTGGACGGTGCACCGATCGACCCCCAACGTGAGCTCGGATCGCCGCATCGGGCTGAACGTACAGTACGTGGCGCCACACAACCTGCAACACAGCGCTGCGCACAGCGCCACACTGCTGAGAGGCGAGGACCGGTTCGGTCACTACGGCCCCGAACCCAAACCGCAGAGCTGGCTCGACAAAGACGCCGCGGAATCGCTCTATGCCGCCGATCAGGCAATGAAGGAAAGCTTCCAAACGAAATAGCGGGGCGGTTGTCGTAGGTTCTCCTCACATGGCCCGTCGACTTTTTCTGACCCCGCGTCAGACGAACCTCATGCTCGAGGTCGCAATGGTCACCGTCATCGCGTCGGGTCTTATCTCGTGGACGGTTCCGCTCTCATCGGCGCGGTGGGTCACCGTGATCCATGCGGTGTCCGGATTGTTCGTGTTGGCGATCGCGCCATTCAAGGTGCGTGGATCAGCCCGCACCGGGTTCAAGCGCAAGTCGCGAACCCGATTCACGTCCGCAGCCTTCGGCGTGATGGTGGTCGGGGCGATCGTCGCCGGGGTCATACACAGCACCGGCGTGTTGTTCGCCACCGGCAGTCTCTCGCCTCTGTGGTTCCACCTGTTCTTCGGGTTGCTCGCGATTCCGGTGCTGGTCTGGCACGTCTGGACCCGACCTGTACGACCAAAGCCAATCGACTTAACCCGGCGCGGTGTCATCACCGCGTCGGTCGGCGGCGCCATCGCAGCGACAGCACTCGGCGTCCAAGAGGTTGCCCTCGACAGTACCGAGGCCCGGGGCGGTGACCGAGCCGGCACCGGGTCGATCGAGATCGCGTCGTTCGATCCGGGCAACATGCCCCAGGTCAGTTGGTTCGACGACCAAATCCCCACGGGTGTTGCCGCGCCGCTATGGCCGCTTCGCATCGGTGGTGTCGCGGTGAACGTCGTCGGTGACCTGATGCCAGCGGCACGCCCGATTCAGGCCCGCATCGATTGCACCGGCGGGTGGTACTCGGTACAGGAGTGGGACGCTGTGCCCTTGAGCGAATTGATCGAACCGAACGCCACCGCCCGAAGCGTGCGGGTGCGGTCGGTGACCGGCTACGCCCGACTCTTTCCTATCGAATATCTCGATGACCTCTTCCTGGCGACCGGCTACGGCGGTGAAACGCTACGAGTGGGTCATGGCGCGCCCGTGCGTCTCGTCGCCCCCAATCGTCGAGGCTTCAATTGGGTGAAGTGGGTGCGAGAGATCGAGCTCAGCGACCGTCCCGCGTGGTTGCAGTCGCCATTCCCGCTCTCGTAACCGACTGCGTGGCTAGAGCGTTTCGCTAAACCACGTGGTGACGTCTTGCGCGAGTTGTTCCGCTGCGTCTCGGTTGCCGAACAAATGTCCACCCGCGGGGTAGCGCGAGAAGCGCTTGAGTCCGGGCGCTGCTTCGAAGAGGTTCTCGCCCTCGGTCACGGGCACCACGGTGTCGTCATCGGCATGCACGACCATGTAGGGGCGGTCGAGTTCTCGAACCGCATCGAGAACGTTGTGGACCTCCAGGTCGTGCAGGAAGCCGACCTCTAACTCGAAGGTACGACCGCCGATGGTCACGTGGGCGCGTCCGTCGTCGGCGAAGTCTTGTTCACTGCCTGAAAGAAGGTGCTTCACGTGGCCGGCATCGCTCGGCGCAGCAACGGTCACGACTGAACGCACCGTCTTGAGCTTGTGGGCAGCAAGAAGAGCGGCGGCGCCACCGAGGCTGTGCCCGAGCAGCCCACAGGGCCCAAAGCCCATCTCGACGAGCTTGGTGGCGGCTCGGGATACGTCGGAGACGTTGCCTGACAGGGTCTTCTTCGCGAAGTCACCCTCGGAGTCGCCGAGTCCGGTGAAGTCGAAACGAAAGGCCGCAAACCCGGCGTCGGTGAGTGCCTTGGCGAGGCGGGTCATGGTGTGGATGTCCTTGGAACACGTGAAGCAGTGCGCCATCAACACCGCACCGCGGGCCCGCTGTACCGGTCGATGCAGAATGCCGGTGAGTTCGACGCCGTTGCCGCCAATGAAACGAATCGCTTCGGTCTCTGGACGGTCGGGTGGGCGCACGGGCGAATCCATGGAACCAGCGTAGATCGCCGATGATAGTCAACAACGTGCTGTTGAGCCTCTAGCGTTTATGTATGGCCGAGAACATCCACCGCTCCGACAAACTCGACAATGTCCTCTACGACATCCGCGGCCCGATTCTCGATGAGGCGACCCGCCTGGAGCAAGAGGGGAACCGCATCACGAAGCTGAACATCGGTAACCCAGCGCCGTTCGGGTTTGAGGCGCCCGAAGAAGTTCTGGTCGACATGATCCGGAACCTGCCGATTTCGCAGGGCTACTGCGATTCCCAAGGCCTCTACTCGGCTCGCAAGGCCGTGATGCAGTACGGCCAACGCAAAGGCATCGCCGGCGTCGAGATCGACGACATCACGATCGGCAACGGAGTCTCCGAACTCATCGTGATGTCCCTTCAAGGGCTGCTGAACAACGGCGATGAGGTGCTGATCCCGGCGCCCGACTATCCGCTGTGGACTGCAGCGACGCATCTTTCCGGCGGAAGAGCCGTGCACTATCGATGCGACGAGGACAACGGTTGGTTCCCCGACGTCGCCGACATCGAGGCGAAGATCACGGATCGAACTCGGGCACTTGTGGTCATCAACCCCAACAACCCGACCGGCGCGGTGTACTCGCGCGAATCTCTTCAGCAGTTGGTCGAAGTTGCTCGCCGACACGACCTCGTCGTCATGGCCGACGAGATCTACGACAAGATCCTGTACGACGAAGCAGAGCACACCTCGATCGCTTCACTCGCAGACGATGTGCTGTTCGTGACGATGAATGGTCTCTCCAAGACGTACCGCGTCGCAGGTTTTCGCAGTGGCTGGATGACCGTCAGCGGAGCAAAGAACCGGGCGTCGGAGTACATCGAAGCATTGCGCTTGCTCTCGTCGATGCGCCTGTGTGCCAACGTTCCCGCTCAACACGCGATTCAATCGTCGCTCGGTGGCTATCAATCAATCGCGGAGTTCACGACTCCAGGTGGGCGCCTATATGAACAACGCGCCGTGGCCTACGAGATGATCAATAACATCGATGGCCTGAGCTGTGTGAAGCCTCAAGGCGCGCTGTACCTGTTCCCCAAGATCGATGCCGACCGGTTCGGGATCAAGGACGACGAACAGTTCGTGCTCGATTTCCTTCGTAGCGAGCACGTGTTGTTGGTGCAGGGCACCGGTTTTAACATGCCCGAACCTGACCACTTCCGCATCGTGTTCTTGCCCACGGTTCGAGACCTGAAGAATGCGATCGGCCGGTTGGATAAGTTCCTGGCGAACTACCAGCAAAAGCTTTGATCAACAGCGCTACGCCAGCGCGCTCCGGGAACGGTCACCTGCGTTATTGTGTGAATCTCCAACGGAATTCGAGAGCAGTAATCAATGGGCGAGACGACCATCATTCACCACCTTGAGCGACACGCTGCAGAGCGTCCTCATGAGCCTGCGATTCACGACAAGCTTGCTGGCGTATGGCGCTCCACCTCGTGGCGCAACTACAACAAGCAGGTTCGTGAGTTCGCCCAGGCGCTACTGGCCGTAGGAGTGGGTGAGGGCGATGTGGTCGCCAACCTGAGCTCCAACCGTCCCGAGTGGGTCATCTCCGCGTTGGGAGCGATGCGTGTCGGCGGCATCAGCGCGGGCGTCTACGCCACGTGCTCGGCCGAAGAGATCGGCTACATCCTCAACCATTCCGAGGCGCCAATCGCGATAGTTGAGAAGCCCGCGCAGCTTGAGCGGGTGATGGAGGTCTGGCCGAACATCCCGACGCTTCGCATGGTCGTAACCCTCGACGAGGCTGCAACCTCCACCGACGATCGGGTGCTCACGTGGGACGACTTCATAGCCCGCGGCGCCGATGTCGACCCTGAGCGCATCGACGCAGCACTCGCCAGTCTGCGGTCCGACCAGGTCGCCGATTTCATTTACACCTCCGGCACCACCGGGCCTCCTAAAGCGGTAATGCTCACCCACGAAAACCTTGAATGGACCGGTGCGGTCATGGGTGGAACGGTCGACCTCAACAGCACCGACGTGTCGTTGAGCTATCTACCGCTCTCACACATCGCTGAGCAGATGGCATCGATCCTGATGCCGCTCATCTTCGGCACCCAGGTCTTCTTTTGTCACGACGGTCTACAGGTAGCGGAGTTTCTCAAAGAGGTCCGTCCAACGACGTTCTTCGGTGTGCCTCGGGTCTGGGAGCGTTTCGAGAGCGGCATCAAAGCAAAGTTGGCCGAAGCGGAGGGAGCGAAGGCAAAGCTCGCAGAACACGCACGGTCAACGTCACTCAAGTATCACACCGAGACGAATGCTGGTCGTGCCCCGGCCCGGCTCCTCGACGCGCAATACAAGGCCGCGCACAAGGTGATCCTGTCGAAGATTCTCGGAGCCGTCGGGTTCGACCGATGCCGGGTATTCGTGTCGGGCGCTGCGCCGATTCAGACATCAACGATCGAATTCCTCACGTCGATCGGCATGCCAATCAACGAACTTTACGGTCAGTCCGAAGGCAGCGGGCCTACCTCGACCAACCTTCCTGGCGCCAACAAACACGGCACGGTCGGTCCTGCGATCCCCGGTGTCGAGGTCAAGATCGCCGACGACGGCGAGATTCTCATGCGTGGAAAGAACGTGTTCGCCGGCTATTCGAAGAATCCCGAAGCGACAGCGGAAACCGTCGTTGACGGTTGGTTGCATTCAGGCGACCTTGGAACGCTCGACGCCGATGGCTATCTCTCGATCGTCGGTCGCAAGAAGGACATCATCATCACCTCTGGCGGCAAGAACATCGCACCGCAGAACATTGAAGAAGCCTTGATGGGCATCGACATCGTTAGCAGTGCTGTCGTGTGTGGTGATGGCGAACGGTTCTTGGTTGCGTTGCTGACGCTCGAACCCGAAGCTGCTGCTCGATTTGCCGACGAGCACCTGCTCGACCCCGAGGATCTCCACGAGGATCCGCGGGTCCGTCAGCACATCTCTGACGCGATCGCCAACGATGTGAACCCAACGATGGCTCGGGTCGAGCACGTCCGAAACTTCGCGCTGCTCCCACGTGACTTTTCCGCCGACACCGGCGAACTCACCCCAACGTTCAAAGTGAAGCGAAACGTCGTCAACGAGATGTACACCGACGTCATCGCCGCAACCTTCGAAGAAGGCCAACTCCTCTAAGGGAATCTAGGAACACTGGGCATGAATAATTCATGCCCAACGTTCCTAGAACTCCGAGGGTTAGAACTGGCCCCCGAGCCAGGAGTAGAAGCCGAGTAGGCGTAGGGCGAGTGCGATGGCGGCCACGGTCATTACTGGGCGAATCCAGCGCTCGCCGCCGCGCACGGCGAGCTTGGCGCCTACCCAGCCGCCGATCGACAACCCGATCGCAAGTACGATCGCCGGCGCCCACCGGACGTTGCCTTCGATGATGAATATGGGTAGCGCGATGAGGGTGGCGAAGGTGGTGAAGACGACCTTGACGACATTGGCGGTCACCAGGTCGAGGCCCGATCGGTTGAGCGCGGCGAGCAGTACTAGCCCGACGCCCGCCTGAATCGCGCCGGCGTAGATCCCGATCAGGAAGAACACGACCACCGTGATTGCGAGCGGCCAGGTTTGGGCATCGAGATTTGGCTTGGGTTTATTGATGGTCAAGATGATGATCGGGATGATCAATAAGCCGAACACCGTTTCGAATGTGTCATCGGTGAGCTGACTGATGCCAAATGCCCCCACCGCCGAGCCGACGAGCGCTGGCGCAATGATGGGGATGAGTTGGCTGAAGGCCACGTGTTTGCCTTCACGGCGGAAGCTCAAGAACGCGGTGATGTTTGACGTGAGAATGCCGACCCGGTTCGATCCGTTCGCCGCGACACCAGGGACACCAGCGAGGACGAGGAGGGGAACGGTGAGGGTCGATCCGCCTCCCGCCATGGCGTTGACCCCGCCTGCGAAGATGCCACCGACGATCAGGATGACGATGTCGACGGTGCTCATGGTCTATTCACCACACTCGACAAGCCCGCGCAGGTTCCAGGCATCGGTGCCTTGATCCCACGTGCATCCAGCAACGGGAACGAGCCCAGTCGGTAGCCAGAAGACGCCGTTTTGGAAGAACCGCAGATAGTCACGAGGGAATGACGTTAGCGAAGGAAGGCTGTCGAGGTTCTGATCGGTGGCACCGAGCCCGATGCCGGTGGCTGCATCCCAGGTTCGGTCGCCGTCGACTTCACGCACGACATCATCATCGGCCTCGAGTTTGATGATCTCGTTATCGAGTCGGCGCGAAAAGATGGCCCACCCGTCATCGCCCAAGAAGGACACGACCGCGAGGGGGACTCCTGCCACCTCACTGTTGACGACCTGCTCGCGCTGGACTCGCGGAAATGGATAGGCCTTGGACTCGTCACCGAAGCTCACCACGATCGCTAGTTGGTCGAGCGAAAAGCCTGATCGAGGGTTGAGTACGGCGAGAGCGAGGGTGTCTGGATGTTCGGCCTGCCAGCCGGCCCACGTCGTGAGCGACGAGGGGAGTAGTTCGAGTTGATCCCCAGATCGAGGCCCATCGATAGCCAGACCGTTCGGTTGGCTCCACAACGATCCCGTGCCGTGGTCCCACCACGTCATCGCGTTAGCGAAGAGTCCGCCTTGATTGCCGAAGACCACTTCTTCGCCGTTTACTTCTCGGCGATGAACTATCGCCGTTGCGCACAATGGTCACCACGTGACCAGCGTGGGTATGCCCCGGTGATTGTCGACCACCATCTCGCGCTGGGTAAGGAACCCAATCGGGTAGGCCCGAGCCTCGCCCTCGAGGTTCACGCCGATCACCAGATCCTCGGGGTTCCAGGTCACCCCCGCAGCGTCGGTGAAGCGAGGCTGATAGACGGGTGTGATCTGATCGCGTGGCAGCAGCGGTCGAAAGCCCGTTGGGCCGGCGCCACCGAGCGTCGGGTCAAAGACCGAGAGTGGGTCGGGGACGTCGGTGATACCAGGCCAGTCGTTCGCAGCGATTGGCGCGCGATCGTCGCCCGAGCCTGTAGCCGCAGCCAGGATCGCCAGCAGAACGAGAGCGGGCAGGAAGGCCAGGAATCTACGGACGCTCACCTGCAAATGGTAGACCAGCGCTGGCTATCGGCAGACGCCGTCGGCCTTTGCAGCTTCGGCGACAACCTCGGCGACGCGGGCGCTGACGCCGGGGTCAAACACGCTCGGGATGATGTGAGTGGGGGAGAGCTCGTCGGAGCTGACCTCGTCCGCAATGGCCTTCGCCGCGGCCAGCTTCATGTTCTCGGTGATGTCGGTGGCCTTTGCGTTGAGCGCGCCACGGAAGATCCCCGGGAAGGCCAATACGTTGTTGATCTGGTTCGGGAAGTCGCTGCGGCCCGTTGCCATTACCGATACGAGCCCCTCAACCAGTTCGGGGCGGATCTCGGGGTCCGGGTTGGCCATTGCGAACACGATCGGATCCTTGGCCATCGATTCGACATCGGTTGGGGTCAAGACGTCGGGAGCGCTGACACCGATGAACACATCGGAGCCCTCCATCACTTCGCCGAGCGTGCCTTGCAGGCCTCGCTGGTTGGTGTTCTCCGCGAACCACTGCTTGGAGGAGTTCAGTCCCTCTCGTCCGTCGTAGACGGCACCCTTGGAATCGACGCCGACGAGATGGCCAACGCCAGCACCGAGCAAGATCTTGCCAATCGCTACACCTGCGGCACCGACACCGCTCATGACGACCGAGATGTCCTCGATGTTCTTGCCAGCTACCTTCAGCGCGTTGCGAAGCCCAGCGAGGGTGACGATCGCGGTGCCGTGTTGGTCGTCGTGGAACACGGGAATGTCGAGGCGCTTCTTGAGCTCTTCCTCGATGTAGAACGCGCCGGGAGCGGCGATGTCTTCGAGGTTGATGCCACCGAAGGTCGGGGCGAGCCGGACGACGGTCTCGATGATCTCGTCGGGGTCCTTCGTGTCGAGACAGATCGGAAAGGCATCGACGCCTGCGAACTCCTTGAACAGCAGCGCCTTGCCTTCCATAACCGGCATTGCGGCCTTCGGGCCGATATCGCCCAACCCCAATACGGCGGTGCCGTCGCTGACGATCGCGACGGTGTTCTTGCGAATTGTGTAATCGTCGGCCAGTCGCTCGTCTTCGGCGATGGCGACACACACCCGCGCAACACCCGGGGTGTAGGCCATCGAGAGATCGTCGATATCGCCGACGGGGCAGAGTGCGTCGGTTTCGATCTTGCCGCCTTCATGCATACGGAATGTGCGGTCGTAGACGTCTAGCAGTTCGATGCCTTCGACGTTGTCGACGGTGTCGATCATGACCTGCTGATGCTCGACGCTCGAACAATTGACCACGATCGAGCGTTGGAGCACCGGTCCTTTGGCGACGAAGTTATTGATCGCAAAGATGTTTCCACCCGCTGCGCCAATTGCGCTGGTGAGCCGACCCAACACGCCGGGAACGTTGTGCACATTCACCGTGAAGTTCAGTGAGTACTGCGTAGACGTTGTTTCGATCTGATCCATAGAGCGCAAACCTTAGTTATTGACGAGTACTTCCGAGCGAGTGCGGTGGTGAATTCTTGAACGTGTCCGTGGGGAAGTCATGCTGAATCGGTTCGTCGAGGAGTCGCGACGCCGGGCACGGTCTGCCACGATCCCGTCTAAAGACGGTACGAACGTCAGCCGTTATCTGATAGAGAGACGGCAGGCGGTTTAGGGCTTGCAGGCACGGGTCGGGAGGCTTGAAACGATGGATGTTGGAGACGCGAGCAAGAAGCTAGCTGCGATACGGCGAGAGTTTGCTGATTCGCAAGAAAGCTACCGCTCCGACGAGATAGCTCGCTCGAATGAACGAGCCGCGAGCCTCCGCGCCGTGGATGAGCTCTGGGCGCAGCTCGACGGATTTGGACAGCGCAGGCTTGAAGCAGATGTGACGACGACTCGTCGGTTCTTGCATGGTGAGCTTGCCTTTGATGAGGCGCGGAGAGCAATCCGTCTTGCCGAACAAGAGAAGCGTGAGCCTAAGTCTGTTGTCGAACCGCACAGGAACCCGTGGCAGTGGTTCGTGTACGTATTGCAGGAGAACTATGGCGAGTTCGAGGGTCGAGCGACGCGTGCTGAGTATTGGTCCTTTGCCCTCTTCTACTTCGCACTGGTAGTTGTTCCTGCGCTCGTTGCTCGGTTCAGACTCGGAGGTGATGGCCTCGCTGTGGTAGCCATCATCTGGGCGCTTGTCGCCGCAGTGGCCCTCTTCGTGCCGACCCTCGGGGTCACGGTGCGACGGCTGCATGACGCAGGGAAGTCTGGCTGGTGGTGGTTCATCACGTTCATCCCGTACCTGGGCGGTGCGATTCTCCTACTGATGGTTCTTGCGGAGAGCGAAGATGCAGCAAACCAGTGGGGACCCAAAACCGTGGTAGCCGGTCGATTCGACGACGCCCCGAGCCTGACTACTTCCTGAAGCTTGCCCCATGGGTACGGGATTGTATGGATGCATACAATCCCGTCATGGTCGGAACGCTCACCGCAGAAGAAGCCGATGCCTTTCGGGCGACGTGTAACGACTTCCTTGTCGAGCATGCGACGGAGCCGGCTCGCTCGGTCGCTGACGCCAAGGTGTTTCTCGCGGCAGTAGCAGACGCGAGTCTCGGAGGGATCGTGTAGGACACTGCCTTCGGCGGCGCGGGCCTCACCAAAGAGCACGACAAGATTTGGCGATCGGAGAAGGCCAAGTTCGCTTCCATGGACGCCGAGTTCGTGATCTCCCACGGCATGTGTCTGCCAGTCCTCAACGACTTTGGGACCAACGAACAAAAGACCGAATTCATGCCGCGGATGATCACCGGGGAGCACATGTGGTGCCAGATGTTCCCCGAGCCAAACGTAGGGTCTGATGTGGCCTCACTTCGAACCAGTGCCACCCGGAGATCGAGTGCTTGGGCTGCCCCGAGACATCTCCGTCGACAAAGGTGTCCCATTCAACGAATTGAACAAGGGCGCGTAATAGCGGAATCTCGGCCGCCTCCAGTTAGGCTCGAGGGTCTATGTATGCCGTAATTAAGACCGGCGGTCGTCAGTACCGCGTCGAAGAGGGCCAGGTTCTTGATGTCAACCGTATGGGTGACGTCGACGAGACCGCTTCGCTGACCCCAGTCCTGCTCGTCGACGGCTCGACGGTGCTCGCTACCCCAGACCAGCTCTCCGGGGCTTCTGTGGGCGTCAAGGTCATCGAAGACAAGCGTGGGAAGAAGATCGAAGGCTTCACCTACAAGAACAAGTCGAACCAGCGCAAGCGTTGGGGACATCGCCAAGCACTGAGCACGATCGAGGTCACCTCGATCAAAGCCGGCTAGCACGAGAACGAAAGAGGAAACGATATGTCGAAGACCAAGGGTGGCGGTTCCACGCGGAACGGCCGTGACTCAAACGCACAGCGCCTCGGCGTGAAGGTATACGACGGTGGCGCAGTCACCGCCGGATCGATCATCGTTCGCCAGCGTGGCACCAAGTTTCACCCGGGCAACAACGTTGGCAAAGGCGGCGACGACACACTCTTCGCACTGTCAGACGGAACCGTAAAGTTCGGCAAGCGCAACGGTCGCAAGCTCGTCGACATCATCACCGCGGGCTAAAAGCTGGCGTTCGCTTCCCAGTGGACGAGACATCGGGAACCCTTCGGGGTTCCTTTTGTCGTTTTGGCGACGTTCGGCGGTCAGGGCTGTTCCGCGGTCAATCTGGACACATATACGGAGATGCTGTATATATGTAGCTGATGGCTATCAACGAGCAACGCTTCATGATTCTGGTCGCTCTGGCAAACCGGCCTCTTCACGGGTACGGAATCGCTGACGAGATTCGATCGATCACCGACGGGTCCATGACTCCGAAGGCTGGCTCGCTTTACCATGCGCTCGACAAGCTCGCCGAGCAAGCACTCGTGGTCGTCGATCGAGATGAGGTCGTAGACGGTCGCCTCCGCCGCTACTACAAGCTGACTGAGAGCGGAACGTCGACACTTGCGGCCGAAGCTCAGCGCCGGCAACGCTCCGCCGCGGTTGCGCTCGAACGACTCAACCTCGCATTCGGAATAGTCCCGAGGGTTGACACCCATGGATAGAAGCCGGTGGCTCGAAAACGTGGCGCGGTGGCTCGCGGATCGCGGCGGGACGGGAGATCGTGCCGCCGAGATTCGTCATCACCTCGACGACGCGTCTGCAGCCGGTCACCCAACAACAATCACCGAAGTCGGATCGCTCACCGCGCTCGCCGCTCGAATACAAAGTCGAAGGGCGCTGCGGGGTTTCTTGAGGACCCTTCTCGCACTCGGCGGATTGGCTGCCGTTGGCTTCGGAGTGTTCGTTGCCATCTACCCATTTGGGAGTGTCGCACTTCTGAGCTATCAATCGCTGGGCGAGCTTCCTGAGCCAGCACAGGTTGAAATCTCTGACGATCACCGTGGCGTCGCGGCTCTCTTCGACGATGACTTCACACTGGCTACTCGCACGTACAGAGCCACCTCAATCGACCAGGTCGAGGCGGACCTATTCGCATCAGGCTTTGACGCGTTTCTCGGTAGCCGGGATGGGTTTTGGATCGAATGCTGCGGTTCTTACGACGGGCTGGACGTCCAGCTTGAAGCAGTCGGCGACGACACGGTCGCAACCGTCACCGCGATCGACTCGGACATTGGTTTGTCCTGGCCGTTTCTTCTCTTTATCAGCCCGGTGATCGTCTTTATCGGGTTAGTTCCGCTCTCCGCCGCTCACGCTATGTCGCGCCCGAAGTCGGAGCCCGATCCTGTTTCGTTGACATTGAGTTAGCTGTAGTTGCCTAAGTCGCTGGGGCTAGCCTGAGGTGGGCGAAGCTCGCGTAGCGAACATGTCGATTTCCGCGGATCTCGACCGGAAGTGTCGAGGAAGATAGAGCCGTGCAATCCAACTTCGTAGACGAATGCAACATCAATGTGCAGGGTGGCGATGGCGGCGCGGGCTGTGTGTCGTTCCGTCGTGAAGCACACGTCTCCAAGGGCGGCCCCGACGGTGGCGACGGCGGCAGTGGCGGAAGTATCTGGCTCGTAGCCGACCACAACTCGGCCTCGCTACTGTCCTTTCGCGACCATCCTCACCGAAAGGGAAAGTCCGGTAAGCACGGTAGCGGTGCAAAAAAGCATGGACCGTCGCAGCCCGATCTCGAGGTTTCGGTGCCCGAAGGCACGATGGTCTACGACTTCGACGGCAACCAACTGGCCGATCTCGCCAACCACGGCGACCGCTTTCTCGCTGCACAAGGTGGCGAGGGCGGCAAAGGAAATGCTCGGTTCTTGTCGAACAAACGGCGGGCACCAGCCTTTGCCGAACAAGGCGAAGAAGGCGAAGAGCGTTGGCTCCGACTCGAGCTCAAACTCGTTGCTGACGTCGCGTTGGTCGGCTTCCCAAACGTGGGCAAGTCCACGCTGATCTCTCGTATTTCGGCAGCGAAGCCCAAGATCGCCAACTATCCATTTACGACCTTGGAGCCAAATCTCGGCGTGGTGACTATCGAGGAAGACGACTTTGAAATGGTCGTCGCCGACATTCCTGGGCTCATCGAAGGCGCAGCCGAGGGCAAAGGCCTCGGGCATCAATTCTTGCGACACGTGGAGCGGGCCCGAGTGCTGTGCGTGCTGCTCGACCTCGCTCCTTGGGACGAAGTATCTCCCGAAGACCAAGAGGCGGCGCTGCTTCGTGAACTAGAGGCGTACCAACCCGACCTCCTCGATCGACCTCGCCTCGTCGTGGCTTCCAAGGGGGACATGGCCCCTGACGCCGAGTACGACGGGCTTACGATCTCCTCGGTTACCGGTGCGGGTATCCCGCAATTAACGGGCCGTCTCGCAGACCTCGTTCGAGAGGTGCGGGCTGCCGACGAGGCCAGCGGCGACACCGCAATCACCATCCATCGTCCCGTCGCTGAGGTGATCGAAGTCGAGCGAATCGGAGAGCGGTCCTATGCGGTGCACAGCCGTCAGGCGCTTCGCGCCGTCCGGCTGAGCGACCTCACCGATCCCTCCGCGCTCGAACACGCGCAACGTCGCCTCGAATCGCTCGGCGTCAACAAGGCCCTTCGCAATGCTGGGGCTCAAGATGGCGACATCGTGCACATCGGTGATCTTTCGTTCGAATACGAAGAGGATCTATGACCTCCGCCTCGAGCAATGTGGTCGTCAAACTCGGAACGTCGTCGCTGACGGATGCCGACGGTGTGATCGACACCGCGTTCATCGACCGCATCGCCACCGAACTCGCCGAATTACGAGCGGCCGGACACCGCGTCACGCTGGTGTCCTCTGGGGCAATCGCTGCCGGGCTTCCAGCTCTCGAGCTCGATGCGAGCGCAAGGCCCACAGACGCCGTTGCGCTCCAGGCGATCTCCTCGATCGGGCAACCAACGCTGCTTGAGACGTGGCGACGGGCCTTTGCACCGAGCGGTTTGGTGGTGGGGCAGATCCTGCTCGCTCCGCACAACTTCGGTGAGCGGTCGCAGTACCTGCACGCTCGCTCAACGCTGGCCAAGCTGCACGACTTCGGGGTCATCCCCATCATCAACGAGAACGACGCTGTCACCGATGCCGAGATCCGCTACGGCGACAATGACCGCATCGCCGCGCTCGTCGCCAACATGGTCGACGCCGACACGCTCGTGATGCTCACCGACACCGATGGTGTCCTCACCGCTGATCCCAAGGTGGATCCCGAGGCGGCGCTTATCGAAGAGATCGCCGACTTTGCCGAGGTCGATACCGAATCGCTAGGTGGCGCAGGAAGCGCTCGAGGTTCGGGAGGCATGGCATCCAAGCTCACCGCTGCGAAGATCGCTCGTTGCTCGGGTATTCGCACCGTGATCGCCAACGCGAAACGTAGTCACGTGGTCCGAGATGCCGTAGCTGGAGCTTCCGGTGTTGGTACGACCGTTCTGCCCGCTGCGACCACAACATCTGCACGCAAGCTCTGGATCGAGTTCGCCCTGGCACCGGTCGCACGCATCGTCGTAGACGACGGTGCCCAGCAAGCAATAGCCCAGGGTGGGCGATCGCTGCTTGCGGTCGGCGTGGTCGAGGTAGACGGGTCCTTCGAACGCCGTGACCCCATCGAGGTCTCGGATCGCAGTGGAGGCGTGTTCGCTAAGGGCCTAGCCCGTATCAGTGCTGCGGATGTAAGCGCTGGCGAAGGTGGTCAGGTCGTTATCCACGTGGACGACCTGGTGCTGCTCGGCTAG
>CAZTDG010000018.1:0-7126 GCA_964612655.1 uncultured Acidimicrobiales bacterium | reverse complement strand
CGTCGTCGGGGCCGGCAGCGTCGTCGGCCACGACGCTGTCCTGTGGCGTGTCGCTCTGGATACCCATCTGCGACTTGATTTCGGCGAGGCGAGCGGCCGCCTTGGATTCCATGGCAGCCTTCTCGACCATCTTGGACGCGCCGTCGAGGGCGGTTTGTCCGTCGGCATCGGCGAGCTCTGCTTGGGCTTCAGCCTTGGCGAGGCGTCCCCCGATTTTGTCCTTGACCTCGTCGTAGGAGGGGACACCCGACGACGTGTCGCCGATGGTCTCGGCCATCTTGGCCCGCTCGAACTCCGCTCGAAGTTCCGCGCCCTTCGACTTCATCTTGGTCATCTCAATCGCGGAGTCAGACGCGATCGACTTCGCTTCCTCTGAAGCTTGACGCGCTTCGATTAGCTCAACGTCGATGGCCGCAATCTGCGTGTCGATCTCGACGGCTCGCTGGGCGAGAACCTCGGCCGACTCGTCGAATTGGACAGCCTTGGCCTCGTCGCCCTCCATCCGCGCCTCATTGCCCATCATGACCGCTTGGCGAACGCTGGTGTTCACCTTTTCCAGCTCGGTGTACAGCTTGGTGCGCTGGCCTTCGAGCTGTTTTTCGTGGGCGATGATGTTCGTTGCCGATTCACGCAACGCCTTGATTTGGTCGGGGGTCATGCGAGATGCCTTCCGGTCGTGTCGAAACGTCGTTGACGCGGGCTAGGCCGTCGCGGTGGTGCCGCCCTCTTCGGGAGTGGTGGTGGTCTCGGGTGCTGCGGTCTCGGCAGAACCGACGCCGAGCTGGCTCTTGAGCTCCTCAAGTCGAGCCTTGGCCTGGCCTTCATGAGCAGCGGCTTCGATTTCGGCCATGCGGCCCTCGGTCGAGCTCGCTGTGAGATCAGCAGAAGCCTCAGCCTTGGCAAGACGCTGTTCGATCTTCTCGCGCACCTGCTCGAGTGACGGCGTGTCGCCACCGACCTGCTCGTTGAGCGAGGTCATAGCGTCGTTCATCTGCTCTTTCATCTTCGCCTGATCGAGCTGGCTGAGCAGCTTCTGGCGCTCGCCAAGCTTCTCTTGGAGCTTGGCGGAGTTCTGGCTGACCGCCCGCTTGGCTTCATCGGCTGAACCGGTGGCTTGCAGATGAAGGGCCTTGAGGTCTTCTACTTCGGTTTCGACAGCGATCAAGCGCTGAGCGAATGCCTCGGCGGCGCTGGTGTACTCGGCGCCCTTGGTGTCGTCGCCACGCTGCAGGGCTTCGTCGGCCATCATCACTGCCTGGCGAGCGTTGCCGGTCAGCTTCTCTTTTTCCTTGATGGCCTTCTCTAGGCGCATCTCGGTCTGCTTCTGGTGAGCAATGACGTTCGCGGCCTGTTCCTTGAGGCGCTGGTGCTGCTCTTTGGACTCCCGAATAGCTTGTTCGAGCTGGATTTTTGGATCCGCGTTTTTCTCAAACTCTGAGTCGGCCTTTGCCGTCAGGTACTTCCACCACTTTTTCAGCGTTTCGATCATGGATGGCATGGTAATCGCATGGGAGGCCGCACGTAGATATTTGCTGATGGAACGCGGCTTCTAGCGCCGGAATCGGGCTAGGGGTCCGATGAGAAGGGCGTTGACAGCCGGTACCCGCTTCACCCAACACACGCCGACATAGGTCAGTCCGCTGAGGCCAACAGCGAGCACTAGTGCAAGCGGCGGCCACACATCGTCGGTGACGACACGCATGACCACGGCGACCACCGAAGACGCGACGAGAGCCGGAGCGAGCGGACCGACCGCCTTCAGCGGATTGATGCCCGAGATGGTGCGGTCGGCCAAACGTTGGAGCAATCCAGCCTCTACCCATGCCGCAATCGCAGACGCCAGCGTGATCCCCATAGCGCCAAAGCGAAGTTGATCGTCGATCGTTTCAACATCGAAGAGCGTCGGGAAGGCGCCTCGAACATCAGCCACGCCGATTCGGTCGAAGAACGGCATCGCCAGCACCGACAGCACGATCGCTAGGACGACGCGGACAAAGGCGATGCGTGCCGGCCCGTTCGTGTCTCCCTGCGACCAGATCGCGTTCTGCGTAAGCCGCGACAGTGCAGAAGGGATGAGCCCGAACGCGTAGGTTCCGAGAACAAACCACACCAGGAGCGTGTCGTCGCTGTTGAATTCGCCTCGTTCGAAGAGCGCCCCGACGATCTTGTCTCCGAGGAGAACGTAGGCAATCGCAGTAAATCCAACGAAGAAGGCAATCTGGCCAAAGCCGCGATCGGTGCGCTCACGGACCTCCGCAGGGTCCTTCATCCGGCTCATTTCGGGCAGCTCGGCTGCAGCGACGCTCAAGGCGAACAAACTGATCGGGAGGACGTGGAGGATCTGGGCGTTCACCAGGGCGCCGACGGCGCCAGCGGTGAGCGCTCCGGCGAGGATCGTGTCGGCAAACGCCGAGATTTGTACAACTCCGCGCCCGGATACCGCGCCCACGAATCGACGAAGAATCTCGCGCACACCCTCTCGAGAGGTATCGAGGCGGACTCGCAGACCTCGCACCACACGCAACACGTAGGGAAGTTGCACCAAGAACTGGATGGCAGAACCGATCAGAAAGCCCCACGCAGCGACCTCGGCTACGTCGCCGAGAAGGTCGATGTTCCCCGACGGCGAGGCCAAGGCACTCGCTGCTGCGTCGGTGGTGTCTCCGACGGCGAAGAAAACCACCGCGCCGACGACCGCCACGATCTGGGCGATGTTCCACAGCACCGGCGCCACATAGGACAAGAAGAACTGTCGATGGCTGTTGAGGATCCCAAGGCACCACGCCGACAGCACCAGCAGACCCGTAGAGGGAAAGATGATCCGTAACAGGGTGACGGTGAGTTCAAAGCGAGGGTCCTCGCTGCCGCCGGTAAAGATCATGAGCAGCGCAGCGATCTGGGGCGCAAAGATCCAACTCACGACGACGATGACCGCGGCGGTCAACGCCAACAGGGCAGCGACCGCTCCGGCGATTCGTCCGGCCTCTTCTTCGTCCCGATCCAGTTCGGCCGAATACACCGGGATAAAGGAGGCGCTCAGCGAACCCTCACCGAGCAAGTTCTGCAACACATTGGGCACCCGAGTGGCGAAGCCGAGTGCGTCAGCGCTTGCGCCGACGCCGAGAAATGCGTTGAAAACCGATGCGCGAACAAGCCCGGCGATGCGCGATGCCAAGATGCCAGCGGCGACGAGCATGCTCGATGACCGGCCGCTGGACGCCTCGGTGAGCGCGGAATCGTCAGTAGGGGTTGGGCCGGCCACGGGAATCATTCAAAAGGTACTTGTATAAAGGAGCCGTTAGCGTGGATGTCCATGGCAGAACTCACTTCGCTCACGCCCGGTATGCAGGTCATTTACGGGGGTAACCAGGTCGCCACGGTGTCTCCAGAGCTGGCCGACGCCTTCACAGCAGGCGACGAACTGGTCGTGGTGCAAACCAGCGGGGATCTGATCCACATACCCGCCGACGTCTCCCAGATCGCCCGTGACGCCGTGGGCAGGGCCGCAGCGGCGTTCTCGGCCATGAATTCGGTCTCCGATGCGGCGATTACCAACTTCTACAACGCGTTCGCCGATCGCCTCGCTGACGATGACAGCTTCGCTGCGATTGCCGCCGCCAATGAGGCCGATATCGCGTCGGCCAAAGAGCGAGGCCGCAGTACGACCCGCCTCGAGCTCACCGACCAGATGCGCGCCGACATGATCGACGGGTTACGCGGCTGGGCTGCACAACCCGCAGGGCGTGGCCAAATCGTCGAATCGGTCGATCACGAGGGCTGGAAGGTTGAGCAGGTTCGAGCCGGTCTCGGTGTCGTGGGGTTCGTGTTCGAAGGCCGCCCCAACGTGTTCGCCGACGCCTGCGGTGTGCTTCGCTCGGGCAACACCGTGGTGTTCCGCATCGGCAGCGATGCACTCGGCACCGCGAAGGCCATCGTCGAGCATGCCCTCGACCCGGCATTGGAATCGGCCGGATTGCCAGCAGGCGCGGCCAGCTTGGTCGCCAGCGCATCCCGCGCTGCTGGGCACGCGATGTTCTCCGACCCGCGGCTTTCGCTCGCTGTGGCCCGGGGGAGTGGCGCTGCGGTCGCCCAACTCGGTTCCGTGGCTCGCCAGGCCGGAATCGCCGTGAGCCTCCATGGAACCGGTGGTGCGTGGATGGTCGTCGGAGCATCCGCTGATGCCGAACGTTTCGGCGATGTGGTCACCAACAGCCTCGACCGCAAGGTCTGCAACACCCTCAACACCTGCTGCATCGTGCGCTCCGAGGCTGACCGTCTCGTGCCTGCGTTTCTCAGCGCCCTCGACCGGGCTGGCCAGAATCGGGGCGTCACCGCGAAGTTGCATGTCGTTGGCGATGCTGCCGAGTCGCTGCCCGCCGAGTGGTTCGAAGAAGTCCAGATCGCACGTGCCGAAGGCGACGTGACAGAGCCCAAGGCATCGCCGATCGATGGCGACTCGCTCGGCCTCGAATGGGAGTGGGAAGACAGCCCCGAGGTGACCCTGGTGCTCGTCGACAGCGTCGATGATGCGGTCACTGCGTTCAACCAGCAGGCGCCAGGCTTTGTCGCCAGCCTGATCTCCGAGGACGCCGACGAGTTCGAAAGCTTCTTCAACGCCGTAGACGCGCCGTTCGTGTGCGACGGCTTCACCCGCTGGGTCGACGGACAGTACGCCTACGACCGCCCCGAGCTCGGCCTGTCGAACTGGGAGTTCGGCCGTCTCTTCGGCCGAGGCGGCGTCCTCAGCGGCGACAGCGTCTACACGATCCGTGCCCGCGTCACCCAAAGCGACTCGGCGCTTCGGCGCTAAGAATGTGGAGGTGCGGACCGACCGCAACGTGAAGCGCCGGATAGCCTCTCTCAGATGGATCATCGCTTTGACGACGTGGCCGAGGTTCGCGACAAGCTGGCCTCGGTTGACTATCTCGCCGACGACGCAATCGCTGGCATTGTGTACCTCGCAGACCGGCTTGAAAAGCCGATTCTGATCGAAGGCCCTGCCGGTACCGGTAAGACCCAGTTGGCCAAGTCCGTGGCCGAGATGACGGGCGCAAAGCTCATTCGTCTGCAGTGCTACGAGGGGCTCGACGAGGCCAAGGCGCTGTACGAGTGGAACTACAAGAAGCAGCTCCTTCGCATCCAAGCCGACCGCAGCGGCGAGTCTGAATGGAGCGAAATCGAGGACGACATCTTCTCCGAAGAGTTCCTGCTGGAACGCCCGCTGCTCGAAGCCATCCGCTCCGATGAGCCAGTCGTGTTGTTGATCGATGAGGTCGACCGCGTCGAGATCGAAACCGAAGCGCTCCTGCTCGAAATCCTCTCGGAGTACCAAGTCTCGATTCCCGAGCTTGGAACCGTCACGGCCAAGCAAATCCCGCTCGTGTTCCTGACCTCGAACAACACCCGCGAACTTTCTGAGGCGCTGAAGCGTCGCTGCTTGTACCTGCACCTGGACTATCCAGACATGGAACGCGAGAAGGAAATCGTCACCACCCGCGTTCCCGATATCAGCGATCATCTCGCTCAGCAGGTCGCTCGCGTCGTGCGCTCTATCCGTCAGCTCGAACTGAAGAAGCACCCATCGGTCAGCGAGACCATCGACTGGGCCCGCACGCTCGTGATGTTGGGTATCGACCAGATCGACGCCGAGACCGCTACCGAGACGATCAACATCTTGTTGAAGTACCGCACCGACATCGACAAGGCGGTCAAAGACATGAACGCGAACGCCGACAGCTACGCCGGTACCAGCTGACATGACCACGGTACCCCCGACAGTCGACGCGAATAGCGCTGGCGACGGGCAGTCCTCTCCGCTGCTCGACCTGCTGTCGGGCTTCATCGTCGAACTCCGCAACGCCGGTCTCCCCGTGAGCCTGACCGAGAACCTCGACGCGATGGAGGCAATTCAGCACATCTCGCTCGAGGACCGTACGGCACTCAAGTACGCGCTGGCTGCGACGTTGGTGAAGAACCACTCGCACTGGAAAGCCTTTGAGATCGTCTTTGACGTGTACTTCTCGCTTCGAGGCGAGGAATACGATCTCGACACCGAACTTCTCGACGCTCCGCTCGACGAAGACGAAGAGGAAGACCCGCAGGCACCGGGCGGCAAAGGCGATGGGGAGAAGGGCCAGGGCGGCGGCCGCGGCATGACTCCCGAAGAACTCGCCGAGATGCTCTACAACGCGCTTCAGCAAGGCGATCAGGCCACTATGCGATCGATGGCCCGAGAGTCGGTGCGTCGCTATGCGGGTATGGAACCGGGGCGCCCTGTAGGCGGCACGTACTACCTGTATCGGACGTTGCGGAACCTCGACCTCGACGGTGTGCTCGAAAAGCTCATGCAACACGAGCAGGATACCGAAGGCGAGACGAGCCATTTCGAACAGCGCCTCAAGCGGGACGAGTACAAGGACCGCATCGAGGCGCTCAAGAAAGAAATCGAATCCGAGATCAGGCGCCGCCTCGTTGCCGATCGTGGTGTCGTGGCCATGGCCAAGACCCTGCGCAAGCCGCTCCCCGAAGACGTCGACTTCATGCACGCCAGCCGCGAGGAGATGGCGAACCTCCGCAAGGCCATCTATCCGTTGACCCGCAAGCTCGCCGTTCGGCTGGCACGCAAGCGCCGACGCGGGCGCAAGGGGCCGCTCGACTTCCGCCACACGATCCGCACCTCGCTGTCCTATGGCGGCGTCCCCGCCGAGCCGAAGTTCCGGAACCCACGGCCCAAGAAGCCCGAGATCATGGTCATCGCGGACATCTCCGGATCGGTTGCGGCGTTTGCCCGGTTCACACTGCACCTCGTGTACGCGCTGTCGAGCCAGTTCACGCAGGTCCGGTCGTTCGTGTTCATCGACGGGCTCGACGAGGTCACCGAGTTCTTCGAACAGACCGACGACATCACCGAAGCCATCCATCGCGTCAATAGCGAGGCCGACGTGGTGTGGGTCGATGGCCATAGCGACTACGGCCATGCGCTCGAAGTCTTCTGGAACAACTACGGCAAAGACGTCGGTCCCAAGACGTCGGTGCTGATCCTCGGCGATGCTCGAAACAACTACCACGCTGCCAACAGTTGGATCATCAAGGACGTCGCCGAACGGGCCCGCAACGTGTTCTGGTT
>CAZTDG010000017.1:0-29287 GCA_964612655.1 uncultured Acidimicrobiales bacterium | reverse complement strand
CCCCGGCAGGACTCGAACCTGCAGTCGACGGGATAGAAGCCCGTTGCCTTATCCAGTTTGGCCACGGGGGCAGCTCGCTCCACGATACAAACCGTCAAGCGACTTTAGGCTCACCCGAAAATCGCTAGGCCAGGCGGCGCATGTTGGTCAGGTTCCTCATCCAGCGCTGAAACCCGCCGATTACATAACGGTGCCTGAAGCGAACGCTCTTCCACAGGAGCTCCCCGAAATCCTTGGAGATTTCCTAACCCGCCACCCCGACGCTGGGGTGGTCGCATTGTCTGAGCCCGGCTATGTTCCCGCGGGCGAAGTGCACCCGGCCTTGGCAGGACGCCCAGCGCCGCCACCAATGTCGACCTTGATAGGCGAGGGACGACTCGTGGCACTCTCGTGTCTTCGTAGAGCTCGCGATCAAGGAACGGCACATCAAGTCGTGGAGATCGATGGCGGCGAAGTCCACTTGAGCACCGTGGCGGTTATCGGCACCCCTCTTGTCGTGCTGGTTTCTCACCCGACCCAAGGGATCGGCCCGCTCTCGGCAAGTGTGACGAGCGAACAGGTCTCGACGTTGAGCGGCTCACTCGACGCCGAATTCCGGATCGATGACATCGATGGGGAGGTCCGCCCCTTCGCCGACCGATCCCCTGCCGACCTCATCGGACTCCAACTCACCGACATCGTGGAGAGCGCGTCGTTTGGAACGACGGTCGATTGCATCCTCGAAGCGAAGACGCTCGGCGCATCCTCTTGCGATATTCAGCTCCAAATCCCCAGTCACGAGCAGATGTACCGACTGACCATCCTGCGGTCACAAGACGTACTGAACTTCTCGATGGTTGAGCGTTCGTCCATCGTGCATTCGGCAGATCTTGAAGATCGGTCGCAGATGAACAACTTCGCCGATTCGTCCCATCATGGCTTCTTTCGAGTGTCAGCCACCGGAGAATTGCTCTACAAGAACGCACGCCTCGATGAGCTCTTCGATCGCTGTTTCCAAACCTTGGAGGACTTCGGCAGTATCAACACGATCGGCGGGGCGCGTCTGGTAGACGTGGTCACCGACGAGCTTCGCGTCGGCAGCGAATGCATCATTGACGTCAAGGTTGATACGAGTGAGTCGCCTCGCATGATCCGCCTTCGGGTGCACCGCACGGTCGGCCTCGACGACCGGCCCGAGTACTCGGGCAGTGCCGAGGACATCACTGAAATCTTGGCTCGCGAAACCAAACTCGAACAAGAAGCCCTCACCGACCCAATGACCGGCGTTGCGAACCGTCGAGGTCTGGAATCGCGGGTCGATCAGCTTCTCGCCGCTTCCCCCTTCTCACCTTTTGCGCTCTTGTTGTGCGATCTCGACGGCTTCAAACAGGTAAACGACTCGCTCGGTCATGAGGCTGGCGACACCGTCATCCAAGAGGTTGGACACCGACTGACCGCTGTTTCACGTGACGCTGACCTTGTCGCCCGTCTCGGCGGCGACGAATTCGTTGTCGTCGCACCAAATATGACCGACTACGACGAGGCCATGGAGTTCGCAGAGCGCATCTTGCCCCAACTCCGCCAGCCGTACCATCTGGGCGACACCCAGATCGAGCTGAGCGGTTCGGTCGGCGTAGCACTCGCTAGCGAAGCAATGCCCACACATAGCCTCCTACAAATGGCCGACCATGCCATGTACGAGGCGAAACGGGCGGGCCGTAATCAGGCTGTTGCCTATCACACCCCTGACTCGACTACGACCATCTCACCGCTCGCGCTGCGCCGTGATCTTCGACGGGCCATTACGAACAACGGACTCGATCTGGCGTTCCAGCCCATCTATGCGATCGACAATCTCGAACATGCCGAATCCGCAGAAGTCCTCTTGCGGTGGGACCACCCCATCCAGGGCCATATCGAGCCATCCACCATGGTCACCATCGCCGAACAGAGCGGCCTGATCCGCGATCTCGGCGAATGGATCATCACCGAATCGATCAAGACCGCAGCCTCGGTAAACGCCGATGCTGATCGACCAATTTCGATCGCCGTGAACGTATCTGCGCTCCAGGTTGGGCGTCCGGATTTCGTCGACATGGTCGCGGCGAACCTCGACTTCCACGATCTGGCTCCCACCTCGCTGACGATTGAACTCACGGAGAGCTATCTCATCGATCGAATGGAGCATGCTCGCGAGTCGATCGATGCACTGACCAACTTCGGTGTGCGCCTAGCAATCGATGACTTCGGAACCGGCTACTCGAGCTTTGAGTACTTGCTCACGCTGCCGGTGTACGCCGTCAAAATCGACCCCTCATTCACGCGACGGCTGACCGAACCGCGTGGCTCAGCAATGTTGCGAGGGCTCTCCAGAGCGTGTCGAGAACTGGACATGTTGGTCGTCGCCGAGGGCATCGAGACCATCGAACAACTCCAAGCTGCCCGCGAAGCAGGAGTGACTCACGCCCAGGGTTATCTACTCGGAATGCCGGTGTCGACCTCCAGCCTTGGGATGCGTGCCAATAGCGCCGCCCCACAAGTCGCCTAGCGCCACTCTTGCGGGCAGACTATTGGGGTGACCCAAGACCAACCCAGTCCCGCCGGTTCGCTTAGCCGCCAGGGAGCCCTTTTCCTCGTATCGGCCACCTCGGGCCTGGTCCTAGTAATCGAGATCCTCGCAGGGCGTCTCCTCGCTCCGTTCGTCGGGGTATCGATCGATACCTTCACCGGGATCATCGGAACGATTCTTGGTGGTATCGCACTCGGCGCAGCCGTGGGCGGCTGGCTGGCCGACCGGTACGACCCGGTCAAGATGATCGCCCAAGCACTCATCTACGGCGGCGCGTTGACCTGGATTGCGGTCCCGATCACCAGTTCCGTGGGACCTGCCGTCGGTAGCGGGCCGGTAGCGATCGTGACCCTGTCCGCGGTTGCCTTCGTCTTGCCGACCGCAGTGCTATCAGGAATCGGGCCAATGGTCGCGAAGCTCGAGATCGAGAATCTGGAAGAGACCGGCGCCATTGTGGGGCGACTCTCCGCAGCGAGCACCTTCGGTGCGCTCATCGGCACCTTCGGCACCGGCTTCCTCCTGATCGCTCTGCTCCCGGTACGAACCCTGATGTTCATCATCGGCGCGGTGCTCGTAGTGGCGGGCATTGTGGTGTTTCTCAAGTCCGCCCGAAGCCGTCCTTCGGGTGGCGATATCGGCCTCGTTGCTATCGCTGCGTTCCTGGCGCTGTCGATTGGTACACCCTGTGACGAAACCACGGCTTACTACTGCATTCGAGTGGTCGCCGACGACCCCGAGATTCGCCCTGGGGGCAGGAGCCTCATCCTCGACCAACTGCGCCACGCCCATGTCGACCTCGATGACCCGACCTTTCTCGACATTCGCTACATGCGGCTGTTCGCTAGTGCAGCCGAGAGCCTCCCCGATGGCCCGATCCGGGTGCTCCACATCGGCGGCGGCGGATTCGTACTCCCCCGCTACATCGATGCCGTTCGCCCCGGATCGACCCACACCGTGCTCGAACTCGACGTCGATTTGGTTCCGGTTATCCAACGCGAGTTCGGCTTGCCCGAAGATCACGGCTACGACATTCGTTTCGACGACGCCCGCATCAACTTGGCCGATCTGGAAGGCGATTCGTTCGACCTCATCGTCGGTGACGCCTATTCGGGCAACGCCGTACCGTGGCACTTGGCCACAGTGGAGGTCGTGGAAGAAGTCGATCGTTTGCTCGACGACGGCGGGATCTACATGGCGAACATCATCGACGGCAATGAGAACCGTTTCATCCGGTCCCAGCTCGCAACGCTCGGCGAGGTGTTCGACAACCTCGCCATGGTCGAACCCGACGGTGGTGTGATCCCACGTGCTCAGAATCAGCTGGTCGTGGCTGGCCATCAGCCGATCGCTCAGCTCAACATCGACCCGCCCGATGGCCGACAGCTCAGCCAAGACGAACTCGTCACCTTCGTCGGTGACGACGCGCTGGTCCTCACGGACAACTTCGCGCCCGCCGACCAACTTCTGCCTTAGCCGCCGATATCGGGGCCAGCGGTTCGATCTTCCCAGGATCGAGGGAACCGTAGCGTGGTGCAAGTCCCCGGGGTTCCGGGAGGGCCATCGCCGCGCACCATGGTGATATCACCGTGCAATTCGGTGGTGACGAACGTGTTCACGAGGGTCAGGCCCAGTCCGCGAGCCTGCGCAAAGTCGAAGTCCGCTGGTGGCCCCTGACCATTGTCAGATACATGGACCAGCAGATCTTCCTCGGCGGTCTCGAATGCGACCGTGACCGTGGGACCCCCAACGGGTTCGATGCCGAGGGGGAACGCGTGGTCGACGACGTTCTGCAACAACTCGGTGAGCACCACCGCGAGCGGCATCGAGCGAATCAGCGGCAACCTCCCCGCCTTGCCCTTCAACACGAACCGCAGGGGCTTGTCTGGCGATTGGAGCCCTTCTTCGATCAGACGAATGAGCGGCTTCGCGACGTCTTCGAACGGAGCGTCGTCGCCGGTGGCGTCCTCGGACGCATCGTTGGCGAGCGTTTCGTGCACGATCGCGATCGCCGCGATTCGTCGAACCGATTCCGACAGGGCGAACTTCGCGTCTTCGGATGTAACTCGGCGGGCTTGGAGGCGCAGCAGCGATGAGATCGTCTGCAGGTTGTTCTTCACACGATGATGGATCTCGCGAATAGTCGCATCCTTCGACAGAAGGAGACGGTCACGGCGCTTTAGTTCGGTGACGTCTCGCATCAACAGGAAGGCCCCATCGACCTCGCCATCGGCAATCAACGGAATGCACCGAGACGTGACCGTTACGTCGCGACGTTCGAGTTCTTGGGTCGCTGCCACACCCATCGCGAACGCGGTGCGGACAAAGGAGTCGTCGAGGCCCACCTCGTCGACGCGTACACCGTCAGGGCTGCGATGAACGCCGAGTCGGTGCAGGGCCGATACCGCATTGGGCGACTGGAACACGACGCGCCTGTCCTCATCGAGAACGAGCAGTCCGTCACCCACTCGAGGGGCCCCATATTGCGGTTCCTGATTGCCCACGAAGGGGAAGAACCCGTCAGCGACCATGCGCATTAAGCGGTTGGAGAGGTCCAGATAGGTCGCTTCGAGTTGCAGCAACTCACGGTCCAGATAGCGACGCTCTCGCAGCACCACGCCGAGACGGCGATCTCCAATTCCGAAAGGCGCCGCGAAGATTTTCGCCTTGCCATCTGGGAAGTGCGGCCCGAGTTCGACTGTGTCGGTATGCACTTCGCCGGTTTCCCATGCTGCAGCCACGAGCGGACGGTTTTCCCGACGGTGGCGGTCGCCGACCGGATCGTGGGTGTAGAGCGTGGTTCCGGTCTGGGGACGAGCGTTGGCGATCACCATGAACGACTGTGCCTCATCGTCTGCTGGGATGAGCAGGAGGATGTCGCCTAGCGCAAGGTCCGCGAGGAGACTCCACGACCGCAGGAGGTTCTTCAGATGGTCGACAGCCTCGTCGTCGAATCCGGCTACCTGTCTGGCTAGTTCGATTGGTGATGCCATCGCTGTTGATCTTAGGCCGCCTCGGTTGCTAGCCCCAGAGACGCTGCCCGAGTTCGAGTAGCGACTCGATCGAGGTGGGGGCGTTCACCATTCGCGGAAGCGTCGAGACCACCTCTGATGGGATCCCGTCGAGGAGCGCCCGTTGAGCCTTGGCCACGTGGGCGCGTTCACGCACATACTCCGCACCTGGCGCCAGAAGTGCAGTGTTTGCTTGGGAGAACGGTGATGACTCGTCGTCGATAACCCGTCGGGCGACGTCGGCAACTTTGTCGAGCGCGAACAGGTCAGGCTCTACCCCGTTCACTACCACCCCATCAAACCCCAGGTCCCGTTCGGCCAACTGCGAAGCCAGCCGATCGAGACGCCCAACCACGTCCGCTGAGGGCGCGGTGACGGCCACAAAGGCAGAATCATCGCCAGCGAGTTCGTCGGCGACGGCTCCCGTGCGTTCAACCATGCCTGGGACCACTTCGTTCATTAGCTGGAAGAACTCGACCACGTCGGCGAAGAACTCGGCCCCGAGCAAGCGATCGGCGAGACTCGAGAACGTTCGGGCCGCTGCCCCGCCGACCATGGTTCCGTCGCCACCGGTTAGCCAGCCCAGCAGTGGCGATCCGAAGAACTCTGCGATTCGTTGCGGCGCATCGAAGAAGTCGAGGGCGTTCTGCGAGGGCGGGGTGTCGACGATGATCAGTCGGTAGCGGTCCGAGGCGACTGCGCCGTCGAGCCAACCCAAGGCGGCGTAGTCGTTGCCATGCACGAAGGTGTCGGCAATGCGCCGGTAGACCGGGTTCGCGAGCACTCGCTGCGCCTGCTCCTCACCAGCCTCAGCGCGAACCATGTCGTCCCACGCTGAGCTGGGATCGAGCATGGCCGCGTAAACCCGCGACCCCTTCTTGGAGCGCTGCGGAACCGGTAGTTCCACTACCTCGTTGCCATCGATGGGCAGCCCGAGCGCGGTCGCCAAGCGCCTGGCCGGATCGATCGTCAACACGAGGATGTCGCCTTCGTCGTCGAGCGCTCTACCGGCAGCCAACCCGAGGGCGGCGGCCACGGTTGTCTTTCCTACGCCACCGCTACCGGCCACAACGGCCAACGACCGCCCGGTGAGAAGGTCTCCCAACGTCGAGTCAGTCACAGCGACAGCTCGTCCGCGAGGGCGCCACGTAGCTCCACACGGAGCTCGTCAACAATGCCGAACTCCGGAATCCGAATGATGTCGGTACCGGCGGGAAGTTCCGTACGCAGGCGGGCATCGATCGCCGAAGCGACGGCGGCTCGATCGAGACCCACCCGTACACCGTCGAGAAGGCCGGCCGCACCGATCGAGAGTCGAGACGGTGGTGATTCCAACAGTTCCTCAAGCTGGATTCGCGGCGTTCGAGCGTAGAGCTGAGGGCGTGTCCGATTGACCACCACCGCAGCTAGCGGCGCAGGGGTTTCGTCGCGAAGGCGGCCGACGAAATCGAGCGTTTCGCTCACCGGCATTTCTTCGGCGAGCGTGACGTTGATGACCCCAGTGGTTTCAGGATCGCCAAGCAGCGCATTGATCCAACCCGTCTCACGAGCGAGTCGACCGATAGGTGCAATCTCGGCGACGTTCGTTGGCGCGGCCAACTCGCCGAGGAGGTGTCCGCTGGCCGCGGCGTCGACAACGACGAGATCCCAATCCCCGCTACGTGCTTCGTGGGCGTACTTGCCCACCAGCAACAACTCGCTGACCCCGGGCGCAGCGTCGGCGACGAAGTTGAAGGCACGAGCAACAGGCCCGGCGACCGCGCCAAGGGCCCCAAGTTGGAGCTTCACGAACTCGTGAAGCGATGCTTCAGATTCGATCTGCAGGACACTCAGGTTTTGGGCAACCTCGATCGGCTCATGTTCAGGCACGACACCAAAGAGCCCCGCGGCCCCTGGGCTGCCATCGGCAGAAATCAGCAGGACGATTTGCCCGCGTGCCGACGCCAGTTCAGCCAGGGCCGCAGCGACGAGTGACTTGCCTGTCCCGCCTTTGCCACCGACGATTAGTAATCGTCGGTCGAGCAACGTCACCTCAACCGAAGCCGATTGGGCGTGTGGTCTCTTCGCTACCGATCTCTACGTAGGCGATCTTGTCTGCTGGCACGCCGATCTGGCGGCCCTTCGAGTCTTCGAGCCACAACGTGGACGAACCATCGAGCGCAGCGCCCACCTTGGCCTTCACTTCGCTAGCCGACGTTGAATCGGCGAGTTCGAGGGCGATCTCTTTAGGGGTGTAGGTAACCCCGATACGAATGTCCATGGATGATTTCTCTCCTGGTCGGAAGCGAAGTGAGCCTATCTGGGCTACCTCTAGTTCAGCAGGTTCAACTTCGACGTGTAGCGCTTCTTGGGCGCCATTTCTACATCGATCTTTTCGGCCATCGCCGCAAATACCTGGCCAGCTTCGCTCTCGGGGGCCATCGCCATGATGGGGTTTCCAGAATCGGATCCCTCACGTAGCTCCGGCACCAATGGGACCTGACCCACAAGTGGCACCTCGAGTCGATCGGCGAGGTCCTGGCCACCGCCGGCGCCAAACAAGTAGTAACGCTTGCCGTCGTCGCCGGTGAAGTGGCTCATGTTCTCGATAATGCCGTGAACCGTAAGGTTGACCTTCTCACCCATGAATGCAGCTCGCTGAGCGACACGTTGAGCGGCCGGTTGCGGTGTGGTCACCACGTACATCTCGGCTCGCGGAAGGAACTGCGCCAGCGAGAGCGAAATGTCGCCAGTGCCAGGGGGAAGGTCGATCAGCAAATAGTCGGGGTCATCCCAGAACACATCGGTCAAGAACTGCTCGAGTGCCTTGTGCAGCATCGGACCGCGCCAGATGACCGGCTGGTCCTCCTCGGCGAAGAACCCCATCGAGATCGCGCGAACCCCGTGCGTGTCCGGTGGAATCAACATGTCGTCGATAACCACGGGAGCGTGCTCGATACCAAGCATCCGCGGAATCGAGAATCCCCAAACGTCGGCATCGATGAGCCCGACGGACTTACCGCGCTGGGCGAGTGCAATGGCGAGGTTGGTCGTAACCGAGGACTTGCCGACGCCGCCCTTGCCCGATGCGATGAGCATGACTCGGGTACGACTGTCAGGGTCAGCGAAAGGAATATCTCGACCTTCGGCGTGGCCGTGTGCGGGGTTGTTCCCTGCGGTCGCGGCCGGGTCGCCGTGCAACATCTGACGAACGTTTGCCCGCTCTTCATCGGTCATCACGGTGAAGTCGACCGTGGCATTGCCACCGAGTTCACTAATGGCACCCGCTACTCGAGACGTGATCTCGTGCTTGAGCGGACAACCGGCAACGGTCAAAGCGATGAGCACATCGACAGCCTCGCCAGCGATTCCGATCGACTTCACCATCCCTAGATCGACGATGCTGCGATGCAGCTCCGGATCCTCCACGGGACGGAGTGCCTCGGTGACCTGTTCTTCAGTTATTGCCATAGGGTCAGGCTACCCAGGCCTCGTCCGGTTCCTTGGAGTCGTTACCGAGGATCATTGCGCCCAGCCGACGTGCCACGTCATCGTGGAGCTCCAGCAGTTGGCCATAGGTAAGCAACTCGCCGGTTCGACAACCGAATTCGTCGATTTGTCGCTTCACATCGCCGACACGACGAAGCGAAGTGTGGGTGTCGACATCCCAAAACCAGTCATGACCATTCGCTACAAAAGCTTCGTTGAGGGCGCATCGTTCGAGCTCGATGAGCTCGATTACGTGAGTTTCGCTTTTGGCGATGGACATGACTGGCTCCTGAATCTGTGGATTCCAGCCGACACCAGCTTGTGGGCTGATGACGTCAACATATGACGCAATTGCGCCGAAACCCTAAGCAATCGTCAAATTAGCGCAACTTGTTTTCATCTGCAGCTAGAACCATCCAAGGACAGTTTCGGAGCCACCGGAGGCCCACCAGAAAGCCATGAGTCCAGCAGCGGCCATCAACATCACCGATACGACGATCGTCGACTTTGGGATTGGGCCCTCCTCGTCGAGGCCCGGAACCTTGGCTCGCAAGTAGCGCAACGCTCGATCGGCCCATGCGAAGTCTCGGCTGAGAACTACCAGTCCGGCCGCCATCGCGACCGCTCCCGGGCCGGGCAACACCATCATGGCGATGCCTGCGAGCAGCAGCAAGAATCCGAGAGCGATGCGTCCCAAGCGAACGATGACGTGATGCCAAGCTTGCTCGACGGAGTCATCCGGATGGCCGATTTCGATTTCGGCGCGAATTGCGGCATCACGAAAATCCACGTCTCCGTCGCCATCAATGTCTTGTTTCTGATCCTTACTTCTCATTTCCATAAGGCCATTATATTGTAGGGTTTATGATTTGTCCAGTCATTGGTGTGATGACCTCACCATCGACGAAACACACCCGCTCGGTTCGACGAGCGGGAACCCGAGGCCCAGGAGAGATGATCCCCGTGAGATTGAGCGGGTCACAGCCGCTGATCTCGACTCGGATCCCGGTTCGAGCGGCTTTTCGTGTGCGGGTGAGCATGTCGGCAGCTTCGGGAGTCGCATACTGCTCGCCTCCAAAACCTGACACAAAGCGGCCGCCGAGGATCGTTCCTCGAGCTTCGAGGCGGCGCAATGCCCAAAGGATCTCTCGCCATGGCAGCGCAAGCGACTCGGTCGCCACCAGCGCGTGGAAGACCACGCCCCAGCGAGCGAGGAGTTGCTCGGCGACCGCTTCGGCTAACTCATCAGCGTGCGCGGTGGGCGTTCGCTCCCCAAGAACCGTCCAACGCCCTTCCCCACCGCTACGTACCGCAGTGCCTCGGCGAAGCCCACGGCGCCGCGGGGTCTGACCTCTGTCTCGGGCGTCAAATAGCGAGCGCAGCGCATGGAAGCTGTCGGCATGGATGTGACCGTGCCAGACCAGTTCCCACAGAGCCTGTTCGATTTCGAGCGCAGGAAGAGCCGAGTCGTCGGCGAGTTGGTGATGGAACCGGGCGCCGCGGTTGCGCAATGTTTTGAGCACGACGCCGGCCCGATCCGAGAGCGCCGACTCATCGCCGGAACCGCCCTCATCGACAGCCGCCCCACGATGTGCGAGCAGCAACCAGTCGAGATCATCCCGGAGAGCCAGGGTGATAGGCGTAGATTTCGTCGCCGTCGGACGAGTCGACGAACCCGACGCCGTCACCAAGCGACCCCATGTGAGGTCCCCCGCCAAGCTGCGTCGATCGAGCGTCTCTGGGCGATAGTCGCTCACACGAGAAGCGAGAAGATCAGGCTCCCAGCTCGCCGCCGCAGCGTGCCAACCCTGGAGCTGAGCCACCGCAGCGGTCAGCCCATCGACACCCGAGCGTTGGGTACCTGGGGCAACGTGATGCCACTCGAACAAGAACGCCATGAAATCCTGTGCGGTCGCCGGGTCGACCCGAGATCGCCTCGATTTCTGTGAGTACACGTGCATGCGGGCGAGCAACCGCCGCGACGCCCAATGCTTCGCCGGGACTTCCGCCCGGATCCCCACTTCGCGCAGAGCAGCCTCAGGCTCTCCCGGCGCCGCTCGCTCGCCCCAGTTACCGCGGATCGCGAAGCCCTCGTTCTCCAGACCCACCAACGTGAACTCCACACCGGATCGATCCACACCCAACTGACCAGAGAGAGCTTCGACAGTGGTCATCGCACATAAGTCGAGGCGCCCCCGCACAGCAACCATGAGGGCATCGGTTCGATCGTCGGTGGCGACCTCAACATCTGGCCACAAATCCGGGCGCAGCGACGCTGCCGCACACCGATCAGCACCGACGGTCCAGAATTCGTTTCCGTCGACATCATGGGCCGCCTCTCCCCTGCCAGCCGCAATCAACTCATCGAAGAGCGGTCGCCAGATGTCTTCGGCTCGGGTGACCACGAGTGACTGCACCAACTCATACAGCTCGTCCGAGCTGGTGGGGTCAGGAAGAACCTGCGCTGCGACCTCGGCGATGGCCTCTCGGGACACCTTGCCAATCTCGGTCAGATCGACCGGCAGACCCCGCCGAAGCGGCACTGCCCGACTACGACGGTCGATCCCCTCGGCATCATCGAGGAACGTAAACGCCTTTCCGACCAGCAACTCGTGACACAGCGGCGATGGCTCGGTGCTATCAACCGCCACGATCTCGATCTCGCCACCCTCGATACCTTCGACAACGGTGCGCAAACCGTCGACATCCATCGCCTCACGCAAGGTGTCGTCCATGGTTTGGCGGACGACGACATGGTCGGGCAACTCGATGGGTCCCGACACATTCTCCTGACACGCAGCGGCGACCGGAAACAACGCAGCCATCACGTCGTCGGCTTCCATGCGCTGAATCGGTGGCGGGTTCTTGCGGCCGCCCTTCCAGCGGAGCACGAGCAGTGCCCGGTTCAGGTTCCAACGCCATCGCGACAAGAACATCGGTGACGGCGGAACCAACGTCGCCTGAGTCAACGTCTGCTCCACGGTGTTCGATTTCAAGAAACCGGCAACGTCGCCAAGCGGGAAACTGTGCTGAGGCCCGAGCGACAAACACACGGCATCGTCGGATGCTGCAGCTTGCAGTTCGAAGTCGAAGTTCTTGCAGAACTTCTTTCGGAGCGCGAGGCCGAACCCCCGATTCAGGCGGGCTCCGTGGGGTGAGTGCACGATCAATTGCATACCGCCGGTCTCGTCGAAGAACCGCTCGATGACCAGCCGATCACGCGTCGGCAACGTGCCCAGAATCGCAAGCGACGCAGCCAAATACGCCACAACCTGCGCCGCTGGTTCGCGATCGATTTGTGCTGCACCCATCAACCAGGCTCGGGCGCTGTCCGGACTACCGGCTCGCAGTCGAGACTCGACCTCGCGGCGGATGACGCAGACCTCTTCGCTGAGCTCGGTGGTCCGTCCGGGCGCCTCACCGAACCACACCGGGATCGTCGGTGGCAGACCCTCGGCATCGACGACGCGGACCACCCCGGGCTCGATCCGACGAATGCGCCAACTATGAGTACCGAGCGTGAAAATGTCGCCGGGCATCGACTCGGTAGCCCAATCCTCGTTGACCGTGCCGATGAAGGTGTCGTCTGGTTCGAGCAACACCCGATAGTCGCCGAGCTCGGGGATGGCGCCCCCGCTCGTTAGCGCTGCCATGCGTGCTCCGCGTCGGCCGCGCGCCTCGCCGTTGATGTCGTCGTGGTGGATCCAATGGGAGCGCACTCCCCGGCCCGTCTGGACCCCCTCGGCCGCAACCGCCAAGCACTGATCGAAATCCTGTCGTGAGAGATCCCGGTAGGAGCCAGCTCGACGCACGAGTTCATAGAGTTCGTCGACATCCCAGTCGCGAGCAGAGACCTCGGCGACGAGTTGTTGGATCAAGATGTCGAGCGGTGCCTCCGGAGGCAACAAGGCGTCGAGTCGACCGGCGTGAACAGCCGACAGCAACGCACAACATTCGACAAGGTCGTCACGTGTTTGTGGAAACAACCGACCCTTGGGAGTGCCGTATCGGTTGTGATTCGCTCGCCCGACGCGCTGGAGGAAGGTGGCGATGTTGCGTGGCGACGCGAGCTGGCACACGAGATCTACCGGACCGACATCGATCCCGAGCTCCAACGATGCGGTTGCAACGAGCGCCTTGAGGTCGCCGGCTCGCAAGCGTTGCTCTACCAACGCGCGGCGATCTTTCGACAGGCTGCCGTGGTGGGCTGCCACGAAGGCTTCGGCGCCAGCGTTTCCCGGCTCCACACCACCAAACCCCTCGGGGAACTTCTCTAGTAGTCGTTCGCCGAGTTCGTGTGAAACACGTTCGGCCATGCGACGGGTGTTGACGAATACAAGGGTGGTGGTGTGCGCGGCGACGAGGTCCGCGATCTGGTCGAGGATCTCGCCCATCTGTTCTGCAGGTGCGATGGCCTCCATTTCCGACGGCGGGATGACAAGGTCGAGATCGAGTTCGCGGACATGGCCCGAATCGATGATGGCGCAGTCGATGACACCGGACTCGTCGGTTCGGGTGCCGACCAACAGGTTCGCAACGGTAGAGATTGGTTTCTGTGTGGCGCTGAGACCGATGCGTATCGGCGGTTGGCCTCCGGCTTCCACGCAGAGACGATCGAAGCGTTCCATAGTCAACGAGAGATGCGAACCCCGCTTGTCACGTGCGAGCGAATGAATCTCGTCGACGATGAGCGTGTCGGCGGTAGCAAGGGCCGCTCTCGCCTTACTCGAGGTGCACATGAGGTAGAGCGATTCGGGTGTGGTCACCACGAAGGCAGGCGGCTTCTTGACCATCGCTGCTCGCTGCGACCGTGGCGTGTCGCCCGAACGAACTCCCACGCGGATCGTTGGGGCGGTAAGCCCCATGGATTTCGCCACCGAGGCGATCTCCAGGAGCGGTCGCTCAAGATTCTCCGCGATGTCGACCGCCAGCGCCTTCAACGGCGAGACATAGACCACCCGGGTGATGTTGTCGGTAGCCTCGCCGCGTTCGTGGGCTTTGTACAAGCGGTCGATGGCAACCAGGAAAGCGGACAGGGTCTTGCCCGATCCGGTTGGTGCGGCGACCAACGTGTTACGGCGAGCAGCGATATGGGGCCATGCGTCTCGCTGCGGCGGTGTAGGGCCATCACCGAACCGCTGCCCGAACCAGGCCCGAACAGCGGGGTGAAAGCCCTCCATTCCGGAGGGTTCGAACAGGGTCGCCGCGACTTCAAGCGAAGACGAACCGGTCTCAATAATGGCCACATCGCCAAGCTACTGACGCCCTGTGACAGCCACTTGTCCGCACTTCCGGCGGACATCCCGGAGGACCGACATGGTCACTACGCGAGCTTCGCTCCCTCAAAACGCTGGCAACAGGCGATGTTGTGAGCCCTCAGGCGAGTAACTCAGTTAGAGAGGAGGCCCCTCAGGGCTGACGAACGGCGGCGATGTTGTGAGCCCCCAGGGCGAGCAACTCGGTTAGAAAGGAGGCCCCTAAGGGCCGACGAACGGCAGTTAGCCGATCGGGGCTGGGATTGGCTCTTCGATCGGGGTGTCTGCCACGGACGCATTGGAAAGAACGGTCCGCAGGTCGAGCAGAAGGTCGGTCACCTCGGCGGTGGACATGAGTTCACGCGACATGGTGCGGCCAAGACCGGCGTCGATCAGCTTGAGTGCTTCATCGATGTTGCGGGTCGTGATCTCGGTCATGATGTTTCCTTTTGCCAGAAGAACGTGCCTATATCAATTGACAACCGTTCACTCGTTGGTTCCATTCCCCAAGGTACTCGCTCAAACCCTCACAAGATGGCTCCCTCACCGGGCAACTTGGATCATTTGTCCAAATCTTCGCTGTCCATTAACAAAGCGGCGGAAACCTCACGTAGCGACTAAACCAAGGAGATGCAGGTAGCGAATAAGGTTTGTGTGGTCACGGGAGCAGCGGCTGGCATCGGCCACGCCCTCGCCGCACGATTCGTGACCGAAGGCGCCTCCGCGGTCGTCGCCGCCGATATTGCGGGGAACCTCTCGGCGGCGGCCGAATCGATCGGCGCACATCCCCTGCATGCTGACGTTTCAAACGAAGAGGGCATTCGCATACTCATCGAAGACACCGAAGAGCACTTCGGCCCAATCGATCTTTTCGTAGCCAACGCGGGAATCGGCGGGCACCCCGGAGGTGTCGAGGTCCCCGACGACGAGTGGCAGCGCATCTGGGATATCAACGTCATGCACCACGTCTGGGCGGCCCGGCACATGGTTCCTCGTTGGATCGAACGAGGCGGCGGTTATTTGCTAACGACGGCGTCGGCGGCCGGTTTGCTGTCGAACTTGGGAACCGCGCCCTACACGGTCACCAAACACGCAGCGGTGGGACTTGCCGAATGGCTGTCCATCACCCACGGCGACGACAACATCAAGGTGTCGGTGCTGTGCCCGCAAGGTGTTCGAACCGCGATGACCGAAGGCGACGATCCCGCTGTCGCCAACGTGGTCGCCCTCGGCCTCATCGAACCCGAAGATGTAGCGGACGCGGTAATCGCCGGACTCGAAGCCGAATCGTTTCACATCCTCCCCCATCCCCAGGTAAGTGAATATGTGCGCCACAAGGGCACAGACATCGAAAGTTGGCTGGGCGCAATGCGCAAGCTCCAGCGACGCTTCTTCGCCTAATCGATCGCCAACGCTGGCCTTGCAGGCGTTCGCGCTAGTTGAGAGTGCGCGGGACCGATTGCGGAGTGACGTTCGGGCCGGTGGAGACCAGGTCATCAACGCCGTCGAAGCCCGGCAATGGCGATGTTGGATCATCGGTGTTTGCTCGTCGACCGCCACGACGCCATGGCGTGTGCACCTTGTCACGGAGCCACTCGATGGCGAGGTAGTAGTACGGGAACGAGATGATCACCAGGAAGGTGCTCGACAGCAAGCCAAAGATGATCGTGAAGGCCAGCGCTTCCCAGAACGGATCGCTGAGCGCCAACGGCAAGAGACCGCCGACGGTCGTGAGCGAAGTTGCGACAAGCGGACGGAATCGGCGGCGGATCGCCGTGGAGATCGCCGTTTTGCGATCTGCTCCGAGGTCGCGTTCCTGGTTCGCGAAGTCGACCAACAAGATCGAGTTGTTCACCGCAATACCGACCAGACCGAGCACGCCGAGCATGACGAAGAAGCTCAACGGGTTGCCGGTGAGTAATAGACCGCCGAAGAGTCCGAAGAAGCTGAACGGAATCGCGAGGAAGACCAGAATCCACTGCACGGTCGAGCGGAACTGAATGATGAGCAGGACGAGCATGGCGAGCAGCGCAACGCCGAAGGCGATTGGCAGCGCCGCGAACGCTTCCTGGTTATCTGACTCGAGACCGAAGTCGAAGCCGAGAGCATCATCGGCCAGGCCGATGTCACCGAGAGCCGCAGCGTCGTAGTTGTCTTCGAAGAACGCCTGCGCTGTAGCCGTTGTGCTGGTGACCGAAGCGTTGTCGAAGCGAGCTCGAACCTCGACGTATCGACGACCGTCGTCACGAGCGACTACATCGTCGAGGGCCAGGTCGGTCTCTACGACATTGAACTCATCGCCATTGGCCAAGGTGAGTGCTCGGCCGTCCAGGTCAGCGCGAAGTACTTCGGCGCCCTCGACAATCGAGTCGATGTCCTCGCCGAAGACCTGCATGGTGAATGGGAACAGCGCCTCGGGTGGACCGTTCGAGACCGCAGCGAATACCACGCGTGCGTCGTCACGGGCATCGGCGATTGGGTCGAGGGTGTCGACCAGCTCATGGACCGTGGGTCGTCCACCGATCGGCGTGATGTCGTATTGCACGAAGGCCGTTTGCTGGCCACCGATGAAGAGGTAGCCCTGGATCAATTCGTCGCCGAGGGCTTCCTCGGCAGCTTGGTTTACCTCGAGCGCGATCTGTTGTGCTTGCTCGATCGAGGTTCCTGGCTCATAGGTGATCTCCAGCGAGATGGCCGCCGAGTCGTTGGCTGGCGGGAAGATGTTGAAGCCAACGTTGGGGGCGAATACACCGACGCCGATGAACATCATCACGATGGAGGCGAGGAACAGGCCTACACCGACGACCGTCCCCTTCTTTCCTGTGATTGCTGGCAGCGATGCGATGGTGTCTGCCATCTTCTCCTCAGCACGTACGAGAGGCCCTCCGGCCTTCGGTGCTCGCAAGGTGAGAAAGCGGGCCGCGACTGGGATGAACACGAACGACAAGATCAAGGAGATAAGCAGCGCCAGGATGATCGTGATCGGAAGGATTCGGATGAACCCGCCGAGAATGCCGCCGATCAGGAGCATCGGAGCAAACACCAGCACCGTTGTGAGGGTTCCGGACATACTGGCTGCGCCGACTCGGCTGATGGCTCGGCGAATGACCGCAAGATCGCCGGTCGGATCGTTGGGGTCCTCCCCGTCGAGTTCATCGTCTCGGAACGCGTCTATCGATTCGGTGATGACGATGGCGTCATCGACGAAGAGGCCCAACGCCAGAATCAGCGCGAATAGCGAAATGGTATTGAGGGTGATGCCTGCAAACACGAGGACGCCCACCGATGCGGCCAGCACGGTGAACAAGAACAGTGTGGTGATGACTGACGCTCGCCACGAGATGGCGAGTAGCGCCACGATTGCGACCACGATGATGCCCAGCACGACGTTGCTCTGCAGCGATGCGATCTGCATTTCGACGATTCGAGCCTGATCGATGGCAACGATGGCGCTGAACCCTTCGGGCAGATTTCCTTGGGCTTCGTCTAGGGCTTGTTGCGACGCGTCGCGGATGGCGATCGAGTCCACGTCAGGGTTCGCGATCACCCCGACGGCGATCGATGAGCGGAACTGGTTATCGGTGTTGGTGAGCTGGTTGAAGCTGGTCTGCAAGACAACCGGCTCTCCCGTGGCTGGGTTCACACCGGTCTCGATGAGCTCCTCGACCCGCGCTTCGGCGATGTCGGGGTGGGAAATGTTATCGGCGAGCGCTGCAGCTGCAGCCTCGAGGTCCGCGGCCGTGGCATCGGCCGGGCCGATCACGCCGATCAACAGGTCGTAGATCTCGAGGAACTTCGAGGCGTTTACGGACTGGGTAAAGAACTGGGCATCAGGCGGGAAATCGTTCTCGTCGATCAGCTGTTGCAGCGCGGCCGCACCGTCGGCACTCGATACGCCGCTCTCGAGGTTCGCGATGACGCTAAACGAGGAGTCTCGGCTGAAGCTCAGGACGCTTTCGACCTCGTCGAGTTCGAGAGCGAGGTCAGCGAGTGGGTCGGTGACCTGTTCGTCGACGACATCTTGGTCGTCGACGAAGAAACCGCCAGCGGCGATGGAGATCGGCACGTCGACAGGTGGGAACCCTTCGCGCGGGAGCAGCGTTGTGTACGCGAGAACACCGAAGATGGCGATCGCAGCCCAAAGCACCAAGGACGGCTTCGGACGAGATGCGAAGGCGTTAACGAAACGAGCAAGCATGACCAACCTCAATTTCCCAAATCGACAGTTACAACCCCCATGCTAGGGACGTTTAGCTACCGCCGGGTACGCACGGGGCTGTGACTCGCGTCGATGATGCTAGGACAGCGCTGCGCCAACAGCCCCGGAGACGCGTTTTCCATCGACCCGGCCCTGCGCTTTGGCCATCACATCTTTGATGGCAGCACCCATATCCTTCTTGGTCTCGTAACCACCTTCGGCCATAACCGCCGCAACCAACTCGGACAGTTCCTCGTCGGAGAGTGGCTCGGGAAGGTAGGCCTGGAGCACGTCGCGCTCAGCGGCTTCGATGGCCGCACGGTCTGGCTCACCGGCCTCTTCGTAGATCTCGAAGGCCTCGGTGCGTTGCTTTACCTCGGTGGCGATCAGCTTCTGAATGGCCGCATCGTCGAGCTCCTCTGCGCTGCCGGAAGTCTCGGCTGTCTTGATGGATGTCATCACCGCTCGAAGAGTGGTCTTCTTGGTGTCGTCACCTGCTTTCATCGCAGCGACGAGATCGGCTTGGAGGGTGTCACGGAGGCTCATGGGAATCATCTTGTCACACCCGTTGTTCATACTTATGAGCATGACAACTCCGACCAACGAACTCACTATGGAACCCACAAAGAAAATCACCCAACCAGAACTACTTTTGATCTCGGACGAGACGACCTCGCCATCTCGCTGGGCACTCGACGAACACACCAGGGAAGTTGGCCGAAAGGGCCTTGCTGAGGCTCGCGCTGCTTTGCGTAGCCCGGCCTACCTGGACCTCGCCGCCTGAGCTACGATCACCTCGCCGGCTAGGCCGGCTTTGGCTTTGATGCCCTCCGTTCTTCTCGCTTCGAAGGCATCGCCATGTACTCACTCTCGCCCCTGCGGTGGAGTCCGAATTCCGTTATCGGAGTTGTCATGTTCGGACTCGCACTCGCTGCGTGCAGCACGCCCAGTGAAGGTGCACGGCCATCCCCCACGGTTGTTGAAATCATCGACGGCGACACCCTAGTAATCGACTTTGACGGTCGCGAAGAGACCGTTCGCTTACTCGGTGTCGATACCCCGGAGACGGTCGACCCGAATCGACCCGTTCAGTGCTTCGGAACGGAGGCCTCGCAGTTTTTGGCGGACATGTTGCCTCCGGGAACATCGGTCGAAGTCACTCGCGACGTCGAGGCTCGCGACCGGTTCGGACGACTGCTCGTCTACCTGTCGCGAACCGACGACGGCGCCTTCGTCAATGCCGAACTCCTCCGAGGTGGCTACGGCGACATTGCGATCTACGCGCCGAATACCGCTTACCGAGAACAACTCGAACATGCACTCGCCACCGCACGCACCTCCGACGCCGGGTTGTGGGGAATCTGCGGCGGGGCTGATGTTGCGTTGGACCCTCCACCCGCCGCTGCACCAGTCGAGTAAATTCGGCGTAGGCGGTCAGTCAACCCAAAGGAACATCCATGTCAGTAGCACGCGTCACCGAGGTCATCTCATCGTCCACCACCAGCTTTGACGACGCCATCAAAAGCGGCGTCGCACGAGCAACCCAGACCCTCGACAACATCACGAGCGCATGGGTGCAAGATCAAAAGTGCATCATCAACGACGGTGCCATCGTCGAGTACCGAGTAGCGCTCAAGATCACCTTCGTACTGAAGGACTGATCAACACGTTCTTTGGGCGATCGTCTCCTGCAGGGGCGATCGCCACAGAGAATTACGAAGCACCCCAAGCGGTCTTCCACGGATCACTTTCAAAGAGCGGAACCAGCTCATCGAGCCATCGTTGATAGGCGCCTTCGATCTTCAGGTCGCCGGCCATAAAGGCTTCGTCACGGCTTCGGCCTTGGGTCCAGAGTTCCCGCAACACCGGCTCCTTCACCGTCACGGTCACGTCAGCCTTTTGACCTCGAGGCATTCGACCGGCCGTCACCTGTGCGGGCGCACCGCCACGCAGTTCGAAGTTGAAGGCAACTTTGCCATCTTCGGTATCGGTGACCACATAGAGCACGACGAGATCAACGCCGTCGGCTCCCGCGCCGCTTGCTCGTTCGGCCAGCCCATCACACCAGCTTTGGTCGTACCCGGTCAATGGTTCACTCCGTCTCGAATTCCGGCGAAGAGGTCGTCTTCGAGCGATTCCACCGGCACCGTAGATGCGGCGAGCTCGTAGTCGTCCCACGGATACACGGCGGCGGCGATATCGCGTGGCAGAGGAAACCAGAAGGACTCCTTGGGGTCGACTTGAGTGGCGTGAGCCAACAAGGCGTCACAACGCTCGTTCCAGTACTCCTGCACATCTATCTTCGCCGTGATCAGGTGATCTTCGGAGTCTCGTTCGAGAAACCCCCACTCTTCATAGGGGCTCTCGCCGTTGACCTCAAGACACTTCTCGTGGGTCTTTTCGATTCGTTCTTTCGACCATGCGGTGTAATACATCTTCGATACCTCCCAAGGCTCTCCGGCCTCGGGGTAGGCGTTGGGGTTTCCAGCGGCCCAGAAGGCGGCGATGGAGATGTCGTTGACCTTGAGATGGTCGGGATGCAAGTAGCCATGCTGGTGGTCGCTATAGGTGATGATGACGTGGGGTCGCTCCTCACGAATCAGTTTCACTAACCGGCCCGTGGCTTCGCCAAGAGGAGCGTTGGCGAAGTTCCCCGGATGCTTGTTCTCCTCCATATCGGGCATCCCCGAATCGAGGTATCCGAGCATCGCCACCCGGTCATAGCCAATGATTTCGGCGGACTTGTCGAGTTCGGCGCGCCGCACGTCGACGATGTTCGCCTGGTTCTCCGGCGTATCGAGCGCCTTGTTCAAGATGTCGCCCGCTCCCCCGTCTGTGCAGCAGACCAATACGCAGCGAGCGCCTTCAGCGCTGTACTTGGCCACCGTGCCCGCTCCCTTTGACGCTTCGTCATCGGGGTGGGCGTGGACGGTCATCAACCGGAACTCTGCATCCATTGTGTGCACGATAACGGCTGTTCTGCGCTCTGCCCGAGGAGGCGGAGCCGACGAGCAACACCGTCATGTGGGGATCTCGGCGGGAGTCCGAGCGAATTAGAGTGCGGCTAGTTCGTGGTCGCCCACTTCTTCATCTGCGACCAATCGCCAGCCAAAGACCTCGGCGAACTGTTCGCGACCTTCGTCGTGGCCACTAGCGATGATCTCGTCTCCAACGACCAGTCGATCTTTGCCGTTCGGTCGATGCCGGTAGGTTCCGCCTCGCTTGATTGCCAAAACGGTGTATCCCGGGGTCACATCGAGTTTCAGTTCAGCGAGCGTGGCACCTTCGCCACGGCATCCCGGAGCTACGGGCACCCGCAAGACGACTTCGTCGCTATCAGCCAGTGCCACACCGAGCACCGGGTGCACCTCGTGGCCCAGCTCGACGAACATGACCATCGCCGAGGCTTGGTCGCCAATGTCTTCTGATGCCGCGGCCAGATGCAGTAGCCCTCGAAGCGGTGACGGATCGGTCGTGCGTCCTCGTGCGGCGCGCAGCACCCAGGTCTCTAGTTGGTCGTGCATGTCATCGAGTCGTTGTTCGAGGTAACGCACTTCAGCCGCTAGCCCACGGTCTCCGAGCACGATCGATGAATACGCCAACGCGACCGCGGCCTCGGAGAGGTTCTTCATCTCGACGAGGATGTCGATGGCACGGTCGAGTTCCTCGACGGGTTCGGTTTCTTCAGGTGCGGGACGCGGCGCTGCGCCGGCAAGCTCTCGGGCCGTTGCGATTCCCGCTGGCGGCCCCTCCAGGAACAACACATCGCCTGGCACGAGGATCGTCTCTCCGTTGACGGTTGTCGTCCACCCGTCGCCGCCACGTACAGCGAGTACTCGCATGCCCGTTTGCAGGGGAAGCTCGATGGCCGACAAGGCCTGATGGGCCATCGCGGACTCATCGGCGACCACAACTCGATGCGAAACCTCTTCCGCGTCGCGCATCTCCTCGACCAGATGAGGAGGGATGCCGAGTTGGTTGGACACCGTTCGGGCGATGTTGACCGCATCGTTTCCGATCCGTTCGATCGCAGAGATGACCTGAAGCACGCGACTCATTCCGGGTGCTTCGCGAGGGTGACGGACCCCCAAGCACGCGAGCGAGCGCATCTCCTCGACCAGCTTGGTCATGGTCGACTCGAGGTCTCGCACTTCTTCGGCCATGTCTGGGTCGCCGAAGTAGACGGCCGCGTAGGCGAGGTCGACCATCAGCTCGGAGGTGTCTTTCGCTTCTGCGATTAGTGACCGTAGGTTGTGGGGTTTGTCATCCATGGTGTTGCGTTTCAATCGTAGGAGAAGTGTGTGGTTGAGGGAAAGGGCTGCTAGCCGCCCAGGCCGAGCAGCACGACGGCACCGACCAAGGTGAAGGCGCCGACGAGGTCAAGGACCGAGTTGGTGAGAGGGATCGATGCGGTGTCGGGGTCGAGTCCAAAACGAACTGCCGCCAAGGTTCCGTAGTAGGCCACCGCGAGAACAACGAGGGTCGCTCCAAACCCAGCGACCGCTGCCACGAGCATCATGGACACGAGACCGGGGCTGCCCACATCGATGATGATCGAGCCGAGATGGGCGGCTGCGCCCACCAGTACGAAGATGGGGAGGGCGAGAATACCGATCGAGCGAATGTCGAGCCACGCTTGGCGTTGCGGGACTCGGGTCGATTCGATCAGGCCAAGATGGACCTTCGTGCCGAGGCGGCTCGACAAAATGCCTCCGAGTGCGCCGGCCATCCCGAAGTATGCGGGGATCAAGATCAGCAGGGCTGGTTCGTCGAGGAACGCAGAAAGCCGGCGCTCGACGACGATGCCCGCGACCAGCGACAACGTCGACGCCAACGCGAGGACGGGTAGGGATTCGAGGACTATGCGGCGAAGCAGCGCTAACCCTGCCCGCAGCGACATGACCAACACCACCGCTGCCAGAATCACCGCACCGATTCCAACGATTTCAGAGGTTGACGACGGGCCGACCAAGAACGACCCGACGATTAGGGCGGGCAGGGTTACAAGATCGCCCGATCCTGTCACCAGCGGCGCGGTCACGTTGTCGAGGTCCCATCCAAACCGGGTTGATCCGGCCGCGAGCGCAACGGTGATTCCAAGCACCAGAAGCGACGCCAACACCCCTCCCACCACAGATACGGCGACGAAATCGAGCAGACTCATCGCTCCGACAACGCCAAAGAGTTGCGCGAGCAGCCATCCAATGATCGCTATCCAGGTTGCAGCGACCGTGCTGAGCGCCATCGACGCCAACACGTTTTGCCCGAAGACGGTGTCGGTGCGGCGCGTGAGGAAGAACTCGCCGGTATGTATCGCCGTTCCTAGACGACTCCCCAAGGCCCCAAACACGTTCCCGCGCTGAGCGATCGCAGCTGGCACGAGCAGCAATAGGCCGGGCAGTTGCGCGAGGCGTTCTTCGGAAGACGCCAGCGTTAGACCCGCGATAAGTGTCGCAACGATCGAGACCAGCAGAGCCGCAGCGGACTGCGCGACAGCGCGCGGGTCAGGACCGAATATGCGGACAAGCCGCCTTCCGACCGAGGTCAATCCAGACATGACCAGCGCTCAGGAGAGCTTCTCCAGGGCCGCGTCTACCGCGGCTGCGTATGGTCCACCGAACTTGATCGCATGGACGGCCAAGGGGGCGAGGTGATGCAGTGCTACCCGGTCCTGCCAGCCGTCGTTGAGTGGGTGGCTCTCCTCGTAGGCGTCGAAACACTCCTGTGCGAATCCGCCGAAGAGCCGCATCATCGCGAGGTCGAACTCTCGGTGTCCGCCATGGGCTGCCGGATCGATCAGCCAGCTACGCCCGGCGACATCCACCACTCGATTACCCGACCACAAGTCGCCGTGTAGGCGCGACGGAGCTTCGTCATCACCAAATTCATCGAGGCGGTCTGCGATCGCGACGAGCCGAGAGATCGTTGAGGTGCTCAGAGAACCGCGCTGCGACGCGATCTCCGCCAGTGGCTGCAGTCGTTGAGTGGCGTAGAACTCCGCCCACGTATCGCACGCATCGTTGGGCACCCGAAGGCTTCCGGTCGGCTTCGCGTCTGGCCGACCGAAGTGCGGGGCGCCGCTCTTGTGGAGCGCAGCGAGATCCGCTCCGAAGCGACGTTCATCATCGACGCTGCGACTCGCCCCAGGTTCGATCCAGCGCAAGATCAGACACGCTGGCGCATCATCGGCGACACCGAGAACCTCAGCGATTGACCCCACTCCGGCTTCACTCAACCAGCGCAGCCCGGCAGCCTCGATCGAAAAGAAGTCATCGGGGGCATCGTCCTTCGTTTTTGCGAAAACCGTTCCCCCGTCAGCGAGGGTGACTTTGAACGCGTCAGCTACATCGCCGCCGCCGAGGCGTGCCATTGCGCGAACCGGGGCGCCACATAGTTCTGCTATTCGTTCATCGAGAGTCGTCATGATGTAACCGGCTTCCTCGGTTTAGCGGGGGCGATGTTCGGTTCCGAGTCCGGCGGTGATGAACACACATTCCGCGGTGGTCGTGACATCGGCGGTGTGCCACACACCGGGCGGGTTTACGGCGTACTCACCAGCGATTAGGGCGGTGACGACCTCGTTGCCATCGATCTCCTGCACGAGCTGGATTTCGCCGGAAGTGCAAAGCACCACCTCGGCACCAGACGGATGCATTTCCCACACGTCCCACGATTCGTCGAAGCTGTGCATAGAGACCAGCCGTCCCTCGACGCCGTCGTCGCCGTGGCGTTGGCCGTATCCCTCATACCACGACATCTCGCCGGTGAATTCGGGTTGCGTCGCCGCTGTTGCGCCAAGGCCGAGATGTATTGGATATGTCGACAATCGTTCAGCCATGGCGTATCTCCTCACCGTCACCGTATGTCAATGCAGACGTTTCCACCAAAGCTCATGGTGGAGGGCGTTGCATCGCGGGTCGTCCCAAAAGCACAAAATTTCTCAGGATCTATCGTGCGCCCAATTAGCGTCAAATCGTCCGAATGAATTACTCAGTATTGATGCCATGTGACCGATCTAACTCTATAGAGCCGAAGCAATCGCCGGGGGAAACGTATGGAAACTCATCCCACAACTGACGTGCAAAACGCAGCTGAAGGCACCACCGCACCGCAGGTTGACGCCGAACTCATCTTCACCTTTGCTAACCGCGCGCCTGAGGTCATCTTGTCCTTTGACGGCCTCGCTGTTCCGACACCGCTGTTTGTCGAACTGAACCGACTGGGATGGGCGATTCCTGCTGTTCCGCCACCACCTAGCTCGGCGATCGACTGGACTCCAGACCCGACGACGGGCGCCGATTACACCCTGCGCCCATGGCGCGTGACCGAATTTCGTCTGGACTCAGGGAACTGGGCCCAGTCTTCTGAGCGGGCGATCGGCGGCATCACCATCGAGGTCCTGAAGCGTCACAGCGTGAACATCGCCGACCTTCGAGGACTCTCCGAAGCCGAGATCCAGGCCGCTGCTGGCACCGCCGAAGCAGCGCCAGCTGCCGCTCCAGCCGCAGCCGCTGCTGCGGGAGCCGCGGGTGCTGCTGCTGCATCGCCGACATCGGCTACCGGCACCGACGTGATCTTCGTGTTCGACCCAAAAGCCGAAGGCGAAATGGCCGGGTATCGCACATGGAACTCGGCCCAGGGACGCAAGAAGGTCCCATGCACATGGCACGAAGGCCTGATGAGCGAAGGCGCCCAGGTTCCAGACGCGGCGTTGCTCGCCGAACTGAACGAACGGGGCGGCGGAGCCTGGCACTTGTCTGGCGACACCCGGGCCGCTGCTAGCGGCAAAAATGCCCTGATCCAGATGCTGCATCCCGAGATGTCCGCTGATGACCCACAACTGTCGAAGCTGCTCAAGCTCGCTGGGGCTAGCGCCACAGTGGTTCCACTCAACTCGATCTCGGGCGGCAAGAACGCCGTCTTGATCTGTGCACAGATTCCTGGGCACTCCGTCGAGATGCTCGGCTCAAACCTTCGCATCCGATTCCCTGAACTGGTCTTCCGCGAAGCCTAAACCCGGGACGATTACCGGAAATCACGAGACATCGTTGGCACCGCCACGGTGAATTCGACCAGCTTGTCCGCGATCAGATTCGTCACCCCTTCAGCGATCTCGACTCTGCCTCGCACAATGAGCGCGGTCGAGGTCAATGCGACCTGTTTGTGACGCTGCCAACAGCCTGTAGACACGATGACGTTGATGAGCCCGTACTCGTCTTCGAGGTTGATGAAGGTCGTTCCTGATGCGGTTGCCGGACGCTGGCGATGAGTGACTACCCCCGCCACCATGACCCGTTCGCCCGAGCGCTGCGTTGGCAAGGTATTCGAACCCACAATTCCGAACCGTTCGAGATCCTCACGGTAGAAGCGAGTTGGATGCCCGTCGGGAGCTACCCCGGTAGCCCATAGGTTGGCGAGGGCGATTTCACGGTCGGTCATTCCAGGAAGTTGCGGGGCATCGACACCGGTGAGGATGCCTGGCAAGCGAGTCTCTGATGCCTGTGCGGCCGCCCCGGCTTCCCAGAGCGCCGAGCGTCGATCCCCGAACGCTCCCGCGGTAGCCAACGCCTCGAGCACTTCGATCGAACATTTCGTACGACGCTTCACGTCTTCGATCGAGGACCACGGACGCCCCTCATCAAGAAGCTTGGCGAGATCGTCTCCAACGTGTCGGATCGACCCCAACCCCAAGCGAACCGCGGGCCCGCCATCACCCCATTTCGAATGGTGCACTCCGGCGCCTTGTCGAAAGGCCGGATCCTCGGGTTCACCCTCCACCCATTCCAACGTCGCTTGCGCTCCCGAGAAATTGATGTCGGGGGTCAGCACCTCAACACCGTGGCGGCGGGCATCGCCGACCAAGGTGTGCGGTGAATAAAACCCCATCGGCTGGGCATTTAACAGAGCCGCACAAAAGGCTGCCGGAAAGTACCGTTTGAGCCACGACGACGCGTACACCAGATACGCAAACGACACAGAATGCGATTCGGGAAAGCCGTAGTTCGCAAACGCAACCAGTTTCTCCCAGATCTCGTCGGCGACGTCACCAATGATCCCCCGTTCGGCCATACCCGCATAGAGCCGAGCTTGGAGATCTTCCATGCGTTTCCGGCTCCGCTTAGACCCCATGGCCTGACGGAGTTGGTCGGCTTCGGCCGGGGTAAACCCGGCTACGTCGATCGCCATCTGCATCAGCTGTTCTTGGAAGAGCGGAATGCCGAGGGTCTTTGCGAGCGACTTCTCTAGCAGCGGGTGCAGATAGGTGACCGGTTCCTTGCCATTGCGACGCCGAATATAGGGATGCACCGAGCCACCTTGGATCGGCCCAGGGCGAATAAGCGCGATCTCGACGACGAGGTCATAGAACGTGCGGGGTTTAAGCCGAGGCAGCGTTGCCATTTGTGCGCGGGACTCGATCTGAAACACGCCGATCGTGTCGGCACGACACAACATGTCGTACACCTCGGGATCTTGAGGCATCGTCGCCATGTTGAGTTCGACACCGTGAACCTCCGAGATGAAGTCGATGGCGTAATGGATCGCAGACAACATCCCAAGACCGAGCAGGTCGAACTTCACCAAGCCGGTGCGAGCGCAGTCCTCTTTGTCCCACTGCAACACGCTGCGGTTCTCCATGCGCGCCCACTCGACCGGGCACACCTCGACCACCGGGCGATCGCATATGACCATGCCGCCCGAATGGATACCGAGATGTCGAGGTGCATGTTCGAGCTCGGCGGCCAACTCAGCCACATCGACAGGGAACTGATCGAGTTGACTACCGAGCCCAGCCCAACCATCGAGTTTCTTCGAGAAGGCATCTTGTTGCCCGGTGGCGTAACCCAGGGCCTTTGCCATATCGCGCACGGCTGACTTCGAACGGTAGGTGATGACGTTGGCCACCTGCGCTGCGTGCTCCCGGCCATAACGGCCGTACACGTACTGGATGACCTCTTCGCGACGGTCCGACTCAATGTCGATATCGATGTCTGGAGGGCCATCACGTTCGGGCGACAGGAACCGTTCAAACAACAACCCCAACGCCACCGCGTCGGCATTTGTTATGCCAAGGGCGTAACACACTGCGGAGTTCGCCGCCGACCCTCTCCCCTGGCACAAGATGTTGGCTCGTTCACAGAACGTCACGATGTCGGCGACGATCAAGAAGTATCCGGGGAACCCCAGGGCATCGATCATTTCGAGTTCTCGGTCCAGTTGGGCATAGGCGCCGGGGACCATTTCATCGGCTGGCGATCCGTAGCGTTTGTGCGCACCGCGGCGAGTGAGCTCTCGCAACCAGGACATCTCATCGTGGCCCTCTGGGCACGGGTACGGAGGCAGGTTCGGGGCCACGAGCTGCAAATCGAATGCACACTGCCGGGCGATCTCGACCGTTGCGTCGAGCACTCCAGGAAAGCGTGCAAATCGTTTCGCCTGCTCATCTCCGGAACGCAAATGCGCTGCGGCAGCAGCCGGCAACCATCCGTCGTGCTCTTCGAGTGATCGACGGTGACCAACCGCCGCCAGCGCTGTAGCTAGCTTGCGCTGTCCATGGTTGGCGTATCGAACATCATTGGTCGCTACCAGGGCCAGATCGCGTTCAAGGCCAAGACGAGCGAGGGCGTCGTTGCGAGCCGAACACAGAGGGGTGGCGTGGTCCCAAAGTTCGACCGCGAGGTTGGATCCGCCGAAGGCTCCGATCAGGGTGTCGAGAATTCGTTGAGCGGCGATCGGGCCATCGGCCTCCAGGGCCGCGTTGAGCGGACCACGTTGGGTTCCGGTTAGTACGACCCATTCATCGCCGCTCAAC
>CAZTDG010000016.1:15014-30970 GCA_964612655.1 uncultured Acidimicrobiales bacterium | reverse complement strand
ATCCTCAACAGTGGACTTCCGGTCGACTTGCTGGTCGTTAATTCGGTGTACACCACCATCATCTTCATCAGCCTTGTGGTCTTCCTGCGTGCGAGTGCAACCCCCGGCGTGCGACCGCTGTCCTATTTCCTATTGGGCGGTGCTGCTATCAGCTTTATGGTCGTGGACCTCGCTGCTACGTACTCGCTCACCCGAGGCACCGGCCTGTCGTTGACAATCACCTTGTCGCCATTCGTCTTTGGCCTGGCGCGTGCCGCCGTCGGTCACGAGTCGGTTGAGCGGCTGTTGGACAGAACCTCAGACGTCGAGCTCCGTCTCGGCTTCATTCGGCTCGGGGTGATCGCTCTTGCCATAGCTGCACCTACGACAGTCGTCTTCTTCCAGCCGCCGGATGATCAGATATTTCGCACCGTCACGACTATTGCCCTGGTGTCTCTAGCAGCGGTAGTGACCGGCCGGGTTATCCGACTCCTATCCACCCAGCAGAAGACCGCAGATCTTGAACGTCAACTCTCGCTGGAGATCTCGAGGCTTGCCGCTCTGGGCTCGTCGGCTGAGGTCGCCAGCGCTCTGCCCGCAGCCATCTCACGACTACTGCCGAATGTCCGTCGTGTGCCCAACAATGGCCAGCAAGACAGTGACCTATGGCCAATTCCTATACCTGACAATGTGGCATCCGGCTTCGGTGGCAACCTTTCTGTACCTTCAAACAGCGTCGACCAGCGCGACCGTCGCCTAGTGACGAGCCTCGTGCGAGAAGCCGGCGTGCTTGCCACCGTCAACGATTCCCTCGTTGATCGAGCCAAGGAGAAGTCCAACGCTGAGGCGGCGCGACAGATAGCTATCAACGAGCAGCGCTTCCGAGCGCTTGTCCAGAATTCGAGCGACTTGGTGTTGGTGATCGACCACGACGCTTCGATCACGTACATGTCCGAGGCATCTCAACGGATCCTGGGACGCGAGGCCGAAAGTTGCGTGGGCCAAGACGTTCGAGAGCTGCTCATTCAGGGTGACGTTTCCGATGCCAATCGCTACGTAGCAGCGGTCCTCAACGACTCCCCACCAGCCCAAGACCTTGAAGTGCGCTTGCTGCACTCCGACGGCTCCACCCGGCTCTTCGAATGTGCCTTTACCGACATGTTCAACGTCGAGGGCGTCAACGGACTCGTCATCAACGCGACCGACGTCACCAACCAGCGCACCCTCGAACGCGATCTTCTCAACGCGGCCACAACCGATCCCCTAACGCTCATGTTGAACCGCAGTGCGTTCATCAATGAGATCTCCTCGGCCATGCGAAGTGCCTCACTCACGGGCGCTGGGGTATCAGTCGCCATCATCAACATCGACAACTTTCGACAGCTCAACGAGAGCTTGGGTCCGGTCCTGGCCGATCAGGTGCTGATCAACTCATCACACGCGATTCGTCGAAGTGTTCGACTGGCCGACAGTGTGGCTCGTCTCTGGGGCGGCGAGTTTGCCGTGCTGTTCCCCACAGTCTCCGAAGCTAGCGAAGCGGCCGCCCTGGTCGAGCGGGTGCTCGAGGAGCTGGCAATCCCAATGAGCGTCGGCGAAAAGGATCTAGAGATCACCGCACGCGCCGGAATTTCAACGGGTGGGGACACCACTTTGGACGGGCCCGCCCTGGTTCGCCAGGCCGATACCGCCTTGGATACGGCTAGGAGAAACGCCGACCACCGAGTGGTCTTGTACGAAGAAGAGATGGGTGAAGCTGCCTCCGAACGGATCGACATTCGCGATCGGCTCAATGGGTCGATCGACAATGGTGAACTGCGACTCGTCTATCAACCCATTGTTGACTTCGCCACTGGCGACATCGTCTCGATGGAATCACTGGCCCGGTGGGAACACCCCGAGCGCGGGAATATCCCTCCAGACGTATTCATCCCGATCGCAGAGTCTTCGGGCTACATCGACAAGCTCGGCGACTGGGCGCTTGAGACGGCGTGTCTCCAGCTCATCGAGTGGAATGACCTAGGCCTGGTAGGCCTGACAATCAGTGTGAACATGTCCGCCCACCAGATCCGCGCAAATGACATCGTCGATCGCGTGCAGTCAATTCTTCGGCGCACAGGCGTCGATCCGACCTCGGTCGTTATCGAGATCACCGAATCAGTGCTGATCGACGACACCGACTTCATCGCCAGCCGCATCAATGCCCTGCGAGGCTTGGGTCTTGGTCTGGCGATCGACGACTTCGGAACCGGGTACTCGTCGCTGAGCTATCTGCAGCGCTATGCGTTCGACATCCTCAAGATCGATCGCAGTTTCGTGACCGACCTCGACCAGGCAAAGAATGCCCGCCGAGCCGAGGTAGTTCGATCGATCGTCTCCCTAGCCAAGGGTCTCGGTGCGCTAACGGTCGCTGAAGGCGTCGAAGAAGAGTCCGAACGCCGCGAGCTCAAAAAGCTCGGCTGCGATCGCGCCCAAGGCTTCCTCTTCTACACGCCTGTCGAGGCATCGGAAGTTCCCGCGATCCTCGCGGCAAAGTCCGTTTCGTTGCGAGCTGCGTAGAGCCGGTCGTCTATCGACCGGTCCGGCCCGAGATTACTTACCAGACTCGCCAGGGAGCTTCGCCGTCGTCCCAAAGCTTGTTGAGCTCGACGTACTCGCGGTAGGTGTCCATGCCGCGCCAGAAGCCGTCATGAAGGCGCATTGCCAGTTGGCCGTCGTTGGTCAACCGCTGCAGCGCGTCGGACTCGAGCATGTCGCCGTCGGGATCCGGGGTGTACTCGAGGAACTTGCGATCGAACATGAAGTAGCCACCGTTGACGAAACCGGTGTTGAGATCTGGCTTCTCCGCGAAGTTGGTGACCATCTCTCCGTCGATACCGAGCTCGCCGAAGCGGCTTGTTGGGTGCACTGCGGTGACCGTTCCGATCTTGCCTTGCTCGGCGTGGAACTGGCGCAGTGCCGTGATGTCGATATCGGCAAGGCCATCGCCGTAGGTCAACATGAACGCTGGTGCGTCCTCGAGGTACTTCGACGCTCGAGCGAGACGGCCGCCGGTCAGGGTGTCCAATCCGGTGTAAGCCATGGTGATCTCGAAGTCTTCTGAGCCATAGTCACCGTGATACTCGGTCTCGTGGGTGCTCAAGTTGACCGTGAAGTCACTCGTCTTCTCGCGGTAAGCAAGGAAGTACTCCTTGACGGTCCACGCCTTGTACCCCAGCAGCAGTACGAACCGGCGATGCCCGTGGGCTGCGTAGGTCTTCATGATGTGCCACATAATCCGCTTGCCGCCGACGTCGATCATTGGCTTCGGCAGCGCCTCCGACGCCTCTCGGATTCGGGTGCCTTTGCCGCCGGCGAGAATGACCACGGGAATATCAGCTGGGTTCAGGTTCTCCATGTCCTTATGTTCTCACGACAAAGGCCCCTAACTACCGATGCACACGACTCAATCGGTGGGTTCCAAAAGGACTATGCCCTGTCGCAAGATTTTGGGTCGGTCCGAGCCGGTGGCGTCTACGACGGTCGACGCCAGCCCGTCGAGCACTCCCCCATGGATGACCACTTCCACCTCACCACCAAAGACGACGTCGAGGTCGGCAGGGTCGGTGACCGTCGGTTCGCCGTGCGGGTTCGCGCTCGTTGCGGCGATAGGTCCAAACCGCTGCGCACATGCCTGCACGAACGGGTGATCCGGCAAACGGACTCCAAGCGTGTCCTCCGTGCCGGCGCTCAGGCCTCTAGCGGCCAATGTGCCGATGATCGTGAGCGCACCGGGCCAATGTGCTTGGGCCAGTCGGTCGATTTCGGGCGACCACTCGATGAGCGTCTTGGCCTGCTCCACACTGCCCACGAGCACGGCTACGGGGACGCCCTCGGGACGGTCCTTCAATTCGAACAGTCGAGCCATCGCCCGGGGCGACCTCGGGTCGGCGGCTAGCCCGTAAACCGTGTCGGTCGGCATGATTACCGGATGGCCATCGGTGAGGGCCTCGACGGTTCGCTCGACGTCGGCTTCGAAGAACTCGCTCACTTACGAACCCAACCGTGCGACTACCGCGCGTTCTTTGCCTGCCATATCTCGATGCACTTCGGTCGTACTGAATCCGGCTCGCTCAGCCAGATCGGCGACCACCGCGGTCTGTTCGGATCCCATCTCCAGCACGAGCGCCCCTCCACGGGCCAACCACTCCGTCGACTCCGACACGATGATCCGTAGGTCGTCGAGTCCGTCGTCGCCAGCTCGCAACGCCATCTCGGGTTCCCACTCCGCAACGGATGCGTCCAGCATCTCGGCCTGAGCGATGTAGGGAGGATTCGAAACAATCACGTCGACGGACCCCTTTTGGTCTGCGGGGACCGCATCGAACCACTCGCCGGCATACACCGAGACGCCTCTACCCGACCGTCCGAGCCCACCGAGGTTCGCTCGCGCCACCGCAAGCGCATCGTCGCTTCGATCGGTCAATACCACCTGCGTGCCTGGCCGCTCGCTCGCAATGGCGAGCCCGATCGCTCCCGATCCTGTTCCAAGATCGATCACCCGCGGCTCGGGGCGGGCGAGCCGATCCAGTTCGGCGATGGCCAGTCCGGCCACGACCTCGGTTTCTGGACGCGGGATGAGCACCCGCTGATCGACCAAGAGGTCGAGGTTTCGAAACGCCCAATGCCCCAGCACATATTGAATTGGTTCGCCGGCTCGACGCCGGGTTACGAGCGCATCGAGGTGTGCGACCCCGCGGACCGTCGCCAATCCATCCATGGCGTCCACAAAGTCCGCTCCCGATGTCCCAGTTACTTCTTCGAGGATCCACTTCGCTTCTTGGCGCGGGTTCCCCTGCACGCCCGACGATTCGAGGAGCTGTCGGGTCTCGCTAAGCAGAACACCCCAGCTGACCGTGCCGTCGAGTTCGGCCGCCGTCGGGTCAGACATCTTCCCCGGCGAGGCGCCGTTGTTGTTCCTCTTGCACCAACGCATCCGAGACACCCTCGAGATCACCCGCGAGAACCTTGTCGAGGTTGTGGACGGTCAGGTTGATGCGATGATCCGACACCCGGTTCTCTTTGAAGTTGTACGTGCGGATCTTCTCGGAGCGCCCACCGCTTCCCGTCTGGGACTTCCGGGCTTCGCTCGCCTCTGCCGCCTGACGGTCCTGTTCGGCCTGCAGCAACCGGCTGCGCAACACTCGCATGGCCTTCGCCTTGTTTTGAATCTGCGACTTCTCGTCCTGCATTGAAACAACCACACCCGTCGGTACGTGGGTGATTCGACATGCCGAATCGGTGGTGTTGACCGACTGCCCACCGGGACCAGACGAACGGTAGTAGTCGATCTTGAGGTCGTTCTCGTCGATGTCGACTTCGACTTCGCCTGCCTCGGGCAACACGGCCACCGTCGCCGACGAAGTGTGTATTCGACCTTGTGATTCAGTTTTGGGAACCCGCTGAACTCGGTGGACTCCCGCCTCGAACTTCATGCGGCTCCACACCCCGTCGCCAGACACGCTGAATGTCACGGTGGTGAATCCACCCATGTCGGATTCGGTGCCGTCCATCATTTCGAACTTCCAGCCTTGACGGCTCGCGAAGGACTTGAACATGTCGAAGAGGTCTCGAGCGAACAGGTTCGCTTCTTCTCCGCCTTCGGCACCACGGATTTCGACGATCGCATTGCGGTCGTCGTTCGGGTCCTTGGGCAGCAAGGCAAGGCGGAATTCCGCCGTCGAGGTCTCGACCTGTTCTTCGAGCGAAGCGACCTCTTCTCGAAGCTCCTCGCGGTCGTCGCCCTCAGCCTCGGACATCATTTCCTTGGCTACTTCGAGGTCTTCGGTGGCGCTGCGCAAGGTACGACCGATGGTGACAATCCCATCGAGCTCTTTGTGACGGCGAGCTTCGGCTTGGAATCGCGGTTGATCGGCGATCAGCGCGGGGTCACCCAGGCGCGCCTCTACATCGGCGAATTCCCGTTCCAGCGTTTCGAGTCGACTCAGCACCTATTCAACCTAGCCCCATCTACGTGGGTGTCAGTCGGACCACTCGCCCTCTAGCGCAACGAGCTCGGCGGGCACGGCGAGTGTCGTCAAAGACTGAGCGATCCGAGGATGGTGATCTCGCGATGGCATAACCACGATCACCCGATCGGGCTCGGTGTAGGCACTGAGTCCGGCAGCGGTCTCTACCACCCCGAGGTCGATGCCCGTGCTGGCGACCAGCAATACCTTGCGGCCTTCGCTGTCCTGGCCGAGGCCAGCGGCCGGTTGGCTTTCGACCAGTCCGGGTCGAGGCACCAAGAGGGGGATGGGGTTGAGAACCGCTAGCCCCACCAACTGCGGGTCGGTGATGATCTGCGAGCGCAACCAGCGCGAACGTACGAGACGGCCGATCGGGTGCGGGTCGGAGCCTGCAAGCCGGTGCGGGCGCACCATCGAGACCACATTGGCAAGAGCCGATTCTTCGTCGCGGTCGATGCTGAGCGCAGCCGAAGCGAATTGGTCATACGCGCCGACACCGATATCGACCTCGCATTCGTCGCCTCGAAGCCCAACCCTGGCGACCTCGAGTCCGTTCAGGTCGCCGAGCCAAACCCCATGGTCGGCAACGACCTCTAAGTCGAGTCCGGCCAGGATTGCGGTGCTCTCGGGGCAATCCGGTGGGCCCGGGATCTCGGGCATGTCGGCGGCCACCGCAACGATGGAACGTTCCACCGCGTGCCAGATGATCGGTTCGGGGTCACTAAAGCCGCCCGCGGTAAAGGCGAGCAGCCCATCGCTTTCATCGGTGATGAGGTTCGTTTGTGACGCGCCTTGGCTCTGTGCCCAGACGAGTGTCGCCCCGAGCACACCGCGAGCGTGCTCAGGAAAATACGCCCAACACGAATCGTCAACGATGACCGAGGCGCCAGAGCCGATCGATGTCGGCTCGTCAACGTCTCGGTCGAGATGCTCTCGCACCAACCCCCGCAGCTTTACCGCCGCAAGCTTGGCGAGGCGATCGTTTGTCAGCTGTCTTCGCCCTCGGGCGCTGCGTCGGCCGCAGCTTCCTCAGCTGGTGCTGCTGCTTCTTCAACTGGTGCGGCGTCCTTCGGTGCCGCTTCCTCAGCTGGCGCTGCTGCTTTCTCGGCTGGTGCGGCGTCGGCTGCTGCTGTCTCTTCAGCTGGCGCTGCGCCCTCAGCTGGTGCTGCGGACTTCTTGCGGCGAGAACCGTAGCGACGCTCGAAGCGCTCGACACGACCGGCGGTATCGACGATCTTCATCTGACCGGTGAAGAACGGATGGCTCCGCGACGAAAGCTCTACCTTCGCTAGCGGATACTCCACACCTTCAAGACTGATGGTCTCGCTGGTCTGGATCGTTGATCCGATGATGATGTTGTCGCCCGAGGATTGGTCCTGAAAGACGACCGGGCGGTACTCGGGGTGAATATCGGGCTTCATAGCTCTCCTAGTCTCGCTTGTGATTCAGCGAGATCAAACTCCCTTGGACACATCTTTCAGAAGTGCCGCGTTATTTTTTGAACCGTTGACCAGCTCGAGAAGCTTCTCAAGCTGTGGCAGGCCGTCCCCGACAGGGTCCTCGATTGCCTCCATAGCGCTACGCAGTTGCACGAGTTGCGCGCCCAATTTCTCGTCGACGAGGTTCGAATCGTTGCGGGTATGGGATCCCAAGACATCGATTGCGGGAAACGTGCCGAGCATGGCTGCACCTGCGTGCATGCGAAGCTCGGAGTTCGCCAAACCGGTCAGCGCTGCCAAGATCGAATCGTCACCATCTGCCTCATCGGCTGACGCGGTCGCGATCACGGTGAGCGAGCCGCCCTCTTCCATGGCGCGAGCAGCACCGAGAAGACGCTTCGCCGGGTAGATCGAGTTGGCATCGATACCGCCAGGCATCGTGCGGCCCGACGCCGTACCGGTTTGGTTGTGGGTACGCACGAGACGAGACACACCGTCGAACAACAAGACCACGTCGCGGCCCAGTTCCACGAGTCGCTTGGCGCGCTCCATGGTCATATCCACGAGTGATGCGTGCTCCTCGGCAGGGCGATCGAACGGTGACGAGATCACTTCGGCCTCGGTGACCGAACGCTCGATCACCGTGATGTCTTCCGGTCGCTCATCGATGAGCAAGACGAACAGGTTCAACTCGGGATAGTTCGCCTCGATCGACGCGGCCATCTCGGAGATCAGGGTGGTCTTGCCGGTGCGAGGAGGCGCGATGATCAATGATCGTTGCCCCTTGCCGATCGGCGTGAGCAGATCCATCAAACGCATCGCCGTGCTCTCACCATCGCCCTCGAGCGAAAGCAGCTCGGAGGGGTGCAATGGCGTCAGCGCGTCGAACACCCGGCGATCGAGTGCTGCTGATGACTCGCCTTCGTTGATCGAATCGATCGACAACATGGCGGGGTTCTTCTCATTGCGGTTTGCGGGGCGGCTTGTGCCGACGAGGTGATCGCCCTTGCGCAGCCCGAACTGACGAACCTGCTTGACGGAAACGTACGCGTCGTCCACCGATGAACGAGACGACCCAACCCGCAAGAACCCATAGCCGTCGTCGCGGAGATCGAGATATCCCTCGACATTTACCGGACCCGAATCGGCGTCGTTGTCGCCACCGCGTCCACGGCGTCGACGGCGACGGTTGCCACGTTCGGTCGGGGCATCGTCGTTGCTGTTGCCTTCGGACTTCTGTGCGTTATCGCCCTTGTCGGCTTTGGCAGCCTTGTCAGATTTCGATTTGCCCCTGCCTCGACCTGACCCGCTGTCGCCTTTGCCGCCCTTGTTCTTCGTCGTTACCTCGCCGAAGTCGAATTCGTCGTCGCCTGCGTGATAGGTGCTGGCATCTTCGTCGTCTTCAGGTGCGTCGCCGTTCGCGTCAGCGCTGGCTTCGGTTGGTTCGTCGTCTGCGCCGCCGGTGGTCGCCGACGTGATGATCAGGTCGACGATCTCGGACTTGCGGGCTCTCGATGGCGGCTTAGCGCCGAGAGCGGTTGCGATCGTGACCAGCTCGTCTCGGTCTTTTCGTTCGAGCGTTGAGCGACGGAGTTCGGTGGCCTCCACGTTCGGGTCCCCTCTGTGGTTGTCAGGTCAAAATGAGCGGCTCGCCGTACGATCCGCTCGCTGGTTTGTGTCTGCATTCAGCACTGGCCGTTCCGAACGGTGGTCAGTCCCACACACAAGGTGAGTTGCAGGCGGTCCCGAGTGTATCCCCGCCATGGGTTCACACCAATTCCGCCGAGAAAATCAAAGAAAAAGCCTTTTGAGCGAGCTTTTACTACTCGGAAGTTCGCGAGCTTTCCACAAACGCCTGAATCGTTCCCAAGTCGTTGGGAAGGACCTCAAAACGTTCGTCCCGCTCGAACAGATCGCGGAGATGCGCCGGGAGGTCGGGGCGTACTCCGGTGGCTGCTTCGACCGCATCGGGAAACTTGGCTGGGTGTGCTGTTGCCATCACCAAGCGAGGCATCGAATCGGGTCGACGACGTGCAGCACCCACGCCTACTGCGGAGTGGGGGTCGAGAATCATCCCCGATTCGTCGAACACCGTCGAGATGACATCGGTTGTCTCTTGATCCGACAGGCTCTCGCCAATCCAGCCCTCTTGCATGCGCGGCACCACGGCGTCGGGAAGGGTGACTTTGCCGTCGGCACGAAAGCGTTCCATGAGCGCAGCGACCGCCGCGCCGTCACCGTCGAGAAGCTCGAAGATCCGGCGTTCCAAGTTGCTCGACACCTGAATGTCCATACTCGGCGAAAGCGATGGTTCGACCGGGTTAATCGTCATGGCGCCGGTCGTGAAGAACTCCGTCAGGATCGCGTTGCGGTTGCTCGCCACCACGAACTCCCCGATCGGGGCTCCCATGCGTTTGGCCACCCGGCCTGCGAATACGTTCCCGAAGTTTCCGGTCGGCACCGTGACCGAGACCGGACCACCATCGATCCGGGCAGCTGCCCAGTGGTAATAGACGACCTGGGCCATCACGCGGGCCCAGTTGATCGAGTTCACCGCGGCGAGACCTACCCGCTCGCGAAACGCGACGTCGGCGAACATGGCTTTGACCACATCTTGGCAGTCGTCGAAGGTGCCCTCGACCGCGACGTTGAAGACGTTCGGCGCGTCGACCGTCGTCATCTGGCGGCGCTGCACGTCCGAGGTTCGACCGTGCGGATGCAAGATCACGATGTCGACATTTGATCGATCGCGAAACGCCTCGATCGCAGCCGATCCGGTGTCACCCGATGTTGCGCCGACGATCGTGACTCGTCGCCCCTGACGACCGAGTTCGAAGTCGAACAGTCGCCCCAGCAGCTGCATCGCCACATCTTTGAAGGCGAGCGTCGGGCCGTGGAACAACTCCACGACGGTGATGCCATCTGCGAGCGTCGAAGTTGGGATCACCTCGGGGTGTGAAAAGCTGGCGTACGCCTCGGCGGCGATCGAGTCGAAATCGGATCGATCCATCGACCCTTCGACGAAGGGCCACATGATCTCCGCGGCGTACTGCGCGTAGGGAAGGTTGGGGTCGGCGTGGTGCCCGGCAGGCCAACTCGACGGCACGTACAGGCCACCGTCGGGAGCCAAGCCGGTGAGCAACACCTCCGCAAACGTGAGTGCTGGCGCGTTCCCTCGGGTGCTGATGTAGGAGATCATGATCAGTCGCTAATCGCCCGCAAGACCTGGCCGATGTTCTTCACCGAGTCGAGGCCACGCAACGCGTCGAGGGTCTCGCGAACATCGCGTTCGATCGCGACGTGGGTAATGAATACCAGCCGCGCTTCGTCGCCAAGCCCCTCTTGTTCCATGGACCTGATCGAGACGTTGCGTTCACCGAACGCGTTGGCGATCTCGGCGAGGACGCCGGGTTCATCGTGGGCATCCAGGCTGATGTAGAACGCCGACTCGACATCGTCGATGGGGCGCACCGTTGCGTCAGGCAACGGACCCACGCCTCGATGACAACCCGAGCGCCGGCTCATAGCGACGTCAACCGCGTCGCCGACCATCATCGCGGCGGTTGGATGACCGCCCGCACCACGGCCGTAGAACATGATCTGATCGATACCGTCACCCTCGACGAACACTGCGTTGAAGCTGTCGCGAACCGAAGCCAACGGATGCTCATTGGTCACCAAGGTGGGATGAACCCGAGCCGAGATGGATCCATCGTCGTTGCGCTGCACGATGGCGAGCAACTTGATGACCTGCCCGAGGCTGGTCGCCTTGGCAATGTCCTCCGCGGTGGTCGATTCGATTCCTTCGATGAAGACGTCTTGTGCCCGAACCGCTTCGCGGAAGGCAAGGGTCGCGATGATTGCGGCCTTTGAGCCAGCATCGAATCCGCCGACGTCGGCTGTTGGGTCAGCCTCGGCGAAACCGAGCTCTTGAGCTTCGGCGAGCGCTTCGCCATAGTCGGCGCCGTGTTCGGACATCTGCGACAGGATGTAGTTGGTCGTGCCGTTGACGATGCCCATCACCCGCGTGATGCGCTCGCCCGCCAACGATTCGCGAAGCGCTCGGATGAATGGGAGACCAGCCGCAACAGCGGCTTCCAGACCCAGATCGACACCGGCCTCATCGGCGGCCACGAATAGTTCGGGGCCATGCAACGCGAGCAGTTCTTTGTTGGCGGTTACGACGGGCTTTCCGGCAGCGAATGCTTGCAGGACAAGATCATGGGTGGGGTCGACGCCGCCCATGGCCTCGATGACGATGTCGACGTCGTCGGCCTCGATGACCTCTTGGATCGAGTCGGTCAGTAGCGCGGAGTCGACGCCCTCACGTGATTTCGAAGTGTCACGGACGGCGATGCGACGGACCTCGAGGCGAAGCCCGGTGCGTCGTTCGATCTCGTCGCGTTGGGCCTCGATGAGTTGGCAAAACGATTGTCCGACGGTTCCGCAACCAAGCAGGCCAAGTCCAATCGACTGGTGATCTGTCATGGGAGACAACGATATCGGCACCAGGAACGTCCTCGACTCTCCACCTCTCACTTGCACTTCTCATTGCGTTTCGATATCTTTCATTATATGCAAAGCCCTATCAACTCCTTTTCTTTGTTGGACGAAGGCCCGATGGAATCGGCAATGTTGCACCGCGCCTTGGGTTCGGGGCGCCACGGAACGGTCTTCCTGGGCCAGATTGGCCAGCCAACCGAGGAGGGCAGCCCAGCACAAGGCCTGCCCCACGAAAACCTGGTCGCGATCAAGATCGCGTCAACCGACACCGACATCACCGTCGAAGCCGAAGCACTGCGAACGTTGACCCACCCCAACATCGTGAAGGTGATCTCGGCAGAACCTCCCTCGACCTTGGCGGTCGAGTTCTGCTCGGGAGGCACCCTCAACGACCTGATCGTTGCAGCACCTCTTTCGCTGCATGAATTGCGCTACGTCTTTCACGGCGTGATCGCAGCGCTCGAACACATACATGCCCTGGGATGGATCCACGGCGATATCAGCCCGTCGAACATCGGCATTCGTCCGGTCGGCGGTGCGGCACTATTCGATTTCTCGACCGCTCGCCTCGCGGACGGCGAGGAACTTCTCCAAGGCACAGAGGATTGGTCGGGCCCCAATCGTTTGGCTGAACCATCCTTCGACGTTCGCTGTGCGGCAGCCGTTGCGCGCCGGGCCCTCGACGGAGGTTCCCTCGAACCTCAGGTAGTGGCCACACTCGCCAGCCTCGATGGCATCGTCCAACAAGTCGACTCAGGAGCGACGGTCGCGATCGACGATCTTCGCGTCGCTCTCCGATTGGGAACGACGACCCGTATTTCTACCGACATGGCTCAGCGTCTTGGGGCAGGCGGCGCACCGCCGACCAGCACCACGCGCGATTTCGGTCCGCGCCCCGGTGGCCAAAGTGGTAGCGACGAAACCACGACGTCATCTCGATCGCGACTTCCCGTCGTCCTGGCAATCATCGCCCTACTCGTGGTCATCGCTGCGCTCGCGGCGGAGTTCCTCCTCCCGAGTACGGCTGAGCCAGCGCAGTCCCAACCGAACGCGCTGCTCGTCGAACGACTCGTTGCAGCTGAAAGCACGATCTCGGCCAACAATGCGTCCTGGGACGGCGAGTCGGGCACCCTCACCACCTCCCATAGCGGCGAGGCCGAACTTTGGAAGGTCGGCGAACCTGGCGACCTCGCTGCCATCGCAGATTGGAATTGCACCGGCATCCCAACCCTCGGCGTGTTCCGTCCCTCCGACGGAACCTGGTTCACCTTCTCGAATTGGAGCGCTGGCGCAACCTCGACCGTCGAACACCTCGCCACCGGCGAACCGGCGACAACACTCAACGTGCAGATGCGAATCGACGGGTGCGCTACGCCCGCTGTGAGTTAGCCAAAGTCGGTCAGCTAGATCGAAGACGCTCAACCATCGACAGCACCCGTTCCTTTGGGTCGCTGCCTTCGGGGAACCCAACGGCCCGGGCAAAAGCGGGGCGCTCACTCATCGGCAAGGCCCGCAACGTCGCGGGCGCCAAGGCAGCAAAGCGGCCTTCGGGGTCGTCGGTGAGATAGGGATCGACGGCCAGTCGCTCATCGGCTCCGAGCGGCGCACGACGGTAGGCAGCTAGCGGCTCCGGCAATTCGATATCCAAACGAGCCTCGACTAGTTCCACGCACCGTTTTATGGCCGCAGCCCCTCGCCAGCGAGACACCGTCTGATCGACCCGTTCCCAATCCACGTTCCAACGGGCGAGAAGCGCGACATCCACGAGGTTCGCCAGAACGGGCTCTCGCTGCCCAAGAGCAACGTGGTAGCAGGCGTGAATGAGGTGATCGGTGACATCGAGGGTCGGGATCGCCGTGCCGGCGATGTGCACCACGTCCTTCACCACGAACAAATCGTTCGGTCGCATCCACACCCCAAAGGGGCCCGCTGCCAGAAGGCGGTGAAGATCAATTTCTACATCGGCGAGGCGCATGGTCACCGATTTGGCGAACCGGCGATCGAAGCCCGGACGCAATTCGGGGTGTAGCCGAGTCGCTCCTTCGGCCTGCAAAAGGGCGACGACGTCGTCCATACGCTCCGACGGAATCAACAGGTCCACATCGCGAAACGACCGGAGGCTCGGATCTTCATACAGCGACTGCGCCAGCGCTGGCCCCTTGAGCAAGCGGTGGTGAATCCCACGATCGGCAAGCCCCTCGGAGATCTGCAAGGTCATCAACTCGATACGCATGCTCTGCGCCATCGCGACGTCATGTCGGTCTCGCAGACGTTGCAGCGAGTTCGCCTCCAAATGCAACTGCCCCTGTTCAGCGGCCCACATACCGAAACCGAGGATGCGCTCGCGCTCCAGAAGCGTCACGAACTCCGCCGCCTGGTCATCGGGCACGGTGATCGAATCGCCCGGGTTTCCTTCAAGGCCGAGCGAGGCCAACTGTGCAACTAGGGCCGCGCTCATCGGGCTACCACCAGGGCCGAGTCGATGAGTGATGCGAGGCCGACTTCGACGCCCTGCGCGATCACCTCGGGGGGATCGGAGAAGTGCTGTTGCAATTGGGCAACGACTTGATCGGGCTGCGGGTTCTCGTCGAGAAGATCCCAGATCATGGGTGCAGAACCAGCGAGTTGAACCGCGCGGTCCGACCCCACTATCTGCACCAATCGCCGTCCTCCAGATAGCCGCCGTTCGACATGGGGGACCCGTCGATAGCCGGCCCCAGAAACCGCCTCACTCATTTCGCTCACACCTCGCGGGCCAACAAATCGTCGAGGGTTTCGCGGCGTACCACCAGTCGCGCGTCGCCGTCTTTGCAGAAGACGACGGGCGGGCGGGGCACCGCGTTGTAGTTGGATCCCATGGAATGACCGTACGCACCCGTTACCGGTGTCGCCAAAATGTCCCCCACAGAAATATTGCTCGGAACCGCGGCGTCACGCACCAAAACGTCACCGGACTCGCAGTGTTTACCAACGACGGTTACTTGTAAATCTCGCTCGGCCAACGGGCGCGCTGGGAGGAAAGACTCGTATCCGCTGCCGTAGAGCACGGGTCGCGGATTGTCGCTCATGCCGCCATCGACGGCCACATAGGTTCGAATGCCTTCGAGCGGTTTGATCGTGCCCACGGTGTAGATGGTGATGGCCGCCGCAGCAGCGATCGATCGCCCTGGCTCAGCGAGGACGCGTGCCTTGATACCGGCGGCCGCGAGCGCATCGTGCACGACTCCAGCCCACGCCGTAATCGACGACCCTTCCTCCCCCGTCACGTACGGGACGCCGAGGCCGCCGCCAATCGAGACCTCGTCGAGCCCATGGGGTTGAGCGACCGACGCGATTACCTCAGCTGCCTTCGCGAACGAGTCGACCCGAAATACTTGGGACCCGATATGGGAGTGAATGCCCCGCAGGTCCATCGAGGGAGACTTCGCTGCCCGCTCAATGGCCTTCTCGGCCAACCCGGTTGAAACAGTGAACCCAAACTTCGAATCGTCACGACCGGTGGCGATGTACTCATGGGTGTGGGCCTCTACCCCGGGAGTGATCCGCACCAAAACGGCGGGAGCTGGCAGCCCCTCCGCGTGGAGCTGATCGAGGCGATCCATCTCATCAAAGCTGTCGACGACGATGCGCCCAATCCCCTCGGTGATCCCAAGGCGTAGCTCGTCGATCGACTTGTTATTGCCGTGAAAGACCAGGTTCGCCGCTGGCACTCCAGCGGTGCGGGCAAGGTGAAACTCACCCGCCGTCGACACGTCGATATCCATGCCCTCTTCATGCACGAGGCGTGCCATCGCGCCACACAAGAACGCCTTGCTCGCGTAAGCAACGCCCGGACCAAACGCCTCCACGGCCTCGCGCGCTCGCGAGCGCAGGTGTTCTTCGTCGTAGATGAACAGCGGTGTGCCATATTCGGCGGCCAAATCCACGACCGAACACCCACCGATCATCAGCGCGCCATCGGGCCCAACCTCAGCGGAATCTGGAAGCAGCGAAAACGGAATGGGGGCGGCGTCTCGCTCGGCACTTCCGG
>CAZTDG010000016.1:9203-14914 GCA_964612655.1 uncultured Acidimicrobiales bacterium | reverse complement strand
CGAGGACCCCACGTTGTCGACATGATCGCTGCGCTTCGCTTCGCTCTCCTCACCCATTGGGCTCAGCCCCTGCTTCTCCTTCGTCGGCGTCTTCTAGCCACATGGATTCTGGTGCGGACACGCCGAGCAGGCTCAATCCATTTGCGAGACCGATGCGCGCCGCTTCGGCGAGCCACAAGCGCGCTTGGGTGAGCTCGGGCGAAACCCCATCGCCCATCACATAGCAGTCGTGGTAGAAGCCATGAAAGGCCGCGGCCAGATCCCGGACCCATTGCACAACCCGATGCGGAGCCCGCTCTCGGCCAGCGAGTTCGATAACTCCGGGCCCGGTGAATAGCGCACGGAGAACATCGAGCTCACGATCGCGTTCGAGCAACGACAAGTCGACCGAGTCGAGAGACTGGCGCTCGATGCCAGCCTCTGCGACCTTGTTCTGGATCGAGCGGATTCGAGCATGGGCGTATTGGGTATAGAAGACCGGGTTGTCCATCGCCTGAGACGCAGCTGCCTCCAGGTCGAAGGTCTGCTGGGCGTCGACGGACTGCAATAGATAGGTGAAGCGGGTGGCGTCTGGGCCGACCTCGTCCACAACATCTCGCAGTTCGACGATGTCGCCGGATCGCTTCGACAGCTTCACCTCATCTTCACCGCGCATGAGACGAACCATCTGGGTAACCCGAACATCGAGCAGGTCAGCGTCGTTACCGAGCGCGGACATCGCTGCTTTCATCCGAGCGATGTAGCCGTGATGGTCCGCACCCCAGACGTTGACCAAGGCGTCGGATCGATCGAACTTGACCGCGTGATAGGCAATGTCGGGGGTGAGATAGGTGTAGTCACCATCTGACTTCACCAGCACACGGTCCTTGTCATCATCGAAGTCGGTACTGCGCAACCACACCGCGCCGTCCTCGTCGAAAATCATTTCTCGCTCGCGCAATGTTGCGAGCGCCGTGTCGATTCGGCCGTCGTCGAGCAAGGACCGTTCACTGAACCAAATGTCGAACTCGATCCCGAGCGATGCGAGCACCTCAGCCTGGTCCTGCTTGGCCCGCTCGTATCCCCATTCGCGAACCGCGACCAGGTCGTCGGTGTCAAGGTCGTCGGGCATTTCTTGGGCCCAGTCCACGATGTATTGGCCTTTGTAGCCGTCCTCTGGTGGCTCTTCGCCCTTGGCGCGGGCCTGCAACGACTTGGCGTAGGTCTCCATCTGGACACCCCGGTCGTTGATGTAGGTCTCGCGGATGACCTCGTAGCCGTTCCACTCCAACACCGATGACAGAGCGTCACCGTAAATAGCGCCACGCCCGTGACCGGCATGCAACGGACCGGTTGGGTTCGCGCTCACGAACTCCACATTCACCTTTGTTCCAGCGCCAGCGTCACCGCGACCGAAGTTCTCACCCGCGGCCACCACGTTTCGCAAAACATCGTGAAGCCAGGTGTCGGTCAGTCGAAAGTTGATGAAGCCAGGGCCGGCGATCTCTATGGCCATTACGTGGTCGATCTTTTGCGCTTCCAACCGCTCGACGAGGCGTCCCGCCAGTTCGCGCGGGTTCATGCCCGCCCCCTTGGCCGTAGCCATGGCCAGATTCGAAGACCAGTCTCCGTGGTCACGGTTTGCAGGCTGCTCTAGGCCGATAACCGTCGGCGCTTCGATGCCCTCTGCTTCACATGCTGTCGCCAGTGCGGCAACCAATTGGTCCTTGATCATGAGGGGTATGCGTGTCCTCTTCGACTCGGTGAATGGAGTCGCCCATGATATCGCTAGGCTCCCCCCAGCAAGCCCTCGTAGCTCAGGGGATAGAGCATCGGCCTCCGGAGCCGTGAGCGCAGGTTCGAATCCTGCCGAGGGCGCTTTTGGCTGGCAGCGACTTGGGCGTCTACTCTCAGCTCTGGGAGGGCAATCAGTGCCCGACGACGGAGATGGAATGTCGACTAACGACGAACCAACAAATGAAAGCGTGCAACGCAACGCTGGTGGAAGTGACGACACCGCGGTCAGCAATGCGCAGGGCCAACCGGGAGGTCAGACTTCTGGCGACCGCTGGCCACGAACCACGGGAGAACGCCGCGAAGCAGCGAGTCTTGAGCGCGAAGAGCTTCAGGACCTCGAGGGCGAACTACGAGCCACACGCAACGACCTAGAGCGCCAACGCGGTGAAGTCGAGCAACTCAAGCGAACCCTCGCTCGTCAACGCGCCGCCATCGAGTTAGATCAACGAGAGCTCAAAGCGGCCGAAGACTCACTCGACCAGCAACGCAGCAGAGTGCATGCCCAACGCCTGGACCTCGCAGAAACCACAACATCGGTTAGTGGCGAACAGCGGTCCGTGCAGTCCCAGCAAGAGGCCATCCAACGCGAGCAAGCAGCTCTCGCGAAACAACAGGCCGACTTGCGTGCCGATGAAGATCGCCTGATCGAAGCTCAAGAGCGGCTTGAGAAAGAGCGCGACGACTACAACTTCCGCACCGGCACGCTCACCGAAGAAGAAGAAGCGCTCGAACGTCGCATCGAAGAGGTTCGTATCAAACAAGGCGAAGCTCAGCGCCTTCAATTGGCCCTCGAAACCAACGAACGGGAGCTGTCTGAACGCGAGATGATCCTGCGTTCAAAGGCCCAATCGATCGCCTCCGAAGACGACCGACTGACCAAAGCCGAGTCGGTTATCTCCAGCCGGACCTCCCAGGCTGCTGCGAAGAGCTTGGAAGTTGAGCGTCGCGAGGGCGAGCTCGCCGAGGCGGAAGCCGACCTGCAACGCCAACGCGCTGCGTTCGATCGGGATCGCGCCGAGGTAGAAGCGACCCGCTTGATGATCGAAGCCGAACAAGATGAGCTTCGCTCGCTCGCCTCCACGATCGTGGATCAACGCGACGCGGTTCTCGATGAAAAGCGACGCCATGAAACCGAACTGGCCCAGCTGAAGAATCGTCATGAAGCGGAGATGACCGAGATCCAGGAAGCGGTGAAGGCTCGCCGTGACGAACTGGACGCCGAAGCCAGTGGCCTGGACCAGCGCGCTGAAGAGGTCGAACGAGGCCGCTTGCGCCTTGCAGCGGAGTCCGACCAGCTCGATGGCGCTCGGGCCGACATGATCGTCGAGCGCGATGACATCGAAGCGGAACGAGCGGTTCTCGCAGACCAGTCCGAGGAGTTAGATCGTCTCGAAGACGATCTGAACGCTCGTCGCCATGACCTGAACCAGCTCAACGAACGCGAGGCCGACCTCGCTGCGCGAGAAGCCCAGCTCGATGAGCTCGGCCAGAAGATCCGCTCTCGTACCGATGAGACCGAGGACCGTTTGGAGACGCTGCGGCTCCGCGAAGCCGAGGCGAACGAACTCGACGCACAACTCGCCGATATCGACAGCATGCGTGCTGCCTTAGAGGCCAACAGCGCAGAGCTCGACTCACGCCAGCAAGCCCATCGACAGCGCGAAGCACAAATGCTGGTCGACGAGCGCGAGCTCGAAACCCAACAACAGGCATTGGCCGGCCGCGCTGCAGGCATTCGCGAGCAAGCCAACCACCTCGATCACCAAGACGCGGTGATCTTGGAACGCACCGAAATTCTGAAAGCTCGGCACACCGAACTCGTCAGCCTGAGCGAAACGCTCGACGACGAAGAGCGCCGCCTAGAGGAGCGCCTAGCTTCTCTTGAAGAACAGCACCGCCAAGTAAGCGTTCGGGCTGGAGATCTCGACCGGCTCTCCACGTACCTCGACAATCGCGAGCAAGCACTCGGTGAGCGCAGACGCGAACAAGCCGTGGCGCAACGAGAGTTGGATGCCCTCGATGCAGAGATCGTCCGCACCAGCGAGCTACTCGATCAACGAGTAATCGATCTAGCCGAACGAGAGCAAGAGATCGCCGAGCGCGATGCTGCCTACCAGGTAGATCGGGCCGCGGTCGTCGAACGCCTCGGAGCGCTCGAAAGCGAGCGAGCTCGACTCGAACAAGCAGAAAAGCTGCTCAACCAACTCGAGACCGATCGCGCCGACATCGACGAAGAGTTCCTGCTGCTCGCGCGTCGACGTGACGAGCTCGCTGGCGAGCGGGCGGAGCTGGCCGGTCTCTCCGAGCAAATCGAAGCGACGACCGAACGCCTCGAGGAGGAACACCAGCTCCTCCTTCACGACCGCGAGGATCTCGCTAACCAGCGGGCCAACCTCGTCGGACATAGGGCTCGACTCGACGAGAGCGAAACGTCATTGCGTTCGCGCCGCGAACAGATCCGATCCGAAGAGATGCTCCTGCAGGCCGATACTGATCGACTTACCCAACGCCGCAACCTCTTGGGGGCCGACCGATCCCAGCTCGAACAGGCCGAGAGGGAAATTCAGGCTCGCCAGAACGAGCTCGTTGAACAGCAGCAAGCTCTCCAAGATGAAGCGGCCGAACTCGACGCAGAACGGCACCGCGCTCGTCAACGTCGGGCCCTCACGGCAAGCCAGATCGGCGAGATGGAAACGCGATCTCGCGTGATTCGTGAACAAACCGACCGACTCAGCCACGACGAACAACGTCTTGGGGACATCCGCACAAAGGTCGAGACGACAGCCCAAGAGCTTGAGTCTCAGCGAATCAATCAACAGATTGAAGCGGACAAGATCGCCGAAGAGCACCAGCGTCTCGCTGACGAACGCGATGAGTTGGTAGACAAACGCCGTGAAGTGGCCGCTGAACGAGCGCGCATCGACGCCATGTGGAAGGTCGTTGACGGACACCGTTCCTCCAGCGAAGACCTCGCCCGTACGCTCAGCCTTTCGCAGAGCCCCGAACCAGCACCGGACTCAACCCTCATCGACCTTACAAAAGGTGAGACTGACGGCGAAAATGTGACAAATAGTGGTGAAGCGCCGCCAGCGGACGCAACAGCAGCACCAGAGTCCTAAGCCTTCGTCGTACATGCGCCGATTACTAAGAGTGACTACCAACATCGCGCGCGCGAAATCACCAGAAATCTGGCTCGCCGGAATACGTTTAGAGGGCTTATTCTCCCCTATGCTCAAGCTGCACCCGATAACGAGCACCCATGGCTGACGACAACAACGACGATCCAGGAACCAGTGCGAGCGATCCCGCGGGCGACCTTCGCCGGCTTCGCCTTGAGCGTTCCTCGGCGTCGCTCGACGCAGAAGAAGAGCTTCTTCACGCTCGTCAGCAACAGCTCGCAAAGCTGCGCGACCAAATCGAACGTACTCAGCAAGACCAGCGCACCGAACTGGCCCGAATCGAAGAGGCCCGAGACCAACTCAATTCGCTGGCATCAGAAGTAGAGAACCGACGTTCTGAGGTCGACGACTACCGAGCCAAGCTTGCCGAGGCCGAGAACGAAGTCAACGAGCGACGAATTTCGATCGAACGCGAGAGCGCGACTCTGAGTCGTACCGCACTCGTCGCCGAAGCTGAGGCCCGCAAGGAAGCCTTGGACCGAGCGGTACAGGTTGAGCGCGAGGAACTCGCGCGGCTCCGTACCGAACTCGACGCAGAGCGCAGCGCCATCGACGCCGATGAAGCAGCCCTCATCGCACGACGCGAAACGCTCATCGGGGAACGTGACGCTCTTGAGGCGCAGGCCGAAGTAATCGCAACCAATGCTCGCGATATCCAAGACCTCGAAACCGAAGTCCAGACTCGCCGCAGCGAAATCGAAGCCGGACTCGAGAACCGCCGTGGCGAAATCGAAACCGAGAAAGAAACACTCGCCG
>CAZTDG010000016.1:0-9103 GCA_964612655.1 uncultured Acidimicrobiales bacterium | reverse complement strand
GAAAACCGCCGTGGCGAAATCGAAACCGAAAAAGAAACACTCGCCGCCGAACTCGAAAACCGCCGTGGCGAAATCGAAACCGAAAAAGAAACACTCGCCGCCGAACTCGCGTCCCAGCGCGGCGACATCCAAGCAGAACACGAAGCGCTTACGGCCGAGCTGGATGCTCAGCGCACAGAGATCGAATCACAACACGAGACGCTCGCTGGCGAACTGGAAACCCAACGCCAAGCGCTCGAGGAGCAACGTCTCGCGCTCGAAGCTGAAGTCCAGCAAGAAAAGGACGCTCTCGCCTCTCGTCGCGTTGAGCTCGATGCCGAACGTGACACCCTGGCCAATATCGACCAGGCGCTACTCGACGAGAACGCCGAACTCGACAGCCTGCGCCAAGCCCGCGCCGAAGCCGAGACGCAAAAGTCGAGCCTGACCAGCGAAATCGAAGAACTCGAAACCCTTCGCGGCACGGTCGACGAACGCGCTGCAGAACTTGCGACCGCCCGCACCCGCCTCAAGGACGAATCGGCGGCCCTGGAACGAGCTGGCGAAGACACCGATGGCGTAGCGATGGTCTCTCGTCTGCTCGGCGAAGAGGTCGATGTCGCAGAACGACAGAGCGCCCTCGCCCGAGCGAAGTCCGAGCTTGCAGACAGCGAAGCCACCCTCGACTCCCAGCGTCGCGAGTACGAAGCGCAAGCCGAGACGATTTCTGCGAGCCACAAAGAGGCTGTTGCAGCACTCGAAACCGAATTTGAAGCCGAACGCGAACGCCTCCTCAACGAACACCAGGGCGAACTCGAAACCCTCGGCATCATCGAAGCACAATCCGCTGACCTCGATGCTCGAAGCCAGACGCTCGAAGCTGTCGAATCAGCCCTTAACGAGACCGCAGGTGCCCTAGAGGCCCGAGCCAAGAGTCTCGAGAACTTCGAAGTCACCCTTGGCGAGAAGGCTCGCAAACTTGAGGTACAAGATGTTCAGCTAGCGACCGAGCAGACCTCGGTCGACACCCGCATCGCTGAGCTTGAGAAACAACGCGAAGAACTGGCAGCGTTGCAAAGTACGGTCGAAGCAGGCCGAGCCGAAGTCCAAGAGGTTCGAGAGCGCACCTCAACAATCGCCGCTGAACGTGAACAGCTCGACCTGGATGCCGCGCTGCTGTCACGCCAGCGAGCACAGATCGAACTTGAGCGCTCAGCACTAGTGGGAACTGGCGTCGACCTCGACGACCAACGCAAGGCGGTCACCGATCAGCGCGAGCACCTCGGTGCCGAAAAGGTCCTGCTCGACCAACAGCGTGAAGCGCTCGCCGAGCAACGAGTCCAAATCAACGAGCAGAACGAATTCATCACCCGTCAGCAGACGCAGCTCATCGACCGTCGACGCCAGCTCGACGAGGAGAGCGACATTCTTGACGAGCGTGCCAAGCAGTACGAACGGGATCGCAATGTCCTCGACGACAAGCTCGGCGGCCTCGCCAGACAACAAACCGACTTCGAGAACGAAGAGAGCCGTTCAGAGGCAGAGCTCGCTCAGCTCAACGAATTCCGAGCCGAGATCAACATGCGACGAGAGACGCTCAAGGGCGAAGAAGCCGAGCTTCGTAAGTTCTCGGCGATCATGGAAGACCGACGCGAGTCCCTCAACGAGCAACAGCTCGAGTTCGATCGCAAGCAGACCCAAGTTGCTGCGGAGTCCGGTCGCCTCGATTCGGTGAGATCCGACAACACCGAAGAGAAGAAGCGGCTTGAGGCTGAGCGCATTCACCTCGACGAAGTCCGCAAACGCCTCGTTGCCGAGGAACGGTCGCTCGAACAAGAGCGAGCCCGTATCGCCGAAATGTGGGCCCTCGTCGGCCGTCACCGCGAACAGGCCCGTCAGGTCATCTCCGCTCTAGGCCCAGAGGTTATGGGCGATCTCGGAACCTCCGAGACCAGCAGCGGACTCGGAGCGGTAGAGGGTTAACGCCGCCGCTTCGGTCGATCACTATTCGATCGGCCGAATCAGATAGACGCGCACGCAGACGTACGCGAACCGCGGGTTGAATCGCGTGGAACCCGAGCGGGCTGTTCAGATTGGGAACCTAGATCGTTCCGGCGTTAGGAACCGTAGACCTGGGCTTCGGTGATCTGACATGGCAGCGAAACGCTTTCGAGGAGCTCTCGGTCCTCTAGCGACAGTCCCGTAGGGTCATCGCGAAGTTGCTCGTCAAGTTCGCGGAACTCATCAAAGCCCAACTCGACAGCCAAGGTAAAGAAGGCACATTGGCAGTAGCCCTCCCCCAGGTCGTTCTCACCGTCGGCAAGAGCCGACTCACAGGCGGAAACGAACTGCCTCTCGGTACGCCGCTCCTGGTCAGCGAAATCTGCAGGCAGTCCTTCGCTCGTGCAGGCCGCGAGGAAGAAAAAGAAACCAAGAAAGAGCAGGGCAAGTCGTCGATTCACACGATCAGGCTAGCGCTCCACCAGCAAGGACTTGCGCACGCACAAAGATGTCATCGAGCATCTGCTCGGTCAGACGCCCAGTGAAGGTGTTCTGTTGAGAAACGTGGTAGCTGCACAACAAGGTGAGGGTGTCGTTGATTGGCACCTCGACACCGTGACCGAACTTTGGGCGAGGACGGATATCGAAGTGGCGCGCAACAGCCGATGCGCCGATTCCTCCAAGGGCCACCAGGACCCGAAGGTTCGGGAGCGCATCGAGTTCGCGGGTGAGAAACTCCCGACAGGTGTTCTGTTCCACCGCGGTCGGTTTGTTGTCTGGCGGCGCGCATTTCACTGCGGAAGTGACCCAGGCATCTCGAAGCTTGAGTCCATCGTCGAGCGAGACCGCCTCGGCTTGGTTCGCTAACCCGGCGCGGAAAAGCCCTCTGTAGAGCCAGTCACCGGATCGGTCGCCGGTGAACATGCGCCCGGTTCGGTTGGCACCATGAGCCGCCGGCGCGAGGCCGACGATCCCGATCCGTGCCTCGGGGTCGCCAAACCCGGTCACCGGGCGGCCCCAGTAGTCCTGGTCGGCATATGACTTGCGCTTGTCGACCGCCACCTTTGCGGTCCACTCGACAAGGCGCGGACATCGCGTGCACGAGACGATCTCTTCGTTGACGGCTTCTAGTGGGGTGCCCAAGGCCACGAACGATAGCGTGAGAGTCCATGGCTTCTCGAAACGCTCCAACCAAGCCGACCGTCGTGCTGTTCGTTCGGCACGGACAAACGCCTACGACAGGCAAGGTCCTCCCAGGCCGCACGCCGGGGTTGTACTTGGCCGAAAAGGGTGTTCGCCAAGCCGAGACCGCGGGCGCTCGAATCGCCGCGCTCGACAAGGTCACCGCGGTGTACGCATCTCCGATGGAGCGCACGCAAGAAACCGCCGCACCGATCGCCAAGGCGTGCAAGCTGCGCGTTCGCACCCACAAGGGCCTGATCGAAGCCGACTTCGGTAAGTGGACCGGAAAGAAGCTCTCGGATCTGCGCAAGCTGCCCGAATGGGCAACCGTGCAGTCCTATCCCAGCGGGTTCCGCTTTCCGGGAGGCGAGAGCTTCCCCGAGATGCAGACTCGCATGACCGGTGCGGTTGCCGACCTCGTCGGTAAGCACCCTGGCGAAACCATCGTGGCGGTGTCTCACGCAGACACGATCAAAGCTGCTGTCGCCCACGCGGCTGGAACCCCACTCGATCTCTTTCAACGGATCGTCGTATCGCCATGTTCGGTAAGTGCGGTGATGTACACGCCAACGGGTCCCATCGTGCTCAGCGTCAACTCGACTGGCGATGACCTATCCGCCCTCGTGCCGAGTTAGAACATGGCGAACATCGACTTAGGTCAAGTGGAAACCTTCACCACAGGAACGATCGGCCCCAAGGGTCAACGGGTGTTCTACCTGCAGGCTCAATCCCAGGGCGACACCTTCGTTTTCCAATTGGAGAAACAACAGGTGCTGGCCATGGCCGAACATCTCGGCGGCCTTCTGTCCGACCTGCCTGAAATCAATGCCCACGAGTGGACCTCGGCGCCGACGTTGGCCGAACCGGTCAACCCGATCTGGACCATCGGGGCAATGGGCGCGATGTACGACTCCACCGAGGACAACATCGTCATCATGGCCGAAGAGATCGCCGAGGACCCCGACGCTCACGACTCCGACACCGCCACCCTTCGACTGGGCCTCGGGCAAACAGCGGCCTTTATCGAGCGGGCACTCGAGATAGTCAACGCCGGTCGTCCACCCTGCCAATACTGTTCTCGACCTCTGAACTACGGCGAGAACGAGTTCTGCCCCTGTTGGAACTGACCAGTGTCCGATAGCGCCGACGAGACACCAGACGAGGAGAGTCCGTTCCGGGCGCGGCCACCCCTCGAAACACCTGAGGCCCTCGACATTTTGGAACGTGGCGAGATCGAGATTCTCGGCCGAATGCCGTATTCGTCGAACGCCACATTTTTGGTCGATCTTCTGATCGACGACGACGTTCCCGCCCAGGCCATTTACAAACCCGAACAGGGCGAGCAGCCCTTGTGGGATTTCCCTGGTTCGCTCTACCAGCGTGAGATCGCTGCATTCTTGCTCTCCGAGGCGCTCGGATGGGGCCACGTTCCACCAACGATTCCCGTGGATGGTCCGCTCGGCATCGGCTCGTTGCAGCTCTTCATCCCTGCCATGTTCGACGAGCACTACTTCACGATGCTCGATCGCGAAGAGTTGCATCCCGTCTTCAAAGAGATCTGCGCCTTCGACCTGATAGCCAACAACACCGATCGAAAGTCGGGTCACGTACTCCTCGGCCAAGACGGCGATCTCTGGGCGATCGACAACTCACTGTGTTTCCATCAGGAGTTCAAGGTCCGAACCGTCATCTGGGACTTTGCTGGCGATGACCTCAGCACAGAAGTAGAAGAATCGATCATTCGACTCCTCGATACCGGGTTGCCCGAAGAATTCTTGGAACTCCTCGACCCCTTCGAGCGCGATGCGGTTTTGGGTCGCGCCCGAATGCTTCTACAGGCTCGGTCCTACCCCGATGACCCGACCGGTCGTCGGTGGCCCTGGCCAGTGGTGTAGGTAATGGCTCCGGCCGTCGAACAGTTTGTGCCGATCAATCGGGCGTTCGCGGACGTGTTCCAGCCCGGCCAGATGAGTATCGGTCTGGTGCTTCCGCTCTTGTCGGGGGTCGCTGGCGAAAAAGCTGATGCCTACCCACACCTCGAACGGGTTCAGATGATCGAGGAGCTCGGCTTTGCCAGTTTGTGGATTCGGGACATTCCGTTCAACGATCCCGAGTTCGGCGACGTCGGTCAGATCTATGACCCGTTCGTCTATCTCGGGCTTCTCGCTGGCGCCACCGACCGGATCGCCCTCGGTGCAGCGAGCATCATCTTGCCGCTGCGTCACCCCGCTCACGTAGCGAAGGCGGCGGCGAGCATCGATCAGCTCTCGAGCGGCAGGCTGTTGCTCGGGGTCGCTTCGGGTGATCGTCCCGTGGAGTATCCGGCAATGGACGTCGATTTCGAGGGGCGGGGCGCCGCCTTCCGTGACAGCGTCGAGTACATGCGGGCAACCGCCAGCAGCTTCCCTACCGCAGAGAATTCCTTCGGTTCGCTCCAAGGAGCCATCGACCTGCTGCCAAAACCCACAGGTAGTCGGCTGCCGATGTTGGTGACCGGTGGGAGCCAGCAAACCCACGAATGGGCGGCCGCCCACGGCGACGCCTGGATGATGTACCCGCGCGGCGTGGACTATCAGGCGATGTTGGTCAACCACTGGCGAGAGAACGTGGCGGCGGCGGATCTTCCGCCGAAACCGACCATGCAATCCTTTGGCATCGACCTACTCGCCGATGACAACGCGGAACCCGAACGTATTCATCTTGGAATCCGCAGCGGGATGCCCGCACTGATCGACACACTGCGCGCCTATCGCGACATTGGCATCAACCACGTGGCGCTCAATCTCCGCCAGAACCACGCGGACCTCACCGACACGCTTCATCGACTCACGGCCGAACTGCTCCCCGTCTTTCACGAGGAGCAGTCGGACGAGACGTAGCGTCGACTAGCGGTTCTTGAGCGCTTCGATCAGCTTTGGCACGACGTTGTGTACGTCGCCCACGACGCCGAGGTCGGCGACACCGAAGATGGGCGCCTCTTCATCTTTGTTGATGGCGATGATGTGCTTTGAGCCCTTCATGCCAACAAGGTGCTGTGTTGCCCCGGAGATACCGAACGCGAGGTAAACGTCAGGCTTGACGACCTTGCCGGTCTGCCCGACCTGCTGGCTGTAGGGAACCCAACCAGCGTCAACAATCGCTCGGGATGCGCCCGCCGCGCCGCCCATCAGCTGCGCAACCTCATCGACGAGTGCAAACTTCTCGGCATCGCCGAGCCCACGACCGCCAGCGGCGACAATCGCAGCCTCATCGAGCTTTGGTCCATCGGACTCTTCGACGAAACTGTCGGTCACCTGTGCAGCGCCCGCGGCGCCGGAATCGGGTACGGCCAACGCTGCGACGGCAGCTGCAGCTCCGCCGGTTTCCTCAGCGACAAACGACTTCGGACGGACGAGCGCAATCTGTGCCTTGCCGCCGGTGAACTTCGTCTTGACATCCGTGCTGCCTCCGAAGATTGGCTCGGTTCCGACGAGTGCGTCTCCGTCGACATCGAGATCGACGACGTTGGAGATAACCGGAGCGTCGAGCGCTACCGACAGGCGTGCGGCGACGTCGCGGCCGTCGTAGGTGGTTCCTGCAAGAACGGCCGACGGACCGGTACCGGCCTCGATCGCTCCGGCGACTGCGGCTGCCACGTGGACACCTTGGAGGCCTGCGCCCAGATCACCGGTGGCGTGCACGGTGCTCGCACCGTGAGCGCCCGCTGCAGCGGCGACAGCGTCGCTGGCCTCGCCGCCCAGCACCACCGAAACATCGTCGGAGAGCGTGCGGGCCTTCGCGAGCATCTCGGTGGTCATCGAGGACAACGTCCCGTCGGCGATTTCGCCGTATACCCAAATTGAATTGATTCCCATGATCAGATCACCTTCAAGTCTTCAAGGAACGAAATGATTCGCTCGTGGGCATCGCCCTCATCAACAATCTTCTCGCCCGCTTCACGGGCTTCGGCCTGTTCGATCGCAACGATCTCTTGACCGCCGCCGGCTTGGCCGACCTGGCTCGGATCGATGCCTAGATCGCTTAAGCCAACCTCGTCGACCGGCTTTGACTTGGCGGCCATGATCCCCTTGAACGAGGGGTAACGAGGCTCAACGACGCCTGCGGTGACCGATACCAGACATGGCATCGGGCAGGTGACCGAGTCGTAGCCGGACTCGGTTTGGCGCTTGACGGCCACCGATCCTTCATTGACTTGAATCTCCTTGGCGAAGGTCACCGACGGCAAACCCATGACGGCCGCTATCTGTTCAGGCACGGTGCCGGTGTAGCCATCGGAAGATTCGGTTGCGGCGAGCACGAGGTCAGGTTCGGAACGACCGATGGCCGCCGCAAGAACCTTGGCTGTTGAGAGGGCGTCGGAGCCTGCCAATGCATCGTCGGAGACGAGCACAGCGCTATCGGCTCCCATAGCTAGGGCAGTACGGAGGCCCGACACCTCGTTGTTCGGGGCCATCGAGACGAGCGACACGGTGCCGCCACCGGCCGACTCGACCAGCTGCAGCGCCATTTCAACTCCGTAGGAATCCGACTCGTCGAGGATGAGTTTCGAACTCCGGTCGAGACATTTCGTCTCGGGATCGAGCGACCCCGCCTCGGCGGGATCTGGGATCTGTTTCACACATACAACGACATTCATTTACAGTCGTCCCTTTCGATTTCTCGGTGGCTCCGAGTGAGCCAAATCTAGACCATAAGAAGCTAGTTAGAGGCTCTAACTAGCTTACTGCGTGGCGAGTTCCGGTGACATGCCCGCAATAAGCCAGAATAGGGCCATGAAGATCGCGCTCATTTCGAACGCGTCGGCGTCCTCGGTTACGGCCCGCACCCGGGTCGTTATTCAAAAGGCGCTCTCCGCCGATCACGAGGTGACCGTTCTGGAGACCACGCGGCGCGGACATGCCACCCGCCTAGCGCGCGGTGCGGCGGCCGAGGGCGTGGAAGTCGTCTGCGTGCTCGGCGGTGACGGCACCCTCAACGAAGCCGCGAATGGAGTGGCCGGAACACAAACCGCGCTCGCACCGCTGCCCGGCGGTTCAACGAACGTCTTCGCACGAACACTCGGGCTGCCAGAAGATCCGGTGCACGCCACCGCCGTAACGCTCGAAGCGCTCGATGCGGGATCGATTCGCTCGATCGGGTTGGGGTCAGCGAACGGCCGATACTTCTTGTTCCACACCGGCATCGGATTCGATGCTGCCGTCGTCGAACAGGTCGAAAAGCGAGGCCAGCTCAAACGATGGGCTGGGCATTCGTTGTTCGCGTTCGCCGCCTTCGATACCTGGCTTCGTCACTACGACCGTGGCGAGCCGCACTTCACGGTGACCTTCGATGACGGCACAACAATCGATGACGGCTACTTCGGGATCTGCCTCAACACCGATCCCTACACCTACCTCGGGACTCAACCCTTCCACGTAGCTCCCGCCGCAACCCTCGATCGCCCAATGAGCATGGTCACCGTGCGCTCGCTCGGAGCGCTGCGACTCGGGCGCCTCGCGCTATCGGCGCTGCGGTCAAACGATGGCGCAAAGACCGGACGAGGCATCGACGTACGAAACGACGTCATGCGCGTTGCAGTCACGAGCGATCACCCCTTCCCCTACCAGCTCGACGGCGATCACCTGGGCGACGTCACCTCCCTCGAGTTCGTCTGGGAACCAGACCAACTCCAACTAGTAGTCCCCGACGGCCGAATAATCCCCCGCCCTACCAACATCCTGTGACTTGCCCGGGCTTCGCCCTCCAGCTGTCGCAATCCGTCGCCTAGCGGCTCCTCGATGCTCCGCAGCTAGCCGGAGGCCGCGCCCGATTCGACCGGCGGAGCCGATCGAATCTCATCTGACAAGTCCGGCCGTTAGAGCCAGATCGGGACTACCGCTGCAGTCCCGAGTTCCGCGCTCCGCAGCAAGACGTACGCGAACCGTAGCTCGCAGCTGCGAAG
>CAZTDG010000015.1:19190-31189 GCA_964612655.1 uncultured Acidimicrobiales bacterium | reverse complement strand
CCCACATATAGGGGCCACCGGTTGGTCCGCCAGCACCGAGGACTACGTGGATCTGGGCCATCGCTGTTCACGCTAGTCGTGAAATTTCCACAGCTCATCCACCAAGTTCCCCAACCTCATCCACTTGTACCCCACAGCCAACATTGGACACACTGACAACACCCCTACTTCCCACACCGGACCGAGAGGACTTCCCATGGCTGCATTCACTATCGAGCTGACCAACGATCGCATCGAGCACGTCCAGCGGGTCGACGCGTATCAACAGGAGGGCCCGCTCACCACATTCTTCGCGGTCGGATCCGACCGGCTCGTTATCGATTCGTGGTCTACGCGAGTGGCATCATTTCGAACTGCAGACATCGTGACTGTACGATTGGCGTCATGAGCTGGAAACCCGCATTGAACCGACGACGCCGAGCGCTTTGGCTCGCGGTGTTCGTCAGCACTTTTGTCGCCTTCACCGCGGTCGCAGGCGCAGACACCGTCGATACCGACCTCGACGCAGCTACGCGAACCACCCAGATTTTCGTCTGGGTCGGAGCGATCGTCATGCTCGTAGGCGGCGGTATCTGGTGGCTCCGAAACAAAAAAACCTGAAAGCTCGCCTAAACCCAGTCGCCCAATGACGCGTCGGAGGCGCTCGTAGGTAAAGACTGGAAACATGTTGACGAGCGGCGCACTTCTCCTGGCCTCGCCAGGAATGCATGAAAACACGTTCGACCGCACCGTGATCTTTCTACTCGAACACGATGAGAGTGGATCGATGGGCCTCGTGCTGAACCGACCCAGCGACATGCTCGTCAGCGATGCTCTCCCCGATTTCGGTTGCCTCGCGAACCCTGATCGTCTCTATCTCGGCGGACCTGTCGAGGAAGGAACGGCGCTAGTTCTGGCCGAACCTGTTGATCCCGCAGCACCCGACATGCACTTCATGCACAACGGCATCGGGTTGCTCGACCTCGCGACCGACCGAGACCCGACGTTTCACATCCAGAGGGCTCGCGTCTTCAGCGGCTACGCCGGTTGGGGGCCCCGCCAACTCGAAGGCGAGTGTCGCGCCGGAGCATGGGTTATCGGCCACTGTCGAGACGAAGACCTCTGGGCGACCGACCATCAGCGTCTGTGGGGCCAACTCCTCGCACGACAGGGCACCATGGGTGAGTTCTTGCGGCACTATCCAGTGCAACCCTGGCTGAACTAGCGCTCTAGCTTCGGGCTTCTCAGCGCCGGATCTAGGAGTGTCCGCTATCAACCGATGAGATTGATATCCCAGAGCACCTTCTCGAGCGCGTCGTTCGCAGAAATCGCACTGTAGGCAAGGCGATGTTCCTCGGTCACACACGATGGGATCGGCGCCAGAATCGTGGACGGCGTCGGGTGGCAGAACTGGACGACGCTGAGGCGATCGCCCTGTTGGTCTGCATCGCTGACGACTCGATGAGTCCCTGCGCCGATGACGCCGTTGGTAAGGCGTTCGAGCATCAGACCCGTGTTGATGATCATGTGACCCGCTGGCGGTTCGACATCAACCCAAGCCCCATCAACACTGACCTGCAAGCCCTTTGCGGTCGCCCGTGGAAGTGCGGTTATCAGATTGATGTCGTCGTGAGCGCCCGCCCACACATGTTGGCTGCCGGGGGCATGGTCCATCGGCGGGTATCTGATCGCCCTGGTCAACGTCGGGCCGTCGGTGACCATCTCATCGAAGAACGCTTCGCCACATCCGAGCCCGACGGCGATCACCCGTAGAAATCGCTTTTGGATAGCCGCGATCTGGCGATGGAAACCCAAGAGCACGTCGGTGATGCCTGGTACGGCCTCCTCGGGTAGTACCGGGTCCGGATAGCTCTTCGGATAGCGGCTTCGAAGCGGATGCGCTGGCGGCAAGGGAGCAGCCCAGTTGAGCATCTCTTTCCAATCAGCGTGCTCGGCGTCCGCGGCGGTTTCGACCAAGACTCCGGTGTAACCGGTCTGGCCGTGCGCCCCCTCGGCGACATAGCGCAGCTTCTCCTCGTCGTCTCGGCTGAAGAACTCGCCCAACATCGCATAGGCCTCATCGAGCATGTCCTCGGAGAGGTCGTGCGCGGTGTAGACAAAGCCGTTTTCTAACGATCGCCGAACGCCATCGACCACCGCGTTTCGAGACGAGGTGTCGCCGCTCTCGAATGCGAGCAGATCGACGTCGAGAATCTCCGGGCTCATATCCCGACACTATCGGCTTTGGTTACTAAGAAGCGATTGCCCGTAGACTCCCTGGATGGGAGAAAGCGAGCGTCGGCGGTGCGACATTGTGGTGTTCGGAGCGACGAGTTTCGTCGGTTCGATTCTGTGCAGATACCTAGACGAACGGTTGAGCGACAGTCACCTGTCCTGGGCGATCGCCGGGCGCAATCCCGAGAAGCTCGACAAACTTCGAGCCGAGTTAAACACAGATGTGGAGACCATCGTCGCTGATGCGCACAGTGCCTCCGACATGGCAGCGCTCGTACAAGAGGCAGCCCTGGTGATCTCCACCGTTGGCCCGTATGCAATGCACGGCTCACTGCTCGTGGAGGCAGCGAGCGCTGCAGGTACTGACTACTGCGACCTCACGGGCGAGCCGCAGTGGATGCAGCGAATGATCGACGCTCACGGGCCGGCCGCCAACAGCAGCGGCGCAAGGATCGTGCATGCATGTGGCTTTGATTCGATCCCTTCGGACCTTGGCGTCGCCTTCACCCAAGACGCAGCCTTCACTCGTTTCAACGAGTACTGCTCGCAGGTCTCCATGCGCGTCAAGGCCCTCAAGGGCGGCCTTAGTGGCGGCACGGTTGCCTCGATGCTCAACGTGGTCGATGAAGCTTCCAACGACGGTCAAGCACGTCGCATCCTGGCAAATCCCTATGCGCTAGCACCGGTGGGCATGCGTGAGGGGATCTCCCAACACAACGTCCTCGCACCCAAGGGTGATGACGTTTCCGGAGGATGGATCGCGCCGTTCATGATGGCGGCGGTAAACACTCGCGTCGTTCACCGCTCACATGCGCTCCTCGGACGACCTTGGGGCGACGACTTCCTCTATGACGAGGCCACCATGACCGGCAGCGGACCAGCTGGCTTTGCCAAGGCGAGCGCAGTCGCGGGCGGACTGGGCAGCCTCACGGCAGCGTCGTCGGTCGGTGTCGTCCGGCGAACGCTGGGTCAACGCTTCCTTCCCCAGCCCGGCGAAGGGCCAAGTCCTGAGCAGCAGGAGTCGGGGTTCTACGACCTTCGCTTCTATGGCCGCACCAACAGCGGCGAAGCGATCCAGACCAAGGTCACCGGCGATCGCGATCCCGGCTATGGGTCGACGGCGAAGATGTTGGGTGAAGCGGCAATCGCTCTTTCAAAGCTCGACCCCGCTGATCTCCCTGGCGGATTCTGGACGCCGGCCACCGCTTTTGGCACGTCGCTAATCCCACCGCTGCAAACCTACGCAGGTCTCCGCTTCGAGATCGTCTAACAGGCTTGGAGCGTTAGTCCAGGACAGGAACTTGGCGGGGCAACCCAGCAGAGGACCGGGCCTCACGAATTTGGCGCTGTTCCAAGATGGCGTGGACCTCGGCGCCAACGAGCACTGCCAAGGCAAGTAGCTGGAGCCACAACAACACGACCACGATCGCGGCGAGGGTGCCATAGGTTTCGTTGTAGCTGCCGAAGTTGTTCGCGAAGAAGCCAAAGCCCCACGACACGACCACGACGAGCAGCGTGCCAACCAAAGCGCCCTTGCTCAGCAACGGACGTTTCCCGCCCGGTACAAGCTCGCCTCCGCGTTCGGCATCGGCCGATGGCCCGAACCGGTACAGCACGGTCAATGCGAAGACCATGAATAGGCCTAGCCCAACGAAACGGCCAACGTTTACGAGGGCGCTGACAGCGGGTGAATCTACGAACGATTCGATCAACGCCGGGACGACACTCATCGCGAAGATCATCGCTGCCAACGTGAGCAACGTTCCCAACAGCAACATGAACGCGGTGAACCGCTTGACGAGAAAGTTTCGCGATTCACGACGATCGAAGACAACGTTCAACGCTTCCATCAGCTGACCCACGGCCCCGGACGCGCTGAACAGCGACAAGGCAATACCTACAAAGGCCGCAATGCCCGCACTCGAGTTGCCTCCATCGGCGATGGATTGAAGCTGCGCACCCAAGAAGTCTCTGGTTTCCTCTGGCGAAGCCTCAAGAGCCGAATCGACCTCTTCGATCAGCACATCGACATCGGCGACCAGCGCGGTGATCGATACCGCTGCAGCTAGCGCCGGAATCAACGCGATGAACCCGAAGAACGCAACGGCGGCGGCAAAGATCGGCAGGCGGTGCTCTTTCATGCGGCCGCGGAGCTCCGCGACGAGCCCCAGATCGTCATCGGTGGCCTGTGTCGATTTACGAGCCAAAACGTCACCCTCTTGTGTTGCCGACGGCTACCGTCTCGGTGATGGAGCCGTTTGTATTTGGAGTCGACCTCGATGGGGTCTGCGGGGACTACACGTCCGCCTTCAGGACGATAGCTGCCCGAGAGCTAAATGTTGAGGAAAGCGAGCTCCCACTTGAACGATCCTGGGACTTTCGCGAGTGGGACCTCGACCGGGTCGGCGGCTTTGCTGACCTACACGCGATGGCGGTCTCCGAGGACCGACTATTTGCCACGATGCCCCCAATAGATGGCGTTCGCGATGCCCTGTGGCGACTCTCCGATGCTGGGGTACATATCCGGGTGATTACGCACCGGTTGTATGTGAACTGGGGCCACGCTGGCGCAGTTGCCGACACCGTCGCCTGGCTCGACGAACAAAAGATTCCGTATCGAGACATTTGCTTCCTCGGAAACAAGCCTGACGTGGGCGCCGACATCTACATCGACGACGCTCCCCACAACATCACCGCGCTACGAGGGGCCGGTTGTGAGGCGATCATCTTTGATCAGCCCTACAACCAGGAACTTGATGGCCTTCGGGCAAAGGACTGGCAAGAGGTCGAGGAGATCGTCATGAAGCGCGCGGCATCGCAGCTCGGAGCGATGCAGCCTCAACTGCCCGGCGTTGATGCCGGCGCGGATCGCCTCGAACGCAACCGCGAAACCGAGGCCGAGTAACGGCGACTAGCGGCCGCTGAGCTTGGCCTTGGCCGGTTCGAGGTCGTCGGGGTTGGTGACACCGATCCATTCCTCGGTCGAGCGAGGTACAGCTACCCGCAACTCCCCTCGTTCGCGAAGGTCATCCACGACGTTTGGGAGGAGGTATTCGGTCTTGGGTTCGTCACCGTGCTCGGCAACAAAGGTGTCCCAGCCATCAGCGAGGTGAGCGAATAGCGAGTTGGGGAAGGCGAACATGTTCATCGACGCGAGGGTGTCGTCGCTGTGAGTACCTGCTGGGTCCTGGGAGCCAATCACGCCATCGGCGCCGCGTTCAATGCCGTGGGTCTCGTCGATGGAGATCAACAAGCCATCCTCTACCGCGCAGAGGCCGCGAGAGACAGCTCCTGTGCGTGGCAACGTCTTCGCCAGCTCAAAGGCCACCAGACCTGCGGTTCGTTCGTCTCCGGCAGAGAGCAGATCGGCCGCCAACTGGAACGATGACGGACCGTAGTAGTCATCGGCGTTCACCACGATGAACGGGCCGACCACGGCGTCGCGAGCCGACAGAACCGCGTGTGCGGTGCCCCAGGGCTTAGCTCGGGCAGGACCGAGGTCGTCTTGGCGTACCAAGCGAAACCCGTCGAGCGATCCGTACTGACGTTCCAAGTGGCTACGAACGTCATCTTCGATGTCCGTACGGATAATCAACACAACATTGGTGCAGCCTGCGGCCCTTCCGTCGAGAATCGCGAAGTCCAAGAACGCTTCACCGTTCGGTCCAACCTCTACCAGCTGCTTCGTGCCACCAAAGCGGCTGCCGAGCCCGGCAGCCATGATGACCAAGGAAATCTCCATGACCTATTCGTAGCTCGCAAACGGTCCGAAATTGCGGAACTGTCACAACAATACGACCAGCGCCTACGCTCGGGCGATATGGAAATCGACGCACTCGTGACCGATCTCGACGGAACCTTCTGGGCTACGGACATGACGCTGCACCCCGAATCTGTCCAGGCTGTCGCGCGTGTCGATGCCGCTGGAATCCCGTTCGTCGTCGCGACCGGTCGACGTGCGCAGAGCACCCTCGCTGGCTTAGGCCCACTGTCCTTGGCTGACCGGCCGGCGATCTTGATGAACGGCGCGCTGGCTCGCGATCAACTCGAGGGACCATCGTTTCATCGAAGTGCCGTCACCACCGAAGATGCACTACGCATCCGAGACATCTTCGTCGCTCACGACCTCGAGCCACTGGTGTATATCGACGATCCCACCGAGGACCTTCTCGCCGCTCCGAACGTCTCGGCCGGAGAGACCTATGTGGGTACGGCCCCTGGCGTTCGCCACGTGCGGGACCTTGCGGAGTCGATCGCGGAGTCGGTCGTGATCGGCTTTGGTGCTTTCGGCTACGCGCACGACCATCTCGGTCGACTTAAGGCAGGTATCGAAGCCGAAGCGTTGGCATCGGTTTTCATCAGTCCGTCGCACTACGAGGGCGATCACGGAATCATGGTGCAAGGCCGTGGTGTCGATAAGTCGACGGGCTTGGACGCGCTATGCGGGCGGCACGGGATCGACCGAAACCGACTGGCTGTTGTTGGCGACGGTTTCAACGACATCGGCATGCTTTCGACCGCAGCGATCGCCATCGTGCCCAACAACGCGCCCGACGAAGTTCAAGCGCTCGCCGACGCCATTATCGAACCGAATGAACTCGGCGGCTGGAAGCAGATCCCTGCGATCCTCGGGATGTAGCCTCAGCACATGGCACGCATCGGATGGGTTGGACTAGGCGCCATGGGTTACCCCATGGCAGGACACCTCGTAGAGAGTGGCCACGACGTCACGGTGTTTAACCGCACGACCGAAGTGGCGGAGCGGTTCGTCGCACAGCACCCCGACGCCCGACTGGCACATTCTCCAGCCGAGGCCACCACCAACGCCGACGCCGGGTTCCTGATCGTGGGCAACGATGACAGCGTTCGATCGGTAGCCCTAGGTCCAGACGGCGCCCTCGCAGGCCTGCCGGACGGTTCGCTCTTGATCGACCACACCACAGCATCGGCGACGGTCGCCCACGAACTCGCGAACGCTGCGGCGTCCAAGAACATCGGTGTGCTCGACGCCCCCGTCTCGGGTGGCGAGGCCGGCGCCCAGAACGGCGTGCTCACCATCATGTGCGGAGGAACCGAAGACACTTTCGAGCGAGCGGACGCCTGGATGCAGTCCTACGGCAAGACCCGCACCCTCATCGGCGACACCGGCGCTGGCCAGACGACCAAGATGGTCAACCAACTCGCGATTGCTGGCCTGCTCCAAGGTTTGGCAGAAGCGGTGAATCTCGGCGTTGCGGCCGGTCTCGACATGGACCGTGTGCTCCAGACAATCACCGACGGCGCAGCCGGTTCGTGGCAGATGTCCAACCGCGCCAAGACCATGGTCGAGGACCAATTCGACTTCGGCTTCGCGTCCGAATGGATGGTCAAAGACCTCCGAATCGCTCTCGCGGAGGCCGAACGCCTCGGCGCTCCAACACCCGTAGCGTCTTTAGTCGCGAGCTACTACGACGAATTGATCGCAAATGGGGAAGCGCGCAGTGACACATCGGTGTTAATTCGTCGGCTAAACAAGTAATTCAACCTCGTGAGGAAGAAACGTCCATGACGCACCATGACCTAATGATTATCGGCACCGGATCGGGAAACTCGGTGCTGTCCGAGGACTACGAGTCGATGTCGGTTGGCCTCGTTGAACGATCCAAATTCGGCGGCACGTGCCTCAACGTTGGGTGCATCCCCTCAAAGATGTTCGTGTACGCATCCGAGATTGCCCATCTCGCCAAGGACGTCGGCCCCGAACTCGGCGTCAACACGAGCTTTAGCGGTGCTGACTGGCCCGCGATCCGAGATCGCGTCTTTGGACGTATCGATCCAATCGCTGCTGGCGGCGAGCGCTACCGAGACGAAGAACAAGATCACGTCACGGTGTACCGAGGCTCGGGACGCTTCGTTGGCGACAAGACTCTCGAAGTCGCCGGAAACGACGGATCGACAAGCCAGGTCACCGCTGACCGAATCGTGCTGGCTGCTGGCGCCCGTGCCACCGTCCCAGCGATGATCACCGAGTCTGGTGTCCCCTTCCATACATCCGACACGTTGATGCGCGTCGACACGCTCCCCGAGCATCTCATCGTGATCGGCGGCGGTTACATCGGCGCCGAGCTCGGAAACGTATTTGGCTCGCTCGGATCGAAGGTCACCATCATCAACCGCAGCGACGTGATGATCCGTGCGCAGGATCCCGACATCTCCCGCCGCTTCACCGACGCCTACGCAAAGCGCTTCGACGTTCGCACGAACACCTCGATCGACTCCATCGAAGGCGACGAGAATCAGGTTCGCGTACATGTCACCTCCGGCGGAAAGAGCGAAGTTATCGAAGGGTCCACCCTGTTCGTCGCAACGGGTCGCGTCCCAAATGGTGATCAACTCGGCGTAACCGAAACCGGCGTCGAGCTGGATGACCGCGGCTATGTCGTCACCGATGCCACGCTCAAGACGTCGCACCCCGACATCTACGCACTCGGCGACATCACCCATTCCGCCCAACTCAAGCACACCGCCAACGCCGACGCTCGTGTGGTGTCACATAACCTCTTGAACCCCGACGATCCAATCGAGATCGATCGGTCACTCACGCCATACGCGATCTTCGGGTCACCGCAGGTCGCCTCGGTAGGACTCAGCCAACCCGCCGCCGAAGCTACCGGCCGCCCGTTGTCTATCGTCGTTCAGCCATATGGTTCGGCCGCTTATGGGTGGGCCATGGAAGACACGACCAGTGTTTGCAAGCTCATTGCTGATTCGGAGACCCGCGAGCTGCTCGGCGCACACATCATTGGCCCACAAGCCTCCACGTTGATCCAGCAGCTCATTCAGGGCATGACCTTTGGTCAGAACGTCGACGAAATGGCACGTGGCCAGCTGTACATCCACCCTGCACTAACCGAGGTCGTCGAACAAGCACTACTGGAGCTGTAGTCAACTGTTCGATAGTTCGACTTTGAGCCCAACAGGGCCAAAAGACCTATAGGAACCGCTCTGCGCGATCCGAACAACCTAGAGAGTCCACTACCGGACCCCGAATTCTAGGGAAATTACGGAAGATTTCGCATGAGTGAAGCGCCCCAACTGACTGACGAACCCCTTGGCGTTGGTGTCGAGGAAGAAACTGAGGACGCGAAGCTCGGGTCAATTCGAAGCAAAATCTTCCGGCGCTTCCTGCCGGTTGTGCTCATCCCGCTAATCGGGTTGAGCATCCTCGCGATCGTTGGTGCGCTCGTCCTTCAGCAACGAACCGCCGACGCGGTGAGCTCCGCTGAGGAAATTCTGAACGAAGAGGTTGTAGCAGCGGGCGCTGAGCGTTCCGCTGATGCAAGCTCACGCGAAGTCGCCGAGTTTGTTGATGGCATCATCTTGCGGACCACCCGCGTAGCCAATGAGTCCTCGTTCCGAGAAGAAGCGATTTCGGCGAGCAACGAACTTGCAGCGGGCGACACCGACGCGCTTGTAGGTGGAGGCGTACTCGCCCTCAACGCACGTGATCGAATCACCGTTGATGAAACCGATATCCAGGTCGTTCTCGTCAGCGGAGACGGAACTCTCCTAGGAACCACTCACCCCGAAGAAGAGCTCAACCCCGAGAACTTCGGCGACTGGCTCGAACCAGCGCTCTCGGATCCATCGAGCTTCCGTAGCTTCGTCGACGATGGCGAGCACGTTCCATCCTTTGAGATCGCGCTCGAGGTGCAGGAACCAGCAACCATCGACGGGACCGCAGTTTTGCGTGTACGCGTTCCACTCAACAATCTCCACGGAATCCTCGACCAACTCTCTGAAGAAGCTGGTGTCGACAGCGGCATCATCGATATCGGATCCTCCGTAATCATCGCCGACACCGCCACGGAACATGATCCGCTATTCCTCTTTAGCCCTGGCCAGTTCACCAACCCCGCAAGCGGCCTCGACGTCGAAATGGTCGACGTAACAGAGGACACGGCCATCGAACCCACAACGATTGCTGGTGAGGAAGTCATCAGCGTTGTACGTCCGGTCGGCGAACTCCAAAGCAATAGCCTTGAAGCCCAAGTTGATTGGGTCATTCAAACAAATCAGCCCGCAGATGTCGCAGCCCAGTCGCTTGACGAGATCCGCGATGTTTCCGAAACGGTGGAAGAACAGCGTGGTCTGATCTTCATCGCGGTGGGGCTCCTCTTGCTCCTCGCATTGTTCTTTGCTTTCGTAGCGATTCGTTCGATCGCTGGAAGCATTACCGCTCCGGTCGCGAAACTGTCTGAGCAGGCACGTGTTGCTGCCCAGGAAGGCATCCCCGCAGTGGTCGAGGCGGCTCGTACCTCCGAACGCCTTCCCGAACTGCCCGCCTTCGAGGTTGAGAGCAACGATGAGCTCTCCCAGTTGGCCGACTCGCTCAACACTATGCAGGGCGCTGCGGTAGATCTTGCGGCTGGCCAGGCGAAGCTTCGTCGCCAGAACGTGGCCCGTACCTTCGTTAGCCTCGGTCGCCGAAACCAGAACCTCCTCAATCGCCAACTCGAGTTCATCGACGAACTCGAGCGTCAAGAGTCCGATCCAGACACGCTGGAGAACCTCTTCCGCCTAGATCACCTCGCGACCCGTATGCGACGCAACGCGGAGAACCTCTTGGTGCTCGCAGGCGAACAGACGCCGCGTCGTTGGGGCAAGCCAATCGCTGTCCGAGACGTGGTTCGTGCTGCAGCCGCAGAGATTGCGGACTATCGCCGAGTCAAGCTCGGCGACATTGACACTGCGACCGTTTCGGGCAACCTCGCAACCGACCTTTCGCACTTGATCGCAGAGCTCTTGGAGAACGCGGGCTCATTCTCGCCGCCGAACACCAACATTGAAGTACTCGGCCAACTCGGTTCCTCGCACTATCGCCTCGCGATCGTCGACCAAGGCATTGGTATGGATGACCGAGCCATGGCCGAAGCCAACGGCCGCCTGAAGAACCCGGTTGACTTTGCTGATGCGCCTTCGGCGTACCTCGGCCTATTCGTGGTTGGCCGTCTGTCGCAGGACCTCGGAATCACCGTGCGTCTCACCAGTGCAGATCCAACCGGTGAAGGCAAGCGACGTGGAACGATCGCCTTCGTTGATTTGCCAGTGCGTTTGCTCTCCTCGGAGCAGGCAAACCCAATCGAGGTCACCGCTCGTACATCCGAGGCAGCCGCCGCTGCCCCAACGCCGGTCGCCGATGGCGAAGGCTTCGAAGCACCAACGCTCTCCCCCGCTACGCCTGCCGCGGCGGTCGCTGCACCGATCCCCGCAACAGCTGCGGGAGCCGCAGAGCCAGTTGGCACGACCTCGGCCGGGTTCCCACAGCGACGCGGCCGCAAGGGCGGCGCCGCACCCGAAACTCCAGCGAACGCTCCTAGGCCAGAGCCAGCAGCGGCAGAGGCCACACCAACAGCACCAGCCGCAGCTCCAGTTGCCGAGGCCCCGGCTGCGGTTCCGACCGCTCCAGCAGCAGCTGCTGTCACTTCCGCCGGCTTCCCGAAGCGACGCTCAAAGAGCTCCGAGCAATCCTCGCCAGAGGCAGCGCCGGTAGGTGCCGCCGCTGTCGACGAAGACGCTCCGCCAATCCAACGCGACGCGACAGCGGTCAGCGATTCGCTTCGAAGCTTCCGCGCTGCGGTCGCTCGTGGACGCCAAGTTGGCCAAGACGAACAGGCGCCGGCCGCCGGAGCCCCCGCCGCCGCAACGCCGATTTCGGCACCCGTTCCACAGCCAGCAGTTGCCCCAGCGCCAGTTGCGCCAGCGGTAACGCCTCCTCCAACCGCGGTAGCGCCGCCAGCTCAGCC
>CAZTDG010000015.1:0-19090 GCA_964612655.1 uncultured Acidimicrobiales bacterium | reverse complement strand
GCTCAGCCGCCCGCAGCACCTGGCGCCGCTGCTCCGCCAACCGCGGTAGTGCCGCCCGCTCAGCCAGCCGCAGCACCTGTCGCCGCTGCTCCGCCAACCGCGGTAACACCGCCGGCCCAGCCCGTGGCTCAAGGCGCGCCAGCACCCGATCCGATACCTCAAGTACCATCAGCCCCAGTGCCGACCGCTCCGAAGATGGCCCCACCGGTCGTCGACGCAGTGCTTGCACCTGGCGCACCAAGCGCACAGATAATCGATTCTCCAGCTGAACAAACAGCTAGCGAAACCCCCACTACTACAGGGAGTGAATCATGACCGTTTCGACTGAGGCCCAGAACTTTGCCTGGCTCTTGTCCCGATTTGCCCAGGATACCGCTGGTGTCCGCGAGGCGGTAGCGGTTTCGGCCGACGGCCTCTTGCTGGCGTCATCGGCTGGAATCGACACCAGTGGCGTCGACCAGTTTGCGGCCATCGCCGCAGGCTTGACCAGCCTCACAAACGGGGCTGCGCACTGCCTCGGATGTGGTGTGGTCGATCAGGTCGTCGTAGAGATGACCCAAGGAAACTTGTTCGTCATGTCCATGGGCCATGGCGCTTCGCTGGCAGTGCTTTGCCAAAGCGGTGCTGACATCGCCCAGGTCGCGTACGAAATGACGCTGCTTGCGGACCGAGCTGGTTCGGCATTGTCACCGGAACTTATTAGCGAGCTGAAGAACGTCCTGACGGTTTAGCCCGTCGACGTTGCATCCGGTACGGATAAGGGAGGAAATACCCATGGCTCAAAGCCAACACAGCGACGGGACGTCAACTGAAGAAGACGGCTCGTTCGTTCGTTCGTACCTGCTCACAGGCGGCCGCACGCGAAGCGATGCGGGCGAACTCGCCGTCGAGGCGATGGTCTCCACCACAGATGGCTCCACGCCTCCTGCGGATCGAGATCTCGCAGCGATCTACGCACTCTGTGAGGAACCAAACTCGATCGCCGAAATTTCGGCGAAGTGTGCGATGCCACTCGGCGTCGCCCGTGTACTCGTGGCCGATCTCTGGGGCGAAGGCTCCCTTGAAGTCCTCGAGACCACACGAAATGACGACATCGCAATTGTGAGGAGGTTGCTCGATGGCATCCGCAACCGCTAATACACGTCCAGTCTCGGCAAAGGTGGTCATCTCAGGTGGCTTCGGCGTTGGTAAGACAACGTTCGTCTCGGCTGTTTCTGAGATCGCTCCACTACGGACCGAAGCAAAGATGACTAGTGCGGCATCCGAAGTTGATGACGCCACGTTCGTGCAGCAGAAGACCAGCACGACGGTCGCTATGGATTTCGGCAAGATCACCGTTGACGAAGGCCTCGTGCTCTACGTCTTCGGCACCCCCGGTCAGGACCGTTTTGGGTTCATGTGGGAAGACATCACCGCAGGCGCCCTCGGCGCACTGATCTTGGTGGACACTCGACGCCTCGACGAATGCTTCAACGCAATCGACTTCTTCGAGCAGCGAAACGTCCCGTTTATCATTGGGCTGAATCAGTTTGATGGAGCGCCCTCGCACTCGATCGAGGACATCCGCGAAGCGTTGGACCTGGACCCCAGCAATCCAATCGTCCGGACCGACGCCCGCAGCTCTGATCTCTCGATCGATACGCTCGTGCAGCTCTTGTCGCACATCCTGACGACGTTGTCGAGCCGTTCAGCTGCCGCCGCCCAAGCTCCCGCTGCGCCAGCCCAGGCTCCTGCCCCAGCTCCAGGCGACCGTGAGGCGCCGGTCGTCACGAACGATATGCGTAACGCTGCGGCAAGTGCACTCGCTAGTGAGCGCACGGCCTAAGAGCTTTACTCCGCTGTAGCTCTCGGCCGATAGCCTGCATTCGTGGGAAATTCCTTTGGCCGCGATTTTCAGATCTCTACCTTTGGCGAAAGCCACGGTGGCGCTGTTGGCGTTGTCGTCGATGGCGTGCCCGCTCGACTCTCCATCGACCAGGACGCCATCCAGGTCGAGCTAGATCGACGGCGGCCGGGCCAGAGCCGCCTTACTACCCAACGCGACGAATCCGACCAGGTCGAGATTCTCTCCGGCGTAGAAAACGGCTTGGCGACCGGCGCGCCCATCGCGATGATGGTCCGCAACAAGGACGCTCGCTCCGGCGCATACGACCACCTGCGAGACCTGTACCGGCCATCGCATGCCGACTTCACCTACGACCAGAAGTACGGTCATCGGACAATCGCGGGTGGCGGCCGTTCGAGCGCTCGTGAAACGATCGGCAGAGTGGCCGCGGGAGCCATTGCGAGCTCGCTGCTCAACGCTGTTGCAGAGGTACAGAACCTGCCTACGCCAGAGATCGTGTCTTGGGTCGACGCCGTCCATGACATCGAAGCATCGGTCGATCAGCTCACCGTGTCTCGCACCGATGTCGAAGCCGACCCAACCAGATGTCCGGATCCGGACGCGGCGGCGAAGATGACCACCGCAATCGAAGGCGCCCGCCGCGACGGTGACTCACTCGGCGGCATCGTCTCCGCGGTAGTTCGAGCCGTGCCCGCCGGGCTGGGCGAACCGGTTTTCGACCGGCTGGAAGCCGACCTGGCCAAAGCCATGCTCTCGCTTCCCGCAACGAAGGGTTTCGAGGTCGGTAGCGGATTCGCAGGGTCGAAGATGACCGGGCGCACCCACAATGACGAGTTCGTTCCGGGCCCAGACGGGGCCATCGTCACGACCACGAACCATTCGGGCGGCGTACAAGGCGGTATCTCGAACGGTCAACCACTCACCTTTCGAATCGCGTTCAAGCCAACAGCCACCATTAGCTCCGAGCAGCAGACCGTCACAACCGACGGAGAGGCCACGACACTCGCAGCCAAGGGCCGTCACGACCCATGTGTGTTGCCTCGTGCGGTGCCAATGGTCGATGCCATGACCGCGCTAGTGCTGGCCGACCACACGCTGCGACAGCTGCGCCACGGTCTTCTTCCCGAGCTGTAAGCCAGCTCGCTGCTCAGGTTCCTGAGGCGGAGAAGTGTTGCCAGTCCTTCGAGCTGGCCCAATTGCCGCCCCAACCCCATCCAATGGCCGTGAAGGCTTCGGTTACCGCGTCGCCTGTATATATTCCACCCTTGGCCTGCACGGTCCGGTCGAGGAAGGCTTCGCCCTCTGGCGGCAGTACAACGCCGCTACGTGAGAGGTAGGGGTTCATGATGGGATTGATGTCGATCGCTGTGCCGGTGGCATGGTTCGACCATACGCCGGGTCGATTCGCTACCTCTCGGCAGTTGAAGGCGGAGGTGTTGTTCGCTGCCATGGACAAGTTGTCATCCCCTTCGAAGTTGTCGACGAGTTCCATTCGCTCGATCGGGAAGCGAGCGTCGTAGATCGCCTCGAACACCTCGACGACCTCGTCGGCCCAGTCGGCGTGGACGACGAGCTCACCCGTAGTTGGCTGATCGTTGAAGTTCCAGTGCGAGAGCGTCAGCAACCGCAGTTGGTCGAGGCCTACCGGGCACCCCTCACGCCACGAATTGGTCATGCGGGCCGCAATGATGATGTCGATCTCTTGGATCGACGACGTGAAGGCCGGTACCGCTGGGGCCGCCGTCGTGGTCGTAGTAGTTGTCGAACTTGTCGACGTCGTGGACGTGGTCGTCGTAGTGGGCGCGACTGTCGTGGTCGTTGTGGTGGTCGACGGTGCCGCCGTTGTAGTCGGCTCATTGCTCGTCGTCGATGACGTAGCGCTCGACGATGTGGGGGTTTCTGGCGCTGATCTGTCAGGGGCCGAAGACTCGGGCGCAACTGTTTCGAGTGTGAAGCTCTCCGACGACACTGTCTCGTCAGAAGCGGCTGTATCGGCCGGCGAGGACGCGCAGCCCGCGGCGATAGCGCCAAGCAATATCGCTATTGCGCAGAGGCGACGCCAGCGGTACATCGTCTATTGCGACGAGGCCTGGGCTTGAGCGGTGAACTCGGCGTCAACGGCGTGGGACGGAAAGAGTTCGACGATCTTTTGTTCGACCTCGTCGACAACAGCGCCGAGAGGAAGGATGTTCAGTACACCCTGGCCACTCTGGAGAAGGTCGATGACCTCTTCCCCGCTGCGCACCAACATAGGCTGGTTTCCGTTGACTACCAGGTTGGCGGTGGCGACGTCTTCGCCGAGTTCGTCTTGGAGGTAGTTGAAGATCTCGCGGACCTGCTCGAGGCGAATGCCCGAGTCCAACAAGTTCTTGATCACCTTCAGCTCGACGAGGTCTCGATAGGAGTATTGACGACGCGAGCCTGAACCGGCGGCATCGGTGTGTGAGGGACGGATGAGGTCGGTGCGAGCCCAATAGTCCAACTGCCGGTACGTGATGCCGACGATCTCCGAAGCGCTCTTCCCGCTGTAACCGATCTCTGGTGTTTCCATTTCGAGGGCCCTCTCGCCTGCGCGCACCGGTTGCGCTACGTCGCTGAAATTACGATGTGGTAATCCTACGAAGGTACAGGCGCCAGGTCAACGACCCTGCGCGGTCACCTTCGCGCGGGACGCGCGAAGCCACGAGTGTTATGCGAAGTCTTCAGGACTGACATTGTCGATGAAGTCTTTGAATTCTTCGACGACTTCGTCATCTTGTTCGGTCGGTTCGGGGCTATCGGTGTAACCCACTTCGTCTAACAGTTCGTTCTCAGCGAAGATCGGCACCCCAAGGCGAATTGCTAGCGCGATCGCATCCGATGGGCGCGCAGACATGACCTTGGCCTCTTCGGGCGACCGCAAGTGGAGCTCGGCATAGAAGGTGCGATCCCGCAGCTCGGTAATGACTACCCGCTCGGCTCGCACATCCATAGCGTCGAGCGCCTCAGCGAAAAGATCATGGGTCATTGGCCGAGGAGGAGTGACCCCTTCGTGCGCGAGGGCAATTGCGGTGGCCTCAGGACCACCGATGAAGATCGGGAGCATCCGTGCGTCGTCACTCTCGTCTTGAACACGGAGAATCACAATCGGGGTATTGCTCGGAAGCTCGATGCGTACTCCCACAAGTTCCATCGGAACCATGTCGCTCCTTTCGTTGTACTCGCCTAAACACCCGAGGGAGGTGCTTTAGTCCCCGGCGCCCGTTCCGTGGAAGAAAAGAAGCTTGAAACGGCCGATCTGAAGCACGTCGCCATCGCTGAGCTCCACGTCTTGCTCTACAAGTTCTTTGTTGATGTAGGTGCCGTTCAATGAACCAACATCGCGAGCCCGGTAGGTTCCGTTGTCTCGCGTGATCTCCACGTGTCGTCGGCTGACCGTGACGTCATCGAGGAAGATTTCACTCTCCGGGTGCCGTCCAGCCGAGATCGTGTCCTGGTCCAGTGCGTAGCGTGAACCGCTCTTCGGGCCGGATTCGACCAACAAGATGCCCTCTGCCTCGCCAAAACCTTCCCGTTCCGCGAGATGGGTTCGATCGGGGGTGACCTCGCCGGTGTCATCCTGAACGATCGGGATCGCAGCGGTCGGCTCTTCTGGTCCGCCACCGATCCGCTCGCCACACGATGAGCAGAAGTTCGCGGTCAGGTCATTGTGATGATGACACGCCGGACAGATTCGCTCCGAACTCACTGTCCTATGAGTTCCTGGTAGGCAGCAGCGTCCATCAGCGCGTCGAGTTGGCTGGTATCGGCGACATTGAGCACACAGAGCCAGCCCTCGCCGTAAGGATCTTCGTTGAGCTTGCCAGGGTTTGCCTCCAGCGCATCGTTGACCATGGTGACCGTGCCCGATACCGGGGCATAGATGTCCGAAACGGACTTGGTCGACTCGACCTCGCCGATCGAACCACCGGACTCGACGGTGTCGCCGATCGCTGGGAGTTCCACATAGACCACATCGCCCAACGCGTCTTGTGCGTAGTCGGTGATGCCTATTCGTACGGTGTCGCCCTCTAGCCGCAACCACTCGTGGTCGTTGGTGTAGCGAAGGTCTTCTGGAGTTGCCATGTCGAGATACTAACCCGCGCGGCCCCGTGCATCGACAAGTCCAGCGCGCGCAATTGGCACGTAGCCCCACGCCGCATACCAGGAAATCAATAGCCCGGGGATACCGCAGACCCAGCCCAAGATTCGCAAGATGTCTGCCGCCCCGACCGTGCTCGCCCCTCCGAGAAGCAATGGATACGCGAACAGCAAGAAGAACGTCCCGGTCTTACCCCACCAGGTGACATCGAAGCGTTCCACGCCCCGAGCTGCAAGACCTACAGCGACCAAGGTGACGAGGCCCTCGCGAAGCAACGTGAGAACCGCAAACCAGGCGGGAGCGGATCCATCGATCCACATCGAGATCACCGCGGTCAACATCAATAGCCGGTCGGCTGCGGGGTCGAGAATCTTGCCGAGTTCCGATACCTGGTCAAAGCGGCGAGCGAACCATCCGTCTATCCAGTCCGTCGAGCCGAGAACAGCGAGAAGGACCGCTGACCAGACCCGATCGTCCTGGGCGAACAACAGCCAAACGAACAGCGGGATACAGGCCAGGCGAACGAGCGACATCGCATTGGGCACCGTGAAGGGGCGCCACTCGGGTTTCCCCGAAGGCATGTTCGCTGATGTGCTCGCGGCGTTCGTCATCGTCAGGGGAAGCGTACTGGGGGCGCCAGCTAGGGTGAAAGGCATGGCTTCGATCTTCACGATGATCATCAACGGCGAAATACCTTCGCGAATGCTCGTAGAGGACGCACGTTGCGTCGCTTTCCTCGACGTACGACCCTTGGCTCCTGGGCATGCACTGGTGGTGCCACGCCAGGAAATCGACCAGTGGACCGATCTTTCAAGTGACACCGCAGCCCACCTGATGAGCGTCGCCCATCGGATTGGCCAGGCTCAAAAGGCCGTGTTTTCGCCAGCTCGCATCGGGTTGATGATCGCCGGGTTCGAGGTCCCACATGCCCATGTGCACGTCGTTCCGATGAACTCGATGGCCCAACTCGACTTCGCGAACGCGGACTCGTCGCCGGGCCAAGACGCTCTCGACCAGCAGTTGATGGCCCTGAAGGCCGAACTCGGTAGCTAACCCGGCGGCGCTCCGGTCATTCGATAGACCGAAATGCTGCCCGAACGACTCACCACCTCGAAGCCGAGCGCGTCCACGACCTGATCGAAGGTGAATCTGCCCGTGTCATTCCAGCGTTCGTCGCCCTCGTCGACGATCAAGACATCTGCGCTGAAGATCTCATCGGCTGGACGATAGATGTCGAGGCCTACGGGGAACGACTGCAACTCGACTCGCTCGGCGAGCATCGGGAGTGCGTTCTCGATAGCTACGACCGAGTCGTCGGGGTCAACCGCTTCGATCGCGGTGAGTAGGTCCGTATCGGCCGTCGATCGGACTCCCCAGGTCCAGGGCTCGTTGTAGAGCGAACTGCCGGCGCTGAACATGAAGAATGCCAAGCTCGCGAAGAGCAGCCCGGTAAGCAACCGTCCGTTGACGAAGACCCGACGGACGGACTTTCGACCCACCGCACGAAGCGCAAACGCAGCTGCGATGGGAAGAAACGCGAGCGCTGGGACGTCCTGCTGGGGGTTGCCGAACTCACCTGCGGGGATGTCGGCGATGAAGCTGAACGCTCCAAAGAGGACCAGCGGCAGCTGGAATCGCGGACGAATTACCGGCAAGAACAGCCATGGCACGAAGAGCAACACCAGCTTGCGGTAGTTGTCCTCGGCGAAGAAGTCCTTTATCACCTCGATTGGGTTGGTGAGCATGCCCCACAGGATCGAGATGGGCTCGTTTCCGTACTTGGCGAAGGCCTCGGTGAAGACGAACTCGCCGCCAGCGAGGTCGGCGTTGAAGACCGCTACGGCCAGGACCGCCCACAGTGCACCGACCGCTGCGGTGATCCGCCCGGCCTGGACTCGACCCTCGATCGCGAGGAGCGCACCAAAGCCGATGAACACCAGGCCGAGATCCGAACGCGTCGAAAGAGCGAAAGCCATCGCCACAGCGAAGGGAATCCAACGTTTCTCCTGGCTGAAGAGGTACGCCCACAAGAACGCTGGAAGCGCGAGCGCCTCTGGCGAGAACTCGGCCAGGTTCAGGTTCTGGAACTGCGGCTGCAGGCTGTAGGCCAGGCCGAGAACAATTGCCGACTCGACACCGAGTTCAAGGACCCGCCGTGAGATGCGCCAGAGCGGTACGACTCCGACGGCGAGCGCCAACGACTGCAACGTGAGCAGGAATGGCCCCGTGGGCACGAAGACGGCCAACTGAGCGATCGGCCACATGATGATCGAGAGCTGCCCCTCGAAGACGTTGCGGTCGGTGAGGGTCACGTTTGGGTCGAGCCCTTCACCCAACAGCCACACGCCCTGCATCCATGCGGCCAGCTGTTCGCCTAGTTCAAGGCTGCGGAACCGAGACAATGAGAGTGCGACGAGAAGCACGAACATCACCAGAGCCAAGAGCCACGGCAGCACGCGGTCGGGTCCGTTACCTTCCAACGACGCTTGCCAACGAAAACCGAGATTGCGGATGGAACGGCGAAGGTCTGAGTCAGCCCAGGCGCTCGAGCCGGAATCGGTGACGTTTCGTGTTTGAGCTGTCATCGCTGGGCCGCCACGAGATCGGGGTGGTTGTTGCGCACGTTGTTGACCTCGGTCGACACCGGATATGCCTCGAGCAGCGAGTCAGGAGCGGGCACGAGTAGGGGCTGTAGTGAGTCGACATCGTCGTTGTCCGGGTCGAGCCACCGGTCCCAGTCCTTCGGTGCGAGCAAGACGGGCATCCGGTTGTGAATGGGCGCCATCATGTCGTTGGCGGTGGTGGTGATGATGGTGCACGAGTGCACCTCGCGCAAGCCTTCGGCATCGACCCAACGTTCGTAGAGGCCAGCGAATGCCAACGGGTCGCCGTCGGCGCGGTGGATAAACATGGGTTGTTTGGTGTCGTCTTCGAGGCGTTGCCATTCGTAGAAGCCGTCGGCGGACACTAAGCAACGTCGCTTCTTGAACGCCGAGCGGAACGAGTTCTTTGTGGCGACCGTCTCGGCGCGGGCATTGATCATCTTCGAACCGATCCGCAGATCCTTGGCCCAGCGAGGCACCAGACCCCACCGAAGGAAGTCGAGGTGTCGATCGCCTGAACGAACCCGGATGCTCGCGACATCTCGTGTGGGTGCGACGTTGTAGTCGGGAGTTGCAACATGTTCGGGATCTGCTGGTGCTTCGGCCCCGAAATAGGACGCGAGAGCATCGGGGGGTGATGTCGATGCGAATCGTCCACACATGGCGCGGACTTTACAACAACTGGACAGTCACACCGGACCTGTCCAGAAGCGCACATGTCTCAGAAGCCTCACCGATGGTGATTTGGGCGCGGCTTTCGGGAGCGCCTGCGAGCTCGCGCAGGCCCACTTGCAACCGGTTATCGAGGTCGACGGTCGTGCGCAACGATTCGATGGCGCCGCCTGGTGTTGCTCGTTCCAACCGCACCCGAACGCGCATCGCGTCGGGTTGTTCGCCGACCACCGAGGGGTTCTCTGGCCATACCTCTAGGAGGACGACGTTCTGCGTGCGACACGCTATCCGGTCCCCCGTCGCGTCGAAGCGGCCGCCGCATTCGCCGTCGGCGGCGACGTCGATTACATCAAGATTTGCGCTGAACAGGCTGGCGATGGCACAGATGCCATCGGCTCCGACACCTGGGCCGATGATGGCCACGTGGGCCCGCTCGCCCCATACCAACGGCGTAGCGACTACTCCAACGGGAAGTGCAACGGCCTCTGCGTCGACCGGTGTTGGATCGCTCCCGACTCCCTCCGCAAGGAACGTATCCACCAGCTCCCAGCCCGACTCCACCGAGAGACCCGCGGTGCCCTCGGCGTAGTTTCGAGGTTGGCCGGGTGCGACAAGGAATGCCTCGTCGAGCAGTCCACCATCGGCACCCTCGTCGTTGGAATTGGAAAGCAGGTCGAACACAAAGAACCCGACAACGACCAGGCCAATAACCGCGAGCAGTCCAATCACCTGCCCCGATGACACCCGCCGGTCCATATTGCGAAGACGCGAGGCCCGCCTGTCGCCAGGGATCTCTTCCTCTTCACCTTCGGGCAATGCTCCGGTGCTTTGCCCCTCGCCCGCTGACCACGCGGTCGAGAAACCCTCCGTCGCCGTGTCGCCAAAGCCATCTACGTCGGTTTCGACCTGCGCGAGATCGGTGTCGAAACGCGTTTCGTCAGCGCGTCGGGTCAGGTCCCGAAAGCTCTCGTTTTCTTCGGGCTCATCGCCACTGCCAGCCTTGGCACCAAATCGGACCACGAGAAAACCGTAGCGCCAAAGACAAATCCCCCAGCATTGGCGATCCCGCAAGCGCCCATGACCGCCCTACACTTCGCGACGTGCATATCCGCGTTGGAATAGTCTTGCTCGCCGTGATGGCCCTCATCAGCACCCCATTGGGTGCCCAGGATCGCGTCGACGACCCCGGGCTTGCACCCGCTATTGGCCGTTGGCGCAACGCAACTCGGGGCATCATCACCGAAATGACTCCACAAGACGGTGCGATCACTGTCGCTGGAGTGACGCGCGATCCGGACTCTGCCCAACCGGTCTCCTATGAGATTCTGGTCGATGGCGAGGTTGCGACGAGCGGACAAACAGCCGCCGCCAGCGATTTTGGCCAGAACCTCCAATTCGAGGAAACGGTCGACGCGTCTCCGGGCCTACATGAGGTCTGCCTCCGTCTTGACGACCCAGCGCTCGGACGTCGCACCGTCCATTGCAGCGACGCAATCACCAACCCGCCTGTTCGCGTCGACTCTGCGGTCGCCCAAGCGGCGACCGGCGTGGCGATCTCTGAAACCGGGGTCGTACTTCCGATCACCGGCGGACAATCTGGCAACCTTCAAGTAACCACCCCATGCGGAGCAGCCACGACAATCGACGAGGCCAGCATCGTGGATCGTGCTCGAATCGTTATCGACCCGGGCCATGGCGGCTCAGAGTCTGGCGCCGTCGGGGCCGGCTTGCTCGAGAAGAACGTAAACCTCGTGGTCTCAAACGTGGTGATCGAGAAGTTCGCTGACCTCGGCATTTCCGCCCAACTGACCCGAACCGCCGATTATCGAGTGCCAATTCGAGTGCGGGCCGACATCGCCACCGCTCTCGCCCCCGACGTGTTCTTGTCGTTGCATCACAACGGTGGCGCCGTGCGCCGTTCGAGTGACCCAGGAACCGAGATCTTCTACGCGCAGGCCCGTCCAGAGTCCCAGCGCCTCGCGGCAATTCTCTACGAAGAGATGCAAGCCGCAGCAGCCCAGTTCGACGCCCAGTGGGTCGACACGGTCAATCAGGGAGCCTCGACACGCCTCCGTGACGATGGCCAGGACCTTTTCGGGATCCACCGCTTCTCCCCCGACCTTGATTCGGTGATCACCGAATTCCTCTACTTGTCGAACCCTTCCGAGGCCGAGCTCATGCGACGCCCCGACGTGATCGAAGCTCAGGCCCAGTCGATCGTGGACGGCATCTTGCGCTGGTGGTTTGACTCCGATGACAACCCGACCACTCCAGGACGACGCTTCACCGACCCGTCGAGTTCAGGAACTGGTGGCTTCGACAACTGCGTCGATCCGGCTCTAAATGGCACCAGCACGACGCTGAGCGCCACGAGCGCCGATGCCCAAACCACGGCGGCGTTGGGCTTACCTCAGGAAATCCCCGAGTTCTCGCTGTTGCCTGCGCTCGTACTTCGCACAGACCCGGCGATCGGCTAATCCGGCTTCTTCGCCCGACTGGGCGATACCCGAGGTGGTTCATGGGGTTGCTTGGGGTAGACGGGCGGCCAGGGGGCATCGCCGATCGTTTCGAGCCCGTCGCGGAACTCGTGCACTAACTCGGCGATGTCTTGGGGGTCGTCGTACATCGACTCCCACGCGTCGCCGTGATCGGCCACGAAATCAGGCACCGTCAAGACCGTCAGCGAGTCGCTCGTAACGTCGGTCAGTTGATCCCAGGTGATCGGGGTCGACACCTGGGCTCCGACGCGGGCTCGCACCGACCAGGCGCCAAAGACAGTCTTGTGCGGCGCGTTCTGGTTGAAGTCGATAAAGACGCGCTTGCCCCGATCTTCCTTCCACCAGGCATCGGTCAGCGTGTCGGGGAACCGAGCAGCCAAAGACCGTGCCACTGTGACCGCTGCGCCCCGGACATCGAAGCTGTTCCACCCGGGGCCTGCGTCGGAGGCATCGAGGGGCACGTAGACGTGGAGCCCCTTGCTGCCGCTCGTCTTCACGTAGCTGGTGATGCCCTGGTCAGCGAACCAATCACGGGTAATGAACGCTGCTTCGCGAACATCGTCGAAGGTAATCCCCGGCACCGGGTCGAGGTCGATGCGCAGCTCGTCGACGTGTTCGCCGGGCACGCGAAACGGCCACAGATGGAAGATGAACGCTCCTTGGTTCACCGCCCACAGCACGTGGGCTAGGTCGGCGAGAACGAGGGCTCGCGACGGGGTTCCGTTGACCGTTTGCACGGTGGTCCTTTGCAGCCATTCGGGGGCGCTGTCGGGTATGCGCTTTTGGAAGAACGATTTTCCACCCACCCCGTTGGGGAACCGTTGGAGCAGTACCGGGCGGCCTCCAGCGGAGCGCAACAGGGGCTCCGATATCGTCTCGAAATAGGTCAGCACATCGCCCTTGGTCAGCCCAACTTTGGGGAAATATGGCTTGTCCAGGCTCGTGAAGGTGAGTTCACGTCCCCCGATCTCACGCACCTCACCAGCTGCCATGCACCCGAGTGTAGATTGGCGGTGGCAAAGGGTACGAGAGGCACTACGATCAGGTCTCGTACGGGCTGTGGCGCAGCTTGGTTAGCGCGCCGGTCTGGGGGACCGGAGGCCGGGAGTTCAAATCTCCCCAGCCCGACTACTTCCGCCGCAAGGCGGGATCCGGCCCTAGCGGGCCTCGACCCGCTCTGCGGTTGCCTGGCGGCCTTTTCGCCCGCACCGGCTTCGCAGCTGCGGGCTACCTCTGCTTGCCGGGCTCAGATCGAGCCTTGCGAATTAGAGCAGCCAGATGACGAAGTCGACGAACCGCCATAGTAGGTAGGCGGCGAGGGCGACGACGACGAGCCAGAAGTGCCACGGGGCGCTTTGGCCGACGGTTGCGGCTTCTTCGGTTACTTCGTGTTGTGGTTCTTCGGTCGTCATCGTGTCACCGCACGTCGGACAGCGACCGGAGTCGGGGTCGGTCGGGGTCTGAAATTGGGAGCAGGGGTCGCACCACGGCATCGATAAATAGTGACCCGGGTTAGCTTCGTCGAACGACGAGAATCGCTACGTCGTCGTCGATCAGGCCGTCAGCGTAGTCACGAGCTTCTTCGAGTAGCGCCTTAGCGAGCACATCTGGTGGGGCGCCTGGATCTCGCCGGATCGCCATTGCGATGCGTTCCTCGCCGAAGAGTTCGTCGCCACTGCGAGCTTCGGCGAGACCGTCGGTATAGAGGGCGACAAAGTCGTCTGGTTCTAGCGGGATCTCTTTACTGAAGTAGTTGGCGCCGGGGTCGAGCATGAGCAGCGGCCCGGTGGCACGCAAAGGAGCGACCTCTCGGCCGTGCCAGAGCCACCCGGCAGGGTGGCCGGCAGACGCATAGCGGATCGTCCCGGCCTCGGTATCGAACACGACGACGATCATCGAGATGAACTCTTCGCCGCGGTCCATTTCGCCCATCTGCTGGTTGAGTTCCTCGAGCGCTTGGGCCGGGTCTCGGAACTGGCGCAGGAACACTCGGAGCAGGTACTTGGCCTGGAATGCGGTGATCGAAGACTCGATGCCGTGACCGGCCACGTCGCCGATGACTGCCGCGAGGCGGTTGTGGCCCACTCGATACACGTCGAAGAAGTCTCCGGCCATGAGGCCCGATCCCGCTTCGTAGTACTGACCGACTTCAAAGCCGGTAATTTCTGGCAGCGAATCAGGGGCGAGGCGCGCCGCCCACGCCTTGGGGGCGAAGTCTTCTTGTTCGAGCGCCTCTTCGGCCTTCTTTTCGAGGAAGAACCGTTGGCGAGAGATTCGAGCGTCTCGGACTGCGTTGCGGGCCCAGTTGACCGAGATAACCGCCGGGATAATCACCGCGATTGCAAAGGCGACCGGGGCACGGGGGTCGTCGCTCAGCGCGTTAAAGAAGGCCGCTGCGGCCAGCGCGGCGTAGAGCGCCGTCGAGTGAACCTCTTTGTTAAACGCCGAGCGGGCCAGATGGTAGGCGGCGTCCTCTTGGGGGTTCTCGCCATCGTGCTCAATGTTGTTGAGGAAGCGGCGGCGATAGCGCGCAGAACGGGCCCAACCGACCGCTGCCACGGTGCAGATAATGCCCAGCGCTATTAGAAGCCATTGCTCCATAGGCAAAAGCGTACTCTACGGCGAGCTCTACCTGCGTCGAACGCGCAATTTCACCGGAGTATTACCTAATTCAAACGATTCGCGCAGACTGCGTTCGAGGTACCGAAGATAGGTCCTCGGGAGCTCTTTATTGGTGAAGAGCGTGAAGGTGGGCGGGTCTGTGGCGCCTTGGGTCGCGTAGAGCACTCGACCGCCCGCAGGGGCGGCTTGGGCGATCTGGGCGGCACGAATCACCTGGTTGACCTTGCGGGTCGGGATACGGGTCGCATAGGCCGCGAGGGCCTCTTGGAGCGATGGCCAGAGCTTCTGGACGTTCTTTCCGGTCAAGGCGCTCATGCGCAGCTTCGGCGACTCCCCGAGGAAGTGCAGCTTCCTGTCAACGGATCGCAGCGTCGCTTCACGGCCTTCGGCGTCGAGGAGATCCCACTTGTTGAGCACCACGACGATCGGACAACCTGCAGCGTCCACGCGTTCGGCGAGGCGCTGGTCTTGGGCGGTAACGCCGAGCGTGGCGTCGATGACAAGTAGCGAGACATCGGACTTGTCGACGGACTGGAGTGCACGAACGAGCGAGTAGTACTCGGTCTCCTCGTCGACTTTGGCCTTGCGACGCATCCCGGCGGTGTCGATGAAGCGAAGTGGTCCGTGCTCGGTTTCGATGACGGTATCGATCGAGTCTCGGGTGGTGCCGGCCCGGTCGTGGACCACCGACCGGTCCTCGCCGATGAGGCGGTTGAAAAGCGTCGATTTGCCGACGTTTGGTCGCCCGACGATGGAGATACCGAAGATGCGGTCCTCGTCCTCGTCGTCTTCGGGCACTTCAGGTACGGGGAGAATCGCAACGATCTCGTCGAGAAGATCAGCCGCGCCCAGCCCGTGAAGGGCACTCACCGGCCATGGCTCACCGACGCCCAAGCTGAGCAGATCCCAGATGACGTGTTCCTGCTTTTCTGAGTCGACCTTGTTCGCCACCAAGAAGGTCGGCTGTTCTACCCGGCGGACCATGTCTGCCACGAGTTGATCGTCGGCGGTCGCGCCGACGGCTGCGTCGGCGACCATGATGATCACGTCGGCTTCGGCAATTGCCCGTTCGCTCTGCTTGGAGACCTTGGCATCGAGTTCGTCGCCGTCCTGCTCAGCCATCCAGCCGCCGGTATCGATGAGCGTGAATTCGATGCCCTGCCATTCGGCGACCATTTCTTTGCGGTCTCGGGTGACTCCAGGGCGTTCTTCGACAATCGCTTCGCGTCGGCCAAGAATGCGGTTGACCAGAGTCGACTTGCCGACGTTTGGTCGCCCAACGATGGCCACGGTGGGTAGGACGGTCATAACGAAGCTCCGACAGGCGTGACGACGTCGAGCGCGCGGCGCAGCGCGATCCCGTCGGTCTCGATGATCTCGACGTGGCGAGGAAGGTCGTCGGGGGTGAGGCCGTCGAGGAACATCCCCCGATTCAAACAGACATCGGGCAACAAGTAGCGATGCCCAACGGGTTCGTTTGCTAGGACCCGCTGCAGGTCCTCACCCACCAGCAGGCCAGCTACCCCGACGGTGCCGCCGAAAAACTGATTGTCGACCTCGACGATGCGTACGTCGTCCCTGGGGTGTTGTGCGACGAGCGGGGCGAGCACCTCTGCGCCGAAACTGCCAGTGAGAATGCCCACAGGGGCCGTCTTGCGTGGACGCAGCAACACGTTGGTGCCACCGGTCTCGTCTGTGGTGGGAGTGGTGCGTGGCGCCCGATAGCCCTCGGCCGGGGCCGCATCGACCCAAGCGAAGAATCCTGCCTCGGTACCAACACCCTCGTCGACAACGCCGGTGAACTCGGCTTCGAAGACGGCGGCCATACCGATTCCGTCTTCGTACATGGGGGTGTCGCCGTAGTGTTCGCGTGGCGGGAATGGGCGTTGGGCCATGAGGTAGTACTCGTCGGCCGCGTGGACGAGTGGTCGGCCCAGAAGATCGCGAAACACGCCCTGCCACCGTTCGACGGTATCGACGACGGTTTGGGACTCGGCGAGTGTGTGGGCGCGCATGCGCTCCTCGGTGGAGTACTTCGACACGCCGAGCGGGACGACGGCCACGGTTGCGAGTTCGCGGTAGCGATCAGCGATGTCGCACAGGGTTTGATCGAGGACGTCGCCGTCGTTGACGCCGGGGCACACGACGACCTGGCCGTGAACTTCGATGCCCGCAGCGAGCAGCTCGGAGAGCCAACGCAACGAGGACGCACCGCGGCGGTTGCGCAACATCTCCTGGCGAATGCGAGCGTCTGTCGCGTGAATGCTGACGTTGATCGGCGACAGCTTCTCGGTAATCACACGCTCCAGGTCGGCCTCGGTGAAGCGAGTGAGCGTGGTGTAGTTGCCGTACAGGAACGAGAGGCGATAGTCGTCGTCCTTGAGGTACAGGCTCTTGCGAAGGTTCGGTGGCAATTGGTAGATGAAGCAGAACTCACAATGGTTGTCGCACGTGCGGACCTCATCAAAGAGCGCACTATGGACTTCGATACCGATCTGCTCGGCGGGAGACTTCGCGACGTCGATGTCGAGGGTCAGTCCGTTGCGCTCGATCACGAACGAAATGTCGTCGGCATCGACCAGCGTGCGGTATTCCAGGATGTCGCGTGGCTGTTCGCCCTCGATCGATACCAACTCGTCGCCCACCAATAGCCCCGCACGCGCGGCAGGAGACCCGGGTTCAACCGTGATCACCCGTGGAAGCGAAAGCGCGGGAGCAGACATCACGTCAAGGCTAGGGCGAGCCGTGCGACTTCCTTCTGGGTGCACATCGAAGCGCCGAGTGTCCATCACCCAAAATTGCTGAATTTGCAGTGGATATTTATCCGGTTCGAATTGTTGATCGAACTGATGTTCGACTATACTTTTACCTATGGCGATGGCGAGCGGACTTGCAGAATCAGGGGCCTTGAAGTGTCTTGATGCGTCGCTCGCCGCGCTGTCTGAAGAGTTTCTGCCCACCATGTCCGCCGATGAACTTGGCGCCCGCTGCCTGTCGTTGCAAACGGCTCGGCAACGACTCGATGGCATCATCGCTGTTGGAATCGCCGAGGCTGCACGTGCCGGTGTCGCAGCAAACGCCGGGGTACGCACCATGGCGCAGTTTCTTGCTGCCAGAACGCACGCCTCGCCCGACGCCTTGCGGGCAGACCACCGAGTCGGTGTGTGGGTCGGTCAATTCGCCCAGTTCGAAGACGCCATGCTCAACGGCTCGCTCTCCCGCCAACACGTCGACCTGCTCCGACGCACCGAGAACATTCGGGTGTTCGCCGCCATGCAACGCGACCAGCAGTTGTTCATCCGGTTCGCTGCCGACCTCGAATGGAAATCGTTCAAGAACACGGTCAAGTACTGGCTCATGGTCAACGACCAAGACGGACCCGACCCAGAAGATCATGAAGCGGAGAACAGCTGCACGCTCACCGAAATGTCGAACGGTCGGGTGAGACTCACACTCGACCTTGACCCGAAGTCCGGCGGCATCCTCAAACAACAGCTCCAGGACGAAGAGAACTCACTGTTCGACAAAGACCAGGAAGATGGCACCGTCCGCACCGCGTCACAGCGACGAGCAGCGGCGGCCGCAAACCTAATCGAGCGCGGCGCTAGTCGGTCCGAAGCGAAAGCAAAGCCATTGATCCATGTGGTCATGTCGCTCAAGGTCCTCATGCACGCCATTGCTCAGCTGGCCAAAGAGCCTCACGAGCAAGACTTCGTATCGGCCCTCGACGCCAACGACGTCGACGGCCGCTGCGAGTTGTTGGATGGCACACCAGTCCACCCCAAATACGCGCTGGTGTTGTTGATGCAAGCCCGCATCCGCCGCCAAGTCCTCACCGCAAAGAGCAACACGCTCGACGCAAGTAGCCCGACCCGACTGTTCCCGCAATGGATGAAAGACATCCGTCTCGTCGAAACCCGAGGCCAATGCGAAACCGCAGGCTGCGATGCACTTACATCCTGGCTACAGGCCGACCACCACACCCCGTACTCCGAAACGGGTCAAACCACGCTGGCCGACCTCAGAAGCCTCTGCCGCCCAGACAACCTCGCCAAAGGCGATGGGCCTCCGCTCGCCACACGCCCAGAGTCGGAACCGCCAAGCATCGGCAGTCGTCAGCTCTGGGGCCGGTAACCGCACGAGCGCCTGCGTAGACTTATCTCATGACCGTCGACAAGGTTTTGCTGGCTGCCCCTCGAGGATTCTGCGCCGGTGTGGAGATGGCGATTAAGGCACTGGCCGCAATGGTGCGTGCGTTTCCGCCGCCCGTCTATTGCTACCACGAGATCGTGCACAATCGTTTGGTGGTGCAACGCTTCGAGGACATGGGCGTGATCTTCGTCGACGACATCGACGAAGTGCCCGAAGGCAAGCCGGTCATGTTGTCGGCTCACGGTTCGGCACCTGAGGTGGTTCGGGCAGCCACCGACAACGGCGGCTACATCGTCGACGCTGTGTGTCCGCTGGTTACCAAGGTGCATCACGAGGTGAAGGTTCGCGCCGGCAAGGGCTACCAGATCGTCTACGTCGGCCACGAGGGCCACGAGGAAGCGGTCGGCACGATGGCCGTCGCCCCCGAGGCGATTCATCGTGTCGAGTCGGTTGAAGAGGTCGAGGCGCTGCCCAACATCGAAGGCCCCACAGCGCTGCTCGCTCAAACCACCTTGAGCCACCGGGATTGGTCTGCGGTGCAAGACGCCGCCAAAGATCGCTGGCCAGACATGTGGAC
>CAZTDG010000014.1:2272-32100 GCA_964612655.1 uncultured Acidimicrobiales bacterium | reverse complement strand
TGGCGACGGGCCAGCCCAAGGAAGAGATGTCAGAAGAAAAGGATGCGGTCGGTCGTCTCGGCCGAAATAATCGCCTTTCCCTGATCGGTTCCGTGGTGAACGGTGCTGCCGGGTTCATCGTCGTACTCGTCCTTACGAATGGTCTCGGGGAGATCCGAAGCGGTGTCGTATGGATCGGAGCCGCGGTCTTCAACATCGCGATGCAAACATCGGTGCTCGGCACCGACGCCAGCCTCGTGCGCTTCATCGCCCAGGACCGCAAGGCGGGCCGACCAGGGTCGATCAGCACGTTGCTACGAGCAGCACTGCGCCCGGTAATCGGTATCGGAATCGCGCTTAGCGTCGCGGCATTCATTTTCGCCGAGCCAATCGCGCGCCTGTTCGTTGGTGAAGGTGAAGAGGTAGAAACCCCCATCGCCGACGTCGAAACCGCGATCCGCGTCGTCGCCGTCATCTTGCCCATCGGCGCGGTCGCCATGGCCCTGCTCGCGGCAACCCGAGGATTCGGCCAAGTCCGCACAACCACGCTCTTCGACCAGATCGCACGACCGATCACCCAACTCATCGGTGTCGCTGCCGTAGTACTTCTCGGTTTGGGCCCAGTGGCCGCTACGGCTGCGTGGGTCGGGCCAATCGCCATCTCGGCAATCGCTGCCGGAACCTGGCTTCGTAAAGCGATGCCAGAGTCCGACGGCCAGCCCGTCGATACCAGCGACTTCTGGTCCTTTACCCGGCCCCAAGCCGGTACCGGCATGTTGCGAGTCGCTGTTCGCTGGCTCGACACCCTGGTTGTCGGCGCCTTGCTCGGACTCGGTCCAGCATCGATCTACACGTCCTCGACCCGCCTGCTAAAGCTCGGCGACTTCTTCAACCAGGCCACCTTCCAATCGACGGCTCCTCAAATCGCAGAGGACCTCAGCACCGGCAACATCACCCAGGCAAACACCATCTATCGCAACGCCGCCACGTGGCTCGCGCTAGCCACCTGGCCGCTCTACCTCGGCACCTTGTTCTATGCGCCCGAGATGCTGCGACTGTTCGGCGAGGAATTTGTCCAGGGCGCACCGGCGCTGCAGATCCTCGCCACCACCAGCCTCTTCGCGGCAGCGTGTGGACCGATCGAGGCGGTGTTCGTCATGAGCGGCCGCACCACGCAAAACCTCATCTTCAATACTCTCGCCCTCGCACTAAACGTCGGTTTGGGATTCGCCCTCATCCCATCGCTTGGACTCGAAGGCGCAGCGATTGCATGGGCCGTGAGCATGGTGACTACGAATCTCCTCCCACTCATTCAGGTCTATCGGAACCTCGGGATCCACCCGTTCAGCAAGACTCACCTATCCACGATGGCGGCGGTGAGCATCGGCTTTGCCGTCACCGCCGCAATTACGCGTGCCCTCGATCTTCCGACGATCCTCACGTTGGTCGTCGGTCTGGGGCTGGCAGCGATTCCGTGGGCGGCGTTTGCCTACTGGCGACGTGACGAGTTGGCCCTCGAGCAACTGCTACGGTCACGCTCGAAGAAACCTCAGCTAGCACAGGAGCAATCTTGAGTACCCCTCCTAAACCTCCTGCCACAGGCGACCGAGCTACCGTTCTCTACATCGGTGGCATCGGTCGGAGCGGGTCGACCCTACTCAACGACCTGATCGCCCAACATCGCGATGTTGTGTCCGTCGGTGAAGTGAACCGCGTAGTGCTTCGAGGCTTGCTCGATGACCAGACGTGTGGCTGCCACAAAGCCTTCTCCGAGTGCGAACTGTGGACCCAGGTCGGCGAGAAACTTGGCGGGTGGGACAGCATCGATCCACACGAGCTCCTGGCTCAGCAACAAAAGCTCGACCGCAATCGACACTCGCTCAGATCACTGTTCCCCGACGTCATTCCAGGCGCTGAGGAACCCATGACCGAATTCGGCGAGTGGTACGGACGCATGCTGGTCGCGGTTCGTGATGTAGCCCAAGTTCCGCTCATCATCGATTCGACGAAGCAGATCTCGACCGGGCTGATCCTGCGCCATCTCGATGCAATCGATCTTCGGATGATTCATCTCGTGCGTGATCCCCGCGGCGTCGCGTACTCGTGGACGAAGGCCAAGAAGAAGGCCGACGAAGGCGACGACCGCATGATGGATCAGTACCCGCCGGAGCGAATGGCGTTGCGCTGGCTCACCTGGAACGGATTCTTCGCGTCGTTCTCGAAAATCGGCGTCCCGGTGCTGCGGATCCGTTATGAAGACATGATCGCCAACCCGCGTAAGATCGTCGAGGACGTGTTGACATTCGGCGGGGTAGAACCCACCGGCATCGACTTTGTTGATGGCAACAAGATCGAACTTCAGCCAACCCACTCGATTGCCGGAAACCCGTCCAGGTTTAAGACCGGCGAGATGGAGCTGCGCCCCGACGAGGCGTGGCGTGAACAGCTCGATCCGAAGATCGCCAAGCGCGTCACGGGCATCACGTACCCATTGCTGCGCGCCTACGGCTACAACTAGCCCGCCCGCAAGGACGCCGTGACCTTAGAAGGTCACCGTTTCGTCAAAGACCAAACCGGCTTCCAACGTGCGATGCACCGGGCACTTCTTTGCGATCTCTTCCAGGCGAGCGCGCTGAGCGTCGTCGAAGTCGCCGTCCATGAAGATCTCTGACGTCACATGGTGCAAGAACCCGGTGGCGTCGTCGTCGCAGGTCGCGCAATCATTGGCATGGACCTTGTCGTAGGTGTATTTGGTCGACACCGAGTACAACGTCCAACCCTTGCGCTTGCAGTAGTACGAGATCGTGATGCATGTGCAAGCGCCGAGGGCGCCGAGTAGCAACTCGTAGGGGTTGGGCCCGGTGTCGGTCCCGTCCAGCTCGATTGGTTCGTCAGCGACCCATACGTGGCGATCGTTTCGAATCTCGACGACGGCGCCTTCGGTTAGGTCTGCGGTGATAGTTGTTCCCATATCGAGAACGTAGCCGCTCGCGCTAGCGAGAAGGTGCCCCCTCGCGCGCAGTGAAGTTTGCACCACCCCAACACGACTTGATGTGACGGATGTGTAACAATTGTCAACGAAACGTCGTGAACGGCTGGATTTGTTCATGTTGAGTTGTTCACTTCGTCATCTTTCGCCCCCCATTGCTAGGTACCTCGCACAACATGTCGACCGCCCCACGACATCACCGAATGTCTCGGATCTTTCTCAGCACCGTGGTTCTGGCACTGGTCGCTGCGCTCCTGTCCCCCATCGCCGCTGGCGCCCAAGGCGACCAACGGGTCGCCGAAGTTGGCGACGCTGCGACCACCCCAATCGCGGCACCGTTCGTGGGCTCTTACGAGGTGTGGTGCACGATGGGAAATCCGGCACCTGGCACGCTCTGCCAGAACCATCATTCGTCCCCTGCGGTCGACTTTGGCATGGCCCCGGGAACCCCGATCAACGCCACCGGTGACGGTGTCGTCAGCGAGGTCGAAAACAGCTGTGTAGAGGGCGACAGCTCGTGTCGAGGCGGTGCTGGCAAGTTCGTTTCCGTCCTGCACGACGATGGGCGTTTCTCGCGCTATCTCCACTTGTCGGTGATCTTCGTTGAGGAAGGCCAAACAGTCGAAGTCGGTGACGTCTTGGGAGAAGCCGGGAACACTGGACGAACCTCGGCTCCTCACCTTCACTACGACGAACAGTTCCCCGTCGGAACCCGTATCCCTATGGGCACCTTGATCGCCTGCGTCGACGGAGAACAGGTCCTGTACCCCGATTCACTCGGCTACACCGACTGGAACGACGTCCCCTTCGGCACGCTCATTCGAAACGATGACTACAGCTGCCTTGGCAACGGTTTGCAGGCAGATGTCGAGCCCGCAGCAGCACCCGACGCTGAGCCCACAGAACCTGACGCTGAACCCGCTGAACCCACAGAGCCCCCTGTCGAAGCCACGGAAACAACCGAGGACGTGCCAGCGTCAGCCGAACCAGCCAATGAGCCCGACGTCGAACCACAGACCGAGCTCGGACCAACGCCGATCATTGCATCGGGCGATGGGATCTACGGGGTAACCGCCTCGATTGTCGAGGACACCAAAGACTTCGAAGCCGAGGTTCGCATCGGCGACCTCGCAGCCATCGTTGCCGTGACATCGACGAGCTTCACGATCCTCGATGAACCTGCCGAGGCCGTCGAAATCCGAGTCCGACGTGATAGCTCGGAGCCTTGGTCACCAGCGCTGACCTATGACCCCACCACCGTTGAGCTACAAGGACCGACGTGTGAAGGGCTCCACGCCACCTCGGGTCCGCAAGGAACTCGAGGGCCAGACGTAATTATCGGCACCGACGGAGACGACCTCATCCACGGCGAGCAAGGCGACGACTTCATCTGCGCCGGCGACGGGGACGACACGGTCTTTGGCGGTCGTGGTGCAGATGTCATCTTGGGCGAAGCTGGCGACGACAACATCCGCGCCGGTATCGGCCGTGACACCATCCTCGGAGGCACCGGTGACGATGCCCTTCGCAGCGGTAACGGCATCGATGTAGTCCTTGGCCAGGCCGGCGACGACTTTGTTCTCGGTGGTAACGGCAACGACGACATCGGAGGCGGGGCCGGAGACGACCTCCTCGACGGTCGCAACGGCGACGACATCATCAAGGGCGGGGGCGGCGATGACACCCTCATCGGCAACCGCCACAACGACGAACTCATCGGAGGTGACGGAGTCGACACCTTTGATGGCGGCACCGGCACCGACACCTGCACGGTACGTCCAGCAGACGGCACAGCGGCAACCACGGGATGCGAATCATGACCGTTCGACGAGGCGCGGTTGGAGCGCTCCTGTCGCTTCTCCTGACCGCTGTGGCCCTGCTCGCGTCTCAAGGCGCGGTGAACGCCCAGGGCAGTATCAACACCAATGACCGGGCAGAAGTAGCCCGCACCTACCTCGCTGCGGTGGAAGCGGCCTCCACGGTGCATCACGGATGGTCGGGCTCAGCTGAATCGTGCCAGGCCGGTCGCCCGTCGGCTGAATTCCAGAACGCCACCCTCGACGCCGCCAACTGGTTCCGCGGAATGGCCGGGCTGCAGCCAGTCACACTGGATGCTGCCGCAAGCGACCGTGCTCAGGCCGCCGCACTCATGATGCACGCCCAAGGTGCACTGTCACACTTCCCTGGCTCTACCTGGGCGTGCTACAGCGGCGCTGGCGCCGAATCAGCAGGGCGTGCGAATCTCACCTTGGGCGTTATCGGCGCCGAGGGAATCGCCGGCCAGATCGAAGATCCCGGCGCATCAAACCTGGCGCTTGGCCATCGACGTTGGCTGCTCTTTCCGCCGCTCACCGAGGTCGGCCTGGGTAGCACGAGTCGCGCTGGTGTAGTCGAGGTCATCGGTGCCTTCGGCGACGCACAAAGCGCCTCACCGTGGGTGGCCTGGCCGCCTGCAGGATTTGTGCCGAGCGAAGCGGTGTTCCCCCGCTGGTCGATCTCACGCCCCGGCGCGGACTTCAGCCAAGCGAGCGTGTCAGTGACCCGCAACGGCCAGTCGGTCGCCGTGACCTTGTTGCCCATCGCCGACGGCTTCGGCGATCCGACCCTCGGTTGGGAACTCCCGGTTACCACGCCGACGTCGGCAGACGTCACCTATCAGGTTCGGGTCTCCAACATTCGCATCGGAAACCAAAGCCTCGATCACAGCTACACCGTCACCGCCTTCGACCCCGCCCAGGCAACGACCGCCGCCAACACCCCAGCCACGACGGCACCTCCGGTAACCGCACCACCAGTCGTCACGCCAACGCCGACGATCCCGACGTGTCAGGGTCTACCCGCAACGATCGTCGGCACCGCCGGCAACGACACGTTGCGTGGCACCGCTGGCAACGACGTCATCGTCGCCCTGGCCGGCCACGACACGATCTCGGGGCTCGGAGGCAACGACATCATCTGTGGCGGAAGCGGCATGGACACCATCTCCGGGGGCGACGGTAACGACGTCCTGTTGGGCAACGGTGGCCGCGACACCATCACGGGTAACACTGGAAACGACGTTCTCATAGGCGGCAAGGGGAAGGACGACCTTCACGGAGGCACTGGAAACGATCAGCTGTCCGGCAACCTCGGCGTCGACACACTCGCCGGAGGTGCAGGCACCGACTCCTGTTTCGGGCGGACCAGCACCACCCAATCCGCGCAAGGCGACTCGCAGCGAACCTGTGAAAGCGGCCGCTAGAAACTCTGGCCTGGTTGCTCTAACGGGCGAAGAACCAGAACCAAACGATGGCCGCAATCACGCCCAGCCCGATGGCGACCTTCAAGAAGCCCTTGATCGCACCCCAGATCGCCCCACCGATTGCGAGCAACCCGATTATGACGATCACCGCAGTCAGTCCCGGATTCGATGACGCTACGCCAACAACGGAATCAGGAATCTGATCTGCGATGTCTGGAGTCAGGTCAGCAACGACATCTTCGGGAATTTGGTCACGTGCTCCATCCAGAATCTCTTGGCGGATATCATCGGGGAGTGCGTCGATGACTTCCTGGGGAAGATCATCAACGTCGGTCGATTCGTCTGATTGGGCAATCTGAGCCATGATGTTATCTTCGCACTTTGCGCCACTTTTGTGGTGCTCCCCCTCCGCTTAACCTTAATGAACAGTCGTCAGCCGTTAGGCTTTCCCGGACAACTTGGAGCCTCGTCGCGCACTCCGCGGCGTGGCTCAAACCTGCCCACCGGCCAACTCTTAGTCGCTGGGGCGATACTCGCTGCGCTACTGGTCCTGTTCGTGATCGGGTCGACCGGGGGAACCGATCAGGCCGAAGCCGACACCGAGGATCGCATCGACCTGGTCTCGATTGTGCAGCCAGCGCTCACCAGGGCCGGATACGGCAGTGTTCAGGTCGAGTCCGACGGGCGGACGGTAACGATCAGCGGCGAGTTGCCCACTCGTACCGACGTCGTGGCCGCCGACGCGGTCGTGAAGTCGATCGCCGAGGTGGGCTTTGTTATCAACAACTTGAGCCACCCCGGACAAGAGGAGATCTTTGAATCTCTCCCCGGTGAGAACGATGGGCCTCTGGACAATGGTGGGTTGTTTAATCCCGAGATGTTGGCCCTGCAGTCTCGTCTCGCAGCGATCGCAGCCAGCAACCCAATCACGTTCCAAACAGGAGCTGGCCAGCTCACACCCGAGTCCGACGTAACCCTCACGGCGATTGCCCAGCTCCTCACCGAGAATCCAACGGTGCGTATCGAGGTCGGGGGACACACCGACTCCGACGGTGTTCCCGAAGAGAACGAAGTGCTGTCCCAGGCCCGAGCTGACGCCGTTGTTGCGTCCTTGGTTGCCAAGGGCGTCGAAGCCGACCGCCTCCAGGCCGTCGGCTTTGGAGACACCGTTCCAATCGCGTCTAACGACACGGGCGAGGGCAAGGCCCAGAACCGGCGTATCGAGTTCCTGCTACTGGGCTAAAGCAGCCCGGTTTGGTTGGGCGTTAGGTGTTGTCCTTGATCGGGGAGCCAGCCCCGTTCTTCATCACGGACTTGATGCCGTTCTCACACGATCGATCGCTCTCGTAGAGCTCGCTGCGGCCGATTACCTGGCCGTTCATGGCCTTCAGCACAAAGAATGGCTTCTTGTTCTTCGACACCTTGCGCTCGAAGCGGCCATCATCTCCACAGTTCGTCATCACCGAGGCGATGCCCTTCTTCGCGGAGGCTTTCGACTTGTACTTCTGACTCGACAAGATGATCTCACCGTTGCCCGCCTTGAGGTTCCACATGAAGGAGCCATCCTTCATCGTCTTGAGGTCATATGCACCCATTGTGGGCCTCTTTCTCTTTGCGCGTCGTTGACACACTCAACGTAGTTCAGCGCCGGGTCTAGCGCCGGCACATTTGCGTTCACCGTCAGCGTCCGCCCAGCACGCATTGGCCGAAAACGACACAAGCGCCGCCTCCGAAGAGACGGCACTTGTCGTTGAACGTTTGCGAGATTGGCGGTTAGCGCTCTTCGCGGTACATCACGTGCTTGCGCGCAACGGGATCGTACTTCTTGAGTTCGAGGCGCTCACGGGTGTTCGTCTTGTTCTTCGTGGTCCAGTACTGGTGGCCAGTACCGGCGGTCGAACGGATCTTGATTACTGGACGCTTGTCGCTTCCCATCAGACTTTCTGCCCTTTCCGACGCATCTCCGCGACGACACTCTCGATGCCGCGCTTGTCGATGGTCTTAATGCCCTTCGCTGACACCGTGAGGGTGATCCACTTCTTGTCAGACGGAAGGTAGTACCGCTTCTTTTGAATGTTCACATCCCAACGACGATTCGTCTTGCGATGCGAGTGCGACACGTTCTTACCGAACGATGGCTTCTTTCCTGTTACCTGGCACACGCGTGACATGGCGACAACCCTTACTCTGCGAAATCATGGGCCTACAACGAGACGTAGCTAGGCCAGCCGATAATGCTACCAGCGACCGCCCGATCCAACACGCGCAAAATTCCTGCGCCGTGCTGCCATACACACAGCCAGCGCAGGAATTTTCCGAAATTAGCCGGTTTGGCCGAGCGTGGCCGAGAGTGCGACCTCTTCACCGTTTCGAAGGACGGTGATTTCAACATCGCTACCAGGAGCAAGGTCGATGATCTGCGCTCGAAGGTCAGAAGATCCACGGGTGTTCGTACCGTTGACGGCAATGACTACGTCGCCAACTTCGATGCCAGCAGCCTCGGCTGCGGTTCCGGGACCGACAGTATCGACAAGCGCACCGGCAGATCCGTCAGCGGGCGGCCCGGTGCTAACCCCGAGGAGTGCCACCTGTGGTTCGACGCCAGCGACGATCTGATCGGCGATGATGATCGCAAGGTCGATCGAGATGGCAAAACCAACGCCAGCGTTATCGCCTGACTCGGTGAAGATGAGATCGTTGATTCCCACGACCTCGCCTTGAAGGTTGATCAGCGGTCCACCAGAGTTACCTGGGTTGATCGGTGCGTCGGTCTGCACGAACGAGGCATCAGAACCTGGGACCAGGCGATCGACAGCGCTAATGATTCCAGCGGTCACCGTCTGGTCGAATCCGAATGGACTACCAACTGCCACAGCGAGTTGGCCGACTCGGACCTCTCCTCCAGCAGCGAGCGTTGCCGGGACCAGTTGTCGTCCGTCCGGATCGACACTGATAACGCCGACATCGGTTGGCTCATGGGTACCAACGACCTCGCCCTCGACCCGTGAACCATCTGCGAACACGACCGTGACGGTGTCACTATCGCCGACCACGTGGGCGGCGGTGAGAATGGTGCCGTTGGAGTTAATGATCACTCCGGTACCCAGACCGTTAGCGAGTTCCAATCGCACCACACTCGGGCGAATCGCCTCAGCAGCGGCGGCAAAGGGCTCATTGGCGAGCAGTTCGATATCGACCGTCTCCGCCGCATTTGTTGTTGATGCGGGAGCGGAGGTGGTTACTTCTGCTGCCGATGGCACAACCGATGGCGTTTGCTCGGGCTGAACAGATGCAGCCACGAACCAGGACAGCAGACCAGAGGCTGCGATCGTGCCAAGGGCGAGAAGTAGCCATGGCCAGCGACGACGCTTTGGGGGTTCGGCTACCGTCACCGTTGGCTGCACTGCCGCAGCGGGGATCCCAGGAGCGCCTGCCGGGCGAGGAGCCGCCACGGGAGGGATCACGGATGCTGGGGGCGCAGGAGGAGCGCCGATAGCGCTGAAGGCCGGGGTATCGGACGGACTCGTCAGCGACGGTCGAGCGGTGGGCGCTGCAGGCGCGCCAGGCCGCGCAAACGGTGCGGCATCGCTCGGAACGGGAGCGATCGGCGCTGTCACCGAGCCAACAGGTTCGCTAGACGGAGCCGAGATCGTTACGGGCTCAGGTGCAGGTGGCGCTGCAGAGCTAGCAAACGATGGCGATGGCGCAGGTGCCGGTGGAGGAGGCCCTGTAGGCGTTTCGATAATTCGGGTCGGCTCAGACGACGCCGACGGAGAATCGAGGATGCTCGGAGCCGGCATCGGGGGCGGCGGCGGACCAGCGGAGGCTGGGGAGTTCAGAGTCGTATCGGGGCGAGTCGGTGGAGTCGGGGGCTCAGACAGTGTCGCCGGGCTATCTGCATCGCTGTCGAGCGATGGCCATGGCGTGTCGTCTTCGTTCTGCGGGGGGTCCCACATGGGGATGTCCTTCCTAGGGGGTAGCAATCTCCTCTAAGTACATGTCGTCAGAGTAAGGACATGATTAGAGGTCGCTGACATCTTTTGAAACACCAGAAGGGAGCGAAGTGTTCCCAAACTCAGCTTTCGCGGCCTTCGTCCATCTTCTCCGCTGCGTTCAGCAGCGCCTTGATGAGGCCTGATCGCGAGACCGTCTGGCTCTCGAGCGAACTGACACTCTGTTGGACCTCGGTATGCAGATCGCCTCGGGCCTCTTGCACGCTGAGTTCAACCCGCGCCTCGAGCTCGTCGATCAGGCGTGTGGTCTTTTCCAGACCTTCGTCCATGTCCCTGCGAAGAAGGTTCTGCGCTCGGGCTCGAATCCTCGCTTCTTCGGTGAGTTGCCCACTTATGTGGGCCATCGCCTGCGTGCGGGTCTGATTCTCGGCATCGAGGCGTTCCTCGATCGCACCAAGTCGAGCTTGAAGAGTCTCTCGCAGATCACCTAACGCGCCCAGCAACGCTCGTTCGAGCGTTTCCAGTCGTTCGTTGGTTTGCTGCACGTGGTCGCCGACAAGGATTCGCTGCAATCGACCAAGATCGTCATCCCGAAAGCCTTCTGCTAAGGGGCTCGCAACTTCGGCAGCAGGCTCCGAGAAAGCAGTCGCTGGGATAGCGACTTCTGGTGCGAGGTGAGCTACTGGTGGCGCAGTGGAGTGCGGACCAGAAATTTCATCAGGGTTCACGTCCCCAATACTAGGGTCATCCTCCGTCTCGGCTCCAGACCATTACCGATTTCCCGATACTTTCTGCGTGTCGCTGGTCGGAAATACCCCGCCATTTCCGACCAGCGACATCTTTAATCGGCGTCGCCTTTCGTAAGTCCAGTGGCTTCGCTCCCGTATCGGCCGAGGTCGCGATGACCACCTCGATTACCGTATTCGGGATGGCAGATACGGGTGCTCGGAGATGACTTCAGAAGCAAAACTGATCGATCGCCTGATACGCCTGATGGGTAGTGCAATCGGCGCAGACTTCATTGAAATCGCGGTCGGCGAGGACATGGTCGTCTACGGAGCGAGCGGTGATCGCCCCACTCCTGACTCACTCATCCGTGAAGAACATCAGTTCTGGCTTCCCCGCACCGGTCCCGCCGACGAGTTAACCCAACGCCCAGATCTCGTCGGGTCGGTTGTCGTCTACCCAATTACCGGCCCATCCGCAGAACAGGGAACGATCCTCGCGTTCTCGCACACTCCGGAGCAATTCGATGAGGAGACACTCGAAGAACTTCAAAACGCCGTGGTCGTCGTCGAACGCCACCTCGATCAGGTCGTGGAACGGATTCGCCTCGACCAGATAACCGATGTTCTCCGACAAAACCAGGATGATCTGAACGCCGCCCAAGCCCAGCTGGAACTCTCAAATAATGAGCTCGAGCAGTTCGCCTACATCGCCGCCCATGAGTTGGTGGCCCCGCTGCGCTCTGTAGCCGCATACGCCGAAGTACTCGATATGGGCTCCGGCGAACTCGACGAAACGCAGTTGCAATCCTGCGCTCGCGAAATTCGCGATGGGGTAGCGCTGATGGATCGACAGGTCCGCAATCTCTTGGAGCTTTCCAGCACCCAACAACAGGCAGCAGATCCCGTTCCCGTCGACCTCTCCCAAGTGGTGGAGGCCGCTGTAGATAGTCTTCGCGTAGAAATCGAAGAGACAAACGCCAGTATCAACATTGCGCCGCTACCGACCGTCCGCGGCCGCTGGATCCTCCTTCAAAGCGTGTTCGTCAACCTCATCTCCAACTCCTTGAAGTATCGGAACCCGTCCAAGCAGCTCGATATCAAGGTCGAGTCCACCACTACGGCCGATACGCACCGTGTCTACGTGATCGACAACGGGCCGGGCATTGACCCTGAAGACCGAGAGCGGATCTTCCGCCTCTTCGAACGAGCCTCAACAACGACTGCAGGATCGGGAATCGGTCTCGGATTAAGCCGTCGCGTCATCGAAGCCTTCGGAGGCACCCTCTCCTATGAGGTGTCGGAAACGAATGGCTCGTGCTTCGTGATGACGTTTCCCGCGATCGTCACCTAAGACGCCGACGACTGCGAACGAGCGAGCCGAGCGGCCACCTCGTCGAACAACGCTTCCACACCGTCGCCGTTCTTCGCCGACAGTCGTGTCGCCCCAGCCATGTTCGCCGCAGCGACAGCTTCGTCAACCGCTGACCAATCCACATCAAGGTCGCTCTTGTTTGCGATCGGGAAGACCATGGCCTCTGGCGACGCTCCGAGAAACCGGCGACCGAGCTCACCGGCCATCTCCACAGTCTCCGGTCGGGCTGAGTCGAAGACCGTCAAGGCTGCCGACGATGCCCGCAGATAGCTGGCCGGCACCTCGAGACCTTCGGTCTCTCCGTGCACGTCCCACAAGAGCAGATTGACGGTCGCGTCAGGCAGTTCCACCGTCTTGCGGTCGACCTTGACACCGATTGTCGACTTGTATTCCTCGCTGAAGACGCTGTGCACAAATCGACGCACCAAGCTCGTCTTTCCTACGGCCGGTGCCCCAAGGAGGACGACCTTCGCGCGAAGGAGGCGTTGAGAACTCACATGGCCACATTACCGAGATATCAGAATTAGTGCGATGACGATAACCACTATCGCTAGTAGGAGGATCGCTACCGCAGCCTTCGACTGCGTGCCGGAGGCCTCGGTGGCTCCACGAAGATTCTGAAGTAGTGGAACCGCCTCGTCGAGCGATTCAGTCACGCCGGTTGAAGACGAAAAATCCGCGTCGAAGTCGCGATGAATTTCCTCGAGCAGCTGGGCGGCTCGCGTTCGGTACGCATCATCGGGGACCCCTTTGACCACGGAAGCCAGTACCGCCCTCGGACCCCACTCAACCAGGACGGAGATGTTTCCGACGCGGAGGTCCTGCAACCCATCATGCTCAGGAGCGTCAAAGGCGTCCTGGACGAAACTTCGGATGGCATCGAGCATCCCGGAGACAATGTCTGACTCTTCGGTCTTTCCATCTACAGCGGTAGCTGCGAGAAGTAGACCCGACTGCCGTTCGATCAGCAATACCTGCTCGACAACAAACGTTCCACCATCGGGAGGACCGAAGGAGAGCAGGTTCGCGATCATCTTTCGAACCGCGGGACCCAAGACCGGGTACAGGGCAACAGCGAGCTCATCGCTTTCGTCGCGAGCGGAATGGTGAATGGCTCGAACCGCAGCGGGCTTCATCGCCAGCGACAGCTGTTCGGAATCGTCGACACGGTAAAACGTGTCAGAAAGTACCGTCCCGACCGCTTCAGCACGGTCACCCGGCTCGACCACCAATGACTCGAGGTACTCAAGGCGGGTTCTCAGCGAATGCACTTCTCGACGCAAGCGCGCCATCTCGGCATCGTCGGGTCGAAACAGAACCTTTCGAACCTCATCGAGGCTGCTATCGGCTTCGCCCGGTAAGGCCGTCACGTCGGGGGAACGAGCAACCCGAGACGGGTCGCCGTTGCGATCGCCTCTACCTGAGATGCCACTCCGAGCTTCCTATGCATGGTCTTGATTCGATCACGAACCGTGTGCAAAGACAAAAACAGTTGGGCAGCAATCTCCGCAGGTGTCTTTCCCGTGTTGAGGAGTTCGAGCACTTCGAGCTCTCCGGGAGACAGTATGATCTTGGGAACGTCGGCGGTTGGGTCGACTTCCATCTCGGCACCGAAGACCCTCGAACGCACAAGTTGGATGATCGACGTGATCGACTCGTCCTTCGAGATGGCATCGACGTTGTCGAGTTCTCCAGCCTCACGGCGTACTTGGGGTGCGAGAAAGCCGGTCAAGATAATGATCGGATTCGTGAACTTGGCGTCGCGTAGCTGGCTCGCCAAAGCCGTTCCGGTCTCACCAGCAGGAAGGCGATAGTCCGAAATGAGGAGATCGGGCTTAGCTCGATCGCACAGCTCCAGGGCCGACGTGATGTCGTGCGCCCGGCCAGCTAGCTCCAGATCGGGCGTGAGCGAGATCGCTAGACCAATGGCCTCGGCGTAGGAAACGTGGTCATCGACTACAACAATGTTGGCAACAGAACTAGCCATCCTAAGAACCTAGTAGGTGCTAAGCCCGCAGATCGCTTCGAAGTTTCCCACCCTCCTAGTACCCGAAAATTGATGGAGCAGTGCAAAGGTGCGCTGCAACGCAGCATTACCTCGTTGCAGCATCCTCGGCGTAACCTTTCGCTGTGCGTCTCCCGCTACGTGTCTTGCGTGACCTCGAGTCCATCGACGAGTCGAATTCTCGCGAACTGCGTCCAACCGGGGGCAAGCCTTCGCTCCTCGTTGAGTTCGACGGGGACGAGCCATCAGCTGGTTGGAATGTGGTCACCGTGGACGTCTCCATCGATGACGAACTCGCTTCCGCTCGCGACACCGCATCCCCGATCACCCTGCGGTTCCTTCCAGCGGGGGATCATGTGCCTTTGGCGCGCCGGCCTGTCCCGGAGGTCCGAGGCAAGCGATTTCGTGTGGTGCACATTCCCGAGGGGACCGCTCGAATCGAGGTTGAGGTCAGCCCGTGGGTGAGCGCCGTCCGCCCGGAGTCGATCTCCTTGCGTCCAATCAATTCGGCGGTGGCCGCCTCGATGATGTCGAGCGATCTTGCAATATCGAGCGCGGGTGGCGACACCGACCGGACATTGCTGGTCGATCGTCTACGCGGCGCCCACACGAGCGGCGGAGTTCGTCGAGCCGTCGCGGAAGTCGCCTACGCGTACGAGCATCTCCAGCATCAACGAGCCGGCAATAATGTCCACTACCCGGACTGGCTGGCGCGTCACAGCACGCTCTTCGACGCTGACCGGGACCGTCTGGCCGCCCGTTGCCAGGCACTCCCCGGGGGCGGGCCAAGCATCTCGGTTGTCATGCCGGTGTATGACCCCGAACCGGAACTGTTGCGAGAGGCCATCGACTCGGTCCGCCAACAGGTCTATTCGCGATGGCAGTTGGTGTGTGTCAACGATGCGTCGTCGAATCCCGAGATCGCCAAGATCTTGGACGAAGCGGCTGCCAGCGACTCGCGCATCTTGGTCCGGCACCGCTCAGAGAATGGCCATATCTGCGCTGCTACCAATGACGCCATCGACATCGCGACAGGCGAGTTTGTGGCGTTTATGGATCACGACGATCTGCTCGCTTCATTCGCCCTGGCTGCGATCGGGCTTGCGGCTAGAGACGCTGACCTGATCTATACCGATGAGGACAAGATCGACCGACTCGGCCAGCACTTCGATCCGCACTTCAAACCCGATTGGAACCCCGAACTCCTTTTGGGACAGAACTACCTGTCGCACCTGACGGCCGTGCGCCGGTCGCTTTTGCGCCAGGTTGGCGGGCTTCGGGTGGGATACGAAGGCTCCCAAGATCATGACCTGATGCTGCGACTAGCCAACGAGATCTCACCCGATCGAGTAGTCCACCTGCCCTTAGTCGCGTACCACTGGCGCGCGATTGAGGGCTCGACCGCGTTCGCACCGGGGGAAAAGTCCTACACCGAGGACGCGTCGATTCGAGCGCTACGAGATCATCTCGGCCCCGAGTGGGAAGTCGATCTCGCCGACGGCGCAACGGCCTACCGCTGCAAGCCACCGCTGAACGACTTCCCCATGGTGTCGATTCTGATCCCGACACGAGACCGCATCGACTTGGTCGAGCAATGCGTGGAGAGCCTCGCCCAAACCACCTATCCCGCGTTCGAGATCGTGATCATCGACAACGACTCGACCGAAGCGCGGACGCTCGAGTGGTTCGAACAGTTCGACAACGGACGCGATCGCCGGGTCGTCGCGGCTCCGGGCGAGTTCAACTTCTCGCGCATCAACAATGTGGGCGCTGCGCAGTCAGGCGGCGAACTGATTCTGCTCCTCAACAACGACACCGAGGTGATCGACCCCAACTGGCTCACCACAATGGTGCGGTGGATCCAACAGCCCGGGGTCGGCATCGTGGGCGCAAAGCTCCTGTACCCCAACGACACCATCCAGCACGCTGGAGTCATCCTCGGGTTGGGCGGTCTCGCCGGCCATGGGCAGCTCCATGAGCCCGCCGGCTCTACCGGCTACTTCAACCGTTTGACGATCACCCATGAAGTTGGTGCGGTCACCGGCGCATGCCTCTTGACGTGGCGTGATGACTGGAACTCGGTCGGCGGATTGGACGAAGAGTTAGCGGTCGCATTCAACGACATCGATTACTGCCTGGGCGTCCGCCACAACCTCGGCCGTCGAATTCTGTGGTGCGCTAACGCCACCCTATATCACCACGAAAGTCTGAGCCGCGGCGCCGAAGACGATCCGGCCAAGGTGGAACGGTTCAACGCCGAGGTCGACCTCGCGCTGGAACGCTGGGCCGACGTCCTCGACCAGGATCCTGCGTACTCGCCGAACTTGACCTTGTCGCGAGACTCTTTCTCCCTCGCCCGAGAACCACGCGTGGTCTTGCCATGGTCGCAAGATTCGGTGGACTAAGGTCACTGGCATTCACCCGGTGGGACTTTTCCTGGAGGAACAATGGTTTCAGGTCGCATGATCGGTTCGCTCATCGGAGCTTTTGGAGGCCGTGCCGTTGGAGGCATGCTCGGAGGCGGCACGGGCCGGATGGTCGGCAGCCTTCTCGGCTCGATGGTCGGCAGCCGCGGAATTTCGGGCGGGCTCGGTAGCGCAGTGGGCGGCCTTGGGGGCCTGCTCGGTGGCGGAGACAAAGACGAACCCATCGAGATCCCCGACGAGCAAGCCGTGGTGCTCATCCGCGCGATGACCAACGCGGCCAAGGCCGATGGCGAGGTCGATCAAGAGGAAATCGACAACATCGTTCGCCGGGCCGGTGACCTCGAAGCTGAAGATGAAGCCTTCCTTCGAGCCGAGTTCGCCGCTCCGCTAGATCTCGACGCCTTTATTGAGTCGGTCCCATCCGGAATGGAAGCCGAGGTCTATACCGCGTCGATTCTTCCCATTGAGATCGACACGGTCGCGGAGAAGACCTACCTCCAGAACCTCGCCGATGGGCTCGGACTCAAGGCATCGCAGGTCGAGGAAATCCACAACGCGTTAGAGATTCCGACGCTCTAGACGCGCCGCCGGGCGCACACCCATTGGTCGAATTCGCCGGATTCGACCGACCACCGAACGAGTGAGCTTTCACGGGCGAACTGCCGATATTCGGAACTTTGCGTAAAAAAGCGCTATTCCGCGACGCTGGTTTTGGGATTCTGCTGCGGAGGTGGCAGAGTTCTCAGGTGATGTTTTCAAAGAAAAATTCAGGAACGCGGACGGGATCGCTCCGCTGGGCTCGCCTTTGGGCTGTGCTCGCCGCTTTGTCGCTACTCGCCGCTGCTTGCGGTGGCGACGACGCAACTTCCGTAACCGCGGCAGACGCCGCCGACGCGGAGTCCTCCGAAGAGGCTGAGTCCTCCGAAGACGAAGCGATGGAAGATGAAGACGACGATGGCGCAGCCGCCGCTGCTGCCGCCGAGTTCGCCAGCTTCGACGACGTACTCGCTGCCGCTGAGGGCCAGACGGTCCAGCTCTGGATGTGGGGCGGAGACTCGGTTCTCAACGACTACATCAACAACACCCTCGCTCCGGCGGTCGCCGAACAGGGCGTCACCCTCGAGCAGGTTCGCATCGAAGCTACCTCCGATGGCATCAACCGCATCGTCTCGGAGATCGAAGCGGGTGTCGATGACGGCGCGGTCGATCTCATCTGGGTCAACGGCGCAAACTTCTCCCAGGGCAAGGACGCTGGACTATGGCGTCAAGACTGGGTATCGCTACTGCCGAACTCCGAGCTTCTCGACCAGGACGACCCAACACTGTTCACCGACTTCGGCGTTTCGACCGACGGCCAGGAAGTTCCGTGGAGCCGAGCCGCATTCACCTTCGCCTTCGACAGCGACCGTGTAGACAACCCACCACAGTCCTTTGAGGAACTCGCCGCTTGGGTGGCCGAGAACCCTGGTCGCTTCACCTACCCAGCGCCACCTGACTTCACCGGCTCGGCCTTTGTTCGCCAAGCCGTGCAAGCGCTCGGCGAAGACGCAGCATTCGATCTGCTCAACGGCATGACCGACAACCTGTGGCAGAACGGCAACAGCTTCCCGGTAGACGAAGCTGAACTCAACCAGCTCTTCGGTAACGGTGAAGTCGATCTGGCCATGAGCTACAACCCGAACTTCGTACAGGTCAACGTCGATCAAGGCATCTTCGCTGACAGCACCGCCCCATTCGTCTTCGGTGGCGGCACGCTTCAGAACGTGAGCTTCCTCGCACTGCCGGCAAACGCCGGTTCAGCCGCAGGCGCGATCGTGGCCGCAAACGTCACCCTCGACCCAGCACTCCAAGCCGAGAAGCTGATCCAGGTCGGCGTACCTGCCGTTGTCGATATCGACGGCGAACTTGAACCATCACCATTCCAACTCACCGACTTCGGCACGCCGCTCGAAGAGCTCCAAGCAGATCAGGTCGGGGTATTGGACGAACGCTGGAGAGTAGAGATCACCCAATGAGCGAAACCCGTGTTGACCTTGTCGTAATCGGAGGCGGTTCTGCCGGCCTCGTCGCAAGCCATGGCGCCGGAGGACTCGGCGCTGAGGTAGTGATGGTTGAACCGAACCATCCCGGTGGCGATTGCCTGTGGCACGGCTGTGTGCCGAGCAAGCGATTGCTCACCGCAGCTAAGGCTGCGCACACCATGCGCACCGCCGACAAGCACGGCATCACCGCCGTTGAGCCTGAAATCGACTTCGTGGCCGTTATGGACGGTGTCAAAGCCGCTCAAGACCACATTGCGCCACACGACTCGGTCGAACGCCTCGAAGAGAGCGGCGTTCGAGTGATCCCCGCCTACGGCAAGTTCACCGGTCGCAACACGATCCAAGCTGGCGATGAAACTTTGCACTTCCGCAAGGCGATGATCGCCGTAGGCGCCAAGCCCGCAGTACCGCCGATCCCCGGACTTCGCGAAGCCGATCCGCTCACCTCCGACGACGTCTGGGACCTCACCGAGGCACCAAAGCGCTTGGCGGTCATCGGCGGCGGCGCTATTGGTTGTGAGCTCGGACAGGCCTTTAGCCGCCTGGGTTCGAAGGTCACGCTCTTTGAGTACGCGCCTCGGGTCATGCCGTTTCTTGGCGACAACGTTGGCGAATTGATCGCTGAGCGTTTCCGAGCTGAGGGCATGGACGTTCGAGACGGAACCGGCGTAGCCGAGGTCAAGACCAACGCCGATGGCACCTACACACTGATTGCCGGTGAGGGTGACTCGACCGAGGAATTCGTCGTCGACAAGATCTTGACCGCCACTGGGCGAACCCCGAACACCAAGGATCTTGGGCTCGAAGCAGCCGGCGTTGAGATCGACAAGCGCGGACTCGTCGTCGTCAACGAACGTCTACAGACCTCGAACCCACACATCTACGCCGGTGGCGACGTCGTCGGCAAGAAGCCGTTCACGCACACCGCAGGCGCACACGGGTCGACCGTGGTCGGCAACGCGCTGTTCAAGCTGCGCCGCAAGGTCAACCACGATCAGATCCCATACGCCATCTTCTGCGAACCAGAGGTAGCGAGCGTCGGACAGATCGAGGCCAACGAGGGCGAGGACGACTTCGAGGTCCACCACATCGACCATCACGAAGTCGACCGTGCGATCACCTCGGGCGATCCGGTCGGATTCACCGAACTGTTCACCGTCGGTGGAACAGTCGTGGGAGCCACCGTCGTCGGCGAGACGGCGGGCGAGACCATCAACGAGCTCACCATGCGAGTGACCTCAGGCGCGAAGCTGCGCGATATCGGTCAGATGATTCGTCCGTACCCAACGCACGCGGAGAGCTCAGCGAAGGCTGCGAACGAGAAGCTGCGCATGCAGTTCTTCTCGCCGCGGGTCCGCAAGGTCACGATGCCGATTCTTGAGTTCCTTGATCGGGTCGATAATCCCGGAGATGGCGGATAACGAAGATCACTCGCTGGAACACGGTGATGAACACGGCGCCAGCCCAGATCCACAAGATCGGTTCAGCCTGTGATCGCCACGCCAGGATGACGGCCATCACGATGACGGTTTCGGAACCCTCGGTAAGTCCTGCGTTCGAGAAGTCGAGACTTCGTCCATCGCCGCCTTCGCCGAGCTTCAAGCGTTCGGCAAGACTGGACCACGCTAGGAACGCTGTTCCATTTAGGTAATAGGCAAGGAATACCACTAGCGCCGGTAGCCGCAACTCATCGGCTGAGAATCCGAACCCGACGAGGAGACCGCCATAGATGGCAAAGTCCGCCACGATGTCTAGGAATCCGCCGAGTTCGGTGGGCTTAGTCGCGCGCGCGACCGAACCGTCTAACCCGTCGATGACGCGGTTCAGTATCCAGAGCACCAACGCGATACCCCAGCGGCCTGTGCCGATCGCAACGCACGCGCCGACACCGATAACGAAGCCGACGGCCGTCACATGATTGGCCTTAACACCACGGTTGGCGAGCCCGTTCCCGAAGCGATTCAGCCAGGGGGCGATCTGGGAGCGAATGGACGAGTCGAGCATCGGAGGTGGTCCTCAATACGGGGTGCAGTGCCTGCGATCATTGTGCTCGGACTTCTCACCATCGGCGCACTTGCCGGGGTGATTTCCTCGTCGCTTCGACCGGGGGCGATTCTGGGAGGATCGTACTCAGCTGATGCATGGTCTGAGGTGTTTGGCGACGCGTCCTTCAGACGCTCGATCATCTTCACCCTCCGAAGTGCGGTTCTCGCGACCCTGATCAGCCTCGTTCTCTCGATCCCATTGGCCTTTCTCCTTCGACATCGCCGTGGTGCAATCACCAGGACCGCAATCTCGACGGTCGTGCCAGTACCTCACCTAGTCGCCGCGTCGGTACTCGTTGTTTGGTTGGGCCCGGGCGGCCTGTTCGACCGCATTGGCCTTGAGCTCCCGATCGTTCGCGATGGGTTCGGTCTCGGCCTGATCCTCGTGTACGTATTGAAGGAAGTCCCGTTCCTCATCTTGATCACCCACGCATCTCTTACCGATGACCTAGCTCGCAGAGAGGCCGCCGCACGAAGTCTTGGAGCCCGGCGGCTTCGTCGATGGGCGACGGTCACCATTCCCGCTATTTCGCAGCCGCTCGTGCTCGGTAGCTTGCTCGTGGCTGCGTTCGTAGTTGGCTCGACGGAGGTTCCAGCCGTGATCGGACCACTAGACCCCGAAGCGCTCTCGAACTGGTCGATAACACGTGTACGAATTCGAGGGCCGATCGCTCGAGCCGACGCCGCCGTTGCGCTGGTCACGGCATCGCTCATCGTCCTTTCGCTGACGACCGTAGTGGCCATCGGGATTCGATGGAGCCGAGACATCCGGAAGCTCCGGCGATGATTCTCGAACGGGTGAAGTTCATCCCCTTATGGGTCGCCGTCTTCCTCTTCTCCGCGCCCTTTTTGATCCTGCCCGTGCGAGCGATCGCGGACGAGTGGCGAAGCCCAGCGCTCATCCCTCAGCGCTTCGGCACACGAGCGTTGGAGGCGGTACGTAACGACGCGCTGATCGTCGAAGCCCTCACCAATTCGATCATCGTAGGACTCGGCACGATGATTGTCGGCCTCCTGTTGGCATGGCCAGCGGCTCGTTCGCTGTGTGCTCCAGGGACCCCGGCGGTGCTCACTGCCACGGTTCTTGCGCCGGTGTTGCTTCCCCCGTTGGTGGTGGGCGAAGGACTGCGGGTCTGGTTCCTTCGCATCGGCATCGCAGACGGTCTGATCGGTATCGGGCTGTCTCATCTGATCAGCGTGGTCCCGTACATGATCCTCGTGTTGATCCCCGGCTTCACAGGTGCACTGCGCCGCAGGGAAGAAGCCGCGCGAGTTCTCGGAGCGTCGCGCTTTCAAGTGTGGTGGGGAGTCACCACCCGCATCCTCGCAGGACGAGTCGGGGTTGCACTCGTGCTCGGCTTCACTATTTCGTGGTCCCAGTACGGATCGAGCCTTGGGGTCGGCGGCGGCATTCCGATGTTGCCGCTCGTACTGGTGCCCTTCGTGCGGAGCGACCCACAGATCGCGGCCGTGCTCGACCTGATCTTTCTCTTGCCGCCGTTCCTGTTGTTCGCCTCGGCGCTGCGTGCCGGCGTCGACCGCGCTGCCTAGTGCCGTTCGGTGGATTCAGGCGGTGCTAGGCGCTGGCGTCGACTGTGCGGCCTGAGGTATACCGCCTAGCCACCACAATGCTGCCGAGAATCGCCAGCACGGTGATGACCGCAGGGATGACGAAGGCGCTGCTCGTCATGTCGCCAGCTTGAGACACGGTCCAGCTGGTAAGGGCGGTTCCGGGCAACATCCCGAGGATCGAGGCTGGCACATACCGCGAGAAACGCAGGTTTGTTAGGCCCGACGCATAGTTCAATCCGTTGAACGGGACGATTGGCAACAATCGCAGGATCAGTACGGACACGAACTCGCGTTTGCCGATGAAATCGTCGATACGACCGACGCGATTTCCGAAGAGTTCCATCACGCCGTCGCGACCGATGAATCGCGAGATGAGGAACGCGAGGGAGGCTCCGATCGTCGCTCCCGTCACCGAGACCAGCAATCCGGTTCCAAAGCCGAAGACAGCGGCAGCGGTGATGGTGGCGAAGGTGCCGGGGGCGAACGCAACCACCAACACGACGTAGAGCGCGATGAATCCGACAACGCCCCATGGACTATCTGAGGCTGATTCGAGCGCTCCACCGAGGCTGTCGCCACCGACGAAGAACAGCACGAGGCCCGAAATGACGAGTGCAGCGACCAGGAGGCCGAGGCGCAGGACCGCGAGCCGCCGATTCGGCGAATGTTCGCTCACGACAGCCCCGCGCGACAGTTCATGCGGATCGACGGGTCGGCAATGGAAGTAGCTGAACTAGCTCGCGGTTCTCTTCGACGTCGAGCACCGCATGTTGCACACAGGCCGGGACGGATTGGTCTCGGTCCGGGTGGCCCATCCGGTAGGCGCAGGCTTCGAGGCGCTCTTGGGCCGCGAGGATCTTTTCATCTTCGGCGCGGGTGCCGCTCTCCATGTGTTGCCACGCGGCGGCCGTGTCAACAGCGTCGATGAATTGATGCATCACAAAGGTCATCGGACGAAAGTGAAGCCAGCCTGAGGAGAGGCCGCCACTGCGTTCAACGAAGCGACGAGCCCATCGCGCTCCTTCAGGCAGGACACGTGGGGTCGCGGCGATCGAACGCGCAATGCGAGCCGATGCCGTCACCGCATCGTTGGTGATCATGTTGCCGGGGAAGGCCTCGAGCGCTGTCGCCACGAAATCTCGGTCGTCTTGGTCACGATCGTCCACGAATGGGACATAGTTGTCGCCGACCCATCCGCCCCAAGTGGAACGGGTGCAGCGGGTGTCGCCGACGTGGATCCCCTCATATGGAAGGCGAGTACCGACGCCGCGCTCAACCTCGGACCAGACGATGTCGGAGGTCAGTTCGCGGAAGCCATCGCGCCACCGGTTCTCATTACCGATGTAGGCGGCCGGCTGGAACGAGAACAATCGCCATCCTTGCTTCCAGCAGTTCGAAACAACATCTGCGATTTGATCGACGTTGCCAGGAGTGACGGTCATGTTGTGGGCCAGGAACGACTTCACGCCGTAATCCTTCTCCAGCCGGTCAAACATGGAGGCGAATAGTGCCCGTGCCTCGTTGAGTTGCGCTTCGGACTCGGGCTTCTCGAATCCCCTGCGACCGACCATCGTCGTGTCGATGTGACAGGCAAAGGAGATCTCACGGAACCGCGGCTCTTCGTTCTCGTCGAGCGCGATGGTTCGGAGGTAGTCGTAGTCGAAGTCGCCATGGGTGAAGCTCATTGGCTTGCGGCCGTGAGCCCACATGATCTCCAGCGCCTTCGCGTGATCGTCGGCCTCGAGCAAGCTGACCTCGCCACCGATGAGCTGGGCGTATGTGGAGGTGACGTTGGCCGAGGCCATGTACTTCATCTGTCGCTCAACCTCCTTGAGCGTGTGAGGACCGTCGACGCGCACCTTGTTGGCATCGCTCGAGTGATAGCAGGGCTTGCACGCAAAGTTGCACTTTGGGAAGACGCCATGCGTTCCCTCGCAGCCGGTCGTTCGCCGTCCGAGCACCTGGCTCGGAATCTGTTGCGCCGCGGGCAGTTCGTCCCAGCGTCGTTGAAGAGCCGCTTTGGTATGGGGATCGACGGGACGAGTTCGCATTTCAAAGTCGCGAATCCGAGATAGAAGCGTCATGAAAAGGCTCTCTTGCGGGTCAGAAAGGTGTGACCAAGGTAACCCGCCGCCCCGAACCGCCCGTTCGACTCAGCGTGCACTTGTGGAGAAGTTCACCTGAAACTCTACTCGGTGGACCCGCATGCATCGTTGCATCCAGCGTTCGACTAGCTGCGGAGCCGACCACGAAGCTTCGAGAGCAGACCGACAGAGCCGACCTCGGCTGCTGGTTCATCTACGGGTTCGGGTGTCGCGACCTCTCCCGTGGTGACGTAGTAGGCCAAGCCGTTACAGGTCAGGTCAAACTCGCCATACTCCTCGACGAGATGCTCCGGCGGTTCAAACTTCTTGACGTGCATCGTGTCGTACGCGAGCTGACTGAACGGCGATCGGTCGAAGGCGGCGATCACCTGTGACGCCGACATCCGGTTCTGCTCGGGCGAGTTGAAGATGTAGTGCGCCACCACCCTCGCGTCCTCTTCGTCGATGTCTCGGCTCTCGACGAGGTGCGAATAGATCTCGTCTTCATTTGAGTCGAGCTGGCACCAGTTCGGCACCAGGTCTGGCATTTTGGCGAAACCGTAATGGGTTCCCGATGGCCCCTTCACGGCAACGTGGTGACCCTTGGGGCTGTAATACAGCGGGCCGCCGTCTAGGTAGAGCACTCCCCCGGGCTCGAGCACACGATCGCATTCGAGCAGGAAGGCGTCCATGTCCGAGATGTGTTCGAGGACCGCGCGACCGAAGAGCATCGAGAAGCTGTTGTCCGGGAAGTCGAGCTTGCCGACCTCGTTTTTGTGAATGGTGATCGGGTAGTCCCCGATGCTCGCCTTGAGACCCTTCACGGCGAGGTTGGAGGCCACGACATCGAGGCCGGTCAACGCATGGAGAACCTTCGCACTCGCGAGCTTTCCATCAGAGCCGATTTCGAGGATCGGCAGTGACGTCTCGCCACTGGTGAGGAGACGCACGTTGTTGAGCAGTCGAGTAAATGTGCCGCGGATGACGGGGATTCGCGACTCGTTCCATTTCGTGGTGCCGACGAGCGCGCTCTCAAGTTCGCGGTCGACGATGGCGAGCTGTTCCTCGACAGATGCTGCGGTCACGCCTTGACCCTACTGGTTCACGGCTGCACGACTCCAACGAGCGTGGCCCATGACGATGGTGTCGTGGACCAAACTGGTGCGGTGAGTATCGAACCCCTCGATAGCGAACTTCCCGATGACTGGGACGACCTGGACCCCGAGAAACTTCGGGAGTGTCAGTACTGGCGATGCGGCGAGCTGTTCGAGTCCAAGACATCGAACCAGATCTTTTGTCGCAAAGCCTGTCGAAGTCGTCAGCGCAAGTGGGAACGAGCCCAGGAGCGCAAGTTGCGCAAACAACGGCGCTGACAAGCACCAGCGGTAACGTGAAAGACCGGTCGGCATAAGCGCCCGTCCCAACCGCCCGCCTGGCGAGCCCAAGCGAATGCGGAGAATTCAGCCCCCGTAGCTCAGTGGATAGAGCATCGGTTTCCTAAACCGTGAGCGCAAGTTCGATTCTTGCCGGGGGCGCAAATAAACACTCTGCGTAACTTTTTAGTCCCCCAATGTCACGTTGGCAGCAAAAATGCTGACAATGGTGGAAATGAGAGAACGTCTGTTGCCAACCCTGTTGGGTTTGGCACTGATCGTTGCCAGCTGTTCAGCCGAGGGCATCGAAGCTACGCCCGTCGATGTCGGCGTGTTGTCGGGGGCCCTTACCGCAACGAGTGTTGCACCAGCGGTTCCCGTCACTGCGGTTAGGCCTGCTCCAACGACCACCACCACGACGACCCCGCTCGATCCGCCGTGTGTGAACAGAGCGTTTGCCTTTGCCGACAAGAATCCCCAAGCCGACGAACTCGGGTCTCGAATCGACCGAGCACTCGACCACTGGGGCTTCGAGGGCCATGACGTGAGCGTTTCGGTGTGGGTAGACGGCTGGGGAGAGATCGCTACGCACAACCCGAACCTGCGTCTGCATCCCGCGTCGAACCAAAAAGTGCTCACTGCTATCGGCGCGAATGAACTGCTCGATCCAACCGCTTCCCTCACAACGAGAATCGAGTTGGTAGGGAACGATCTGGTCATTCGCCCGGGGGGCGATCCAACACTGACATTCCCGCGACTACTCGAAGCGATCGACATCGAACTGCCGACGATCGGTGCGTCGCTCGACCGCATCATCATCGACGCCACTGAATTCCCGCAAAGTCCGACGGCCGATGGCTGGCTCGAACGACACACACCGCAGTACGTAGGCCCGCTTTCAGGGCTGGTGCTCAACGGCAACCGCTGGAGCTCGGACGCAGCGCTCATCCGAAACCCGGAGCAAGAAAACGGTGAGCGAATCGCCTACTTCTTGAGAGAGCGCGGCGTCGAAATCGATTCGGTGTTCGTGGCCCGACTGGTCCGGCCAGCTACTGGTAGGACACTCGCCACGCTGCAATCCGAACCGATTGGTTCGCTCATCGAAACAATGCTGCGAACGAGCGACAACGCCAAAGCCGACCTTCTGTTGATGGAGCTCGGCCGAGTAGCCACCGGAGCAGGATCACTGGCGACAGGCGCGGAGGCGGTCGAGTCCGTGCTCCGAGAGAGTTGCGGATCCGTGGACGGCCTGATCGATGACGGGTCGGGATTGAGCCGACAGAATTGGCGATCCGCTCGATCATTCGTGGAATCGATTGTCGCCATTCACGACACGCCCGAAGGCCAACTCTTACGATCCCAGATGCCCGTCGGTGGCGTGTCGGGCACGCTTGCCGGCCGATTTGGGGGCCCGAACGCTGGCCTGGTGCAAGCCAAGACAGGGACGCTCTTCAGCGCTCGTGCGCTAAGCGGCTGGGCGCAAATGGCCGACGGTCGAGACGCCATCTTCTCGGTGATCGTAAATGGCGAGGAAGGCACGCTCGGAGGCGCAATCGCTGCGATCGATGCACTGGTCCGCGAGATCATCGTCGACCCAGCACCGCTAGCTGATCCAGCCGTTCAGCCACCGGTAATCGAGCCACTCCTCGAATAGATACCTAGCGCCCTGCCGGAGGGCCTGACAACACAACGCAGAAGATCTTTGCGAGACTGTAGGTAATGAGAAGATTCTTCTCGCCACTCATGCTGGGAGTGGCCCTTGTCGCTGCGGGGTGCGCGACCGAAGGCTCAGCCGACGCTGGGGCCCCGATTGTCGACGTCCAGGTTCTGGGTCGCGAAGCTGGGCCGACTACTACCACTACCACCACCACGGCTCCGGTGGTTTCGACCACGTCGATCCCCGCGCCGACTACGACGACCACAACAACTACGACGATTCCGGTGAACCCGCTATGCAGCAACGCAGATTTCGCTGGCGACGGTGAGATTCCCGAAGCTCAGGCGTTGGCGTCTCGAATCGAGGCGGCGATTGCGCACCCCGGTTTCGCTGGCCACGACGTGAGCGTGTCGGTCTGGGTCGATGGTTGGGGCGAGGTCGCAACCCACAATCCGGACCTGCGATTGTTCCCGGCCTCCAATCAGAAGGTGTTGACCGCTATCGGCGCCAACGCGCTATTGGATCTCGACGCTCCACTCACCACCAAGATCGAGTTGTTAGGCAATGACCTCATCATTCGCGCCGCAGCTGACCCTACGTTGACGTTCCCTCGTTTATTGGGAGCCATCGACACCGCTCGGCCGGCGATTGGCGATTCGATCGATCGTGTCGTCCTCGACGTAACCGGGTTCCCGCAAAGGCCTGAAGCCGATGGTTGGCTCGACTGGCACATGCCGCAGTTTGTGGGACCGCTTTCAGGTCTGATGTTGGAGAACAACCGTTGGACACAAAGCGAGACGCTGCTCCAAAATCCTGAGCTGGTGAACGGCGACCGGATCGCGTCGTTCTTGGAAGAGCGCGGAATCAGCGTCGGGAACGTGGCCGTCGCGAGGCTGGTTAGCCCCGCTGCTGGTCGCCCGATCGCTTCGGTGGAGTCGGCACCTATCGGGTCGCTCGTGCGCACGATGTTGTTGTCGAGCGACAACCAGCACGCCGATCTGTTGTTGATGGAACTCGGCCGAGTCACCGCGGGCAGAGGCACACTGGACAATGGCGCAGAGGCCGTCGAAGCGGTCCTGTTTGAGAACTGCGGCTCACTCGATGGTCTCATCGATGACGGCTCCGGATTGAGCCGTGGCAACATGCGCTCAGCTCGGTCGTTCGTGGAGTCGATGGCTGCGCTTCACGGCACGCCCGAAGGCGACTTGCTGCGCTCGCAATTGCCGGTCGGTGGAGTTTCTGGGACATTGGCCGGACGCTTCGGTGGTGCCAACGCCGGCCTAGTACAAGCCAAGACCGGCACGATTCTCAACGGTCGCTCTCTGAGCGGCTGGGCGCGGATGGCCAATGGCCGAGATGCGATCTTCTCGGTGATTGTGAACGGTGAGGACGGGGCTACGAGCGGTTCCGTGGGGGCGATCGATGCCTTGGTCCGCGAGATCATCGTCAACGCAACACCTGCCGCGGCGGAACCAGAGTCGCTGGCAATCGCGGAGTAATTAGCTAGCTGGCGGGTTGCCCTAGAAGGACTCGCAGGACCCGACCGAAATGGCCAGATGGCTGGCGACACACACGTCGATGCCATCGCCACCTCGAATGAAATCGCCCAGCGAGGTGATGATGTGGTCATCAGCTTTACCGCCGCGGGTGTTGTCGGCTCCGCCGCCTCCCACGAGAAGGTCGCCACCGGCGCCTCCTCGAAGGATGTCGTCGCCGGCATAGCCGCGAATGTCATCACGGCCGAGCTGACCTCGCAAGAGGTCCGCCTTGTTCGAACCGACGAGGAAGTCTCGGCCAGCGCCGCCGTAGAGCGCGGCGCCGAAGTCGTCGACGCGTGTTGTGTCGCTATTTGCGTAGAGATGGTCACTGCCACCTCCGCCGCGGATGATGTCGAAGCCGAGGCCGCCGAGCAAGATGTCATCCCCGCCGTTGCCACAAATGATGTCGTCCCCGCCGTTGCCATTCACGATGTCGTCGCCGCCGAGCGCAACGATCACGTCGTCGCCTGGGGTTCCCTCCAATACGTCGTCACCAGACGTACCCACGATGGTTGCTGGGGTTCCCTGACAAAGATGTACGACGGGTGCCGACGGTGGACTGGTAGCCGGTGGCGGTGCGGGTGCCCCAGGAGCCGTCGTCGTGGTGACGGGGCTCGGCACAGGAGACGGTGTTGGAGATGGAGGACCGGTCGTGGTTGTCGTCGGCAACGGTGCAATGGTGGTGGCTGTTGTTGTCGGTGCGACGGTCGTCGTCGTGGTCGGTGCAACGGTCGTTGTCGTGGTCGTCGTCGTCGGTGCAGTGGTCGTGGTCGGAGCCGGTGTGGCTACTGGAGCGGGAGCAACGGTGGTCGTTGTCGGTGCAG